>NZ_JBSGYT010000003.1:0-230075 GCF_053610645.1 Streptomyces sp. NPDC054883 | reverse complement strand
GCTGGGCGTCAGGCTCACCACCCTGCGTCCGGAGCAGGCCGCCTACATCGGCGTCAAGGTCGAAGGCCCGTACAAGCCCGACCACTACCGCTACTAATCCCATGATCGCCACCGAGGACATGCGCGACCCCTGGCTCCCGGACCGCCTCCTGCGCACCGAGCGGGACGCCCTGGTGCCGCTGTTGCGCCGCACGCCCCCGGCCGCGTACGCGCTGCGCACCGCCTGCCCGGGATGGACGGTTCGCGACGTGCTCGCGCACTGTGCGGCCGCCCTCGTGCGCATCGTGGAGGGCCGGCTGGAGGAGGGGGTCTTCCTCCCCGCCGCCAACGCCGCCGACGTCGCGGAGCGGGCGGACCGGCCCGTGGCGCGGATCCTGGACGAGCTGGAGCGCGGCCTGACCGAGGCCGGGCCGGCCATCGCGGCCGGTGACGGCACCCTGGACGCCGTGGCGCTGGGGGAGTGGATCCACGCGGGCGACGTACGCGAGGCGCTCGGCGAGCCGGGCGCCTACGGCGGGGCCGCCCTGGAGCTCTCCCTGCCCCTGCTCCGCACGGCGAGCCGCAAGCGCGCAACGCCCCGGCTGCTGGCGGACATCGCCGGGCAGCACGGGGCGCTGGTCCTGGGCAACGCGGTGGACGGCCGTCCCGCCGCCCGCTTCCGGGGTGACGCACCGACGCTCATCCGTCTCTACTCGGGCCGCCCGCTGGTCGGCACCCGCTACGAACTGGCGGGAGCGGCCGAGGAGGAACTGCTCATCTACCGGTGAAGGGAAAGCGGGAAGCGTGAACCGGGAAGCGTGAACCGGGAAGCGTGAACCGGGCGAACAGCACGGCGACGCGGCGCGCACGGCTCCGTCCCGGTCCGGCCGCCCGACGCGGCGCGCGGACCGGGACTCAGTCGATCCTGACGACCTGGAACGCCTCCGCCATGCGCCCCGCGGGCAGCCCGGCGGCCCGCGCGTGCTCGCCCAGCCACTCCCGGAGCAGCCCCGCCAGGTCGTCGAAGTGCGCGGTCTGCGAGGTGTGGATCCGCAGCGCCTCCACCTTGCGGTCGAAGACCGGGGTCACGTCGATGTACTGGTTCGGGGTGGGACCCGTCATCAGCCACAGCTCCGGCACGGTCCACGGCTCCAGCCCCTCCTCCTTGAGCAGGGACGGATGGGCGAACGGGTTGCGCGCCTCCGGGTAGACCGCCCGCAGGGCGGCATCACCGACCGCCCGGTGGTCCGGGTGCAGGTCGGCGACGCGCGCCCAGTTGATCTCGGGGCTGGGGATGACGGCGCGCTGCGGGCGGACCTGACGGATCACCCGGCACAGGTCGCGGCGCAGCTCGACGCTCGGCTCGACGTAGCTGTCGGGATAGCCGAGGAAGCGGACGTCGTCCACCCCGCTGCGCTTCGCGGAATGCACCTGTTCGGCCCGCCGGAGGTCCCCCATCGCCTGCCGGGGCAGCTGCTCGTCGTAACCGCCGGCGCCGCCGTCCGTGACGATGCAGTACGTCACCCGGGTCGTGCCCTGAGCGATCCACCGCATGACCGTGCCGCTGACGCAGAACTCGATGTCGTCCGGGTGCGCGGCCACCACGAGCAGGGACTCCGGGGCGCTTCGGTCTATGGGATCGGTCGCGAAGTGTTCCATGGGAGCAGCCTGTTGGGCGGCGGGAGGCGCCGCAAGACAACCCCTTTGGCGTGTCCGCGCAACGGCGTGAATGCGCAAGCGCTTCCCGGTCCTGCCACTTGTTTCCTCTGGCACGCTTGTCTGGACCCCGGTTCTCCATTGTTCCCGGGAGTCGCGAATTCGACCGCATGCGCGTCCAGTTCCCCGTAGGGAGACCGAGCGAAGAATGCCATTCGAGAATCCGCATGCCGTGGCGGCCGGCAACCGGCGCCAATTCGACCGCACTCGGCCCCGTCCGGCGCGATTCAGCGCCGTGCGGCCGCACGAGGACTTAATCCGCTCCACCCCTTTCGAGCCTCGCTGAGCATTGCGCACCACAGCGTCAAGGAGGTCCCATTGAGCACCCCCGTCTGGATCACCGCGACCCCTCCCGCCACCCACGGCGAACTCCACGTCGGCCACCTCGCGGGACCGTACGTCGCCGCCGACGTCCTCTCCCGGTACCTGCGCGCCGAGGGCGAACCGGTCCTGTTCACCACCGGCACCGCCGACCACAGCAGCTCCGTCCACGCCCGCGCCCTGCGCGCGGGGCGCAAGCCGGAGGAGGTCGCCGAAGGGTTCCGGGAGGCGATCACGGCGGACTGGGTTCGTTCGGGCGTCGAGTTCGACCACATCGTGCGGCCCCGCCAGGACGAGGGCTACGCGGGCTGGATGTCGGACCTCTTCCGGCAGCTCCACGCCGAGGGCGTGATCGCCGCCCGGACGCGGCTGATGCCGTACTGCGAACCGTGCGGGCGCTGGCTCCACGGGGCGCACGTGACCGGCTCCTGCCCGCACTGCGCGGCTCCCGGCGAGGGCGGGATGTGCCATGAGTGCGCCCGCCCCAACGACGGGGGCGACCTCCTCGAACCGCGGTGCACCCGGTGCGGGACGTCTTCGGTGCTCCGGCGCTGCCGACGCCTGTACGTCCCGCTCGAACCGTTCCGCGACGCCCTGGCCGGGTACTGGTCCGAGGCGGGCCTGCCGCCCCGGCTGGCCGCGCTGTGCGAAGCGCTGCTGGAGGACGGCCTGCCGGACGTCGCGGTGACGAACCCGGCGGAATGGGGCCTGCCCGTACCCGTCGACGGCTTTCCCGAGCACCGGATCGACGGCTGCTTCGAGACCGCCGCGATGCACCTCTTCGGCTACGGGGAGGGCCGGCCCGTGCCCGGACGCGCCGTCCACTTCTGCGGTTTCGGGCACGCCTTCTGCCACGCCGTGCTGCTGCCGGTCCTGCTGGCCGCCCGCGGCGCGGTGCCGGCGCAGGAGTTCTGCGTCAACGAGGCGTACGTCATCGATGACCCGGCCGCCGGCCACGGCGAGGGCCACCAGGCCTGGGCGCTGGACCTGATCACCGAATACGGGTCCGACACCCTGCGCCGGCACGTCCTGGCGGCCCGCCCCGTGGGGCGGCGCACGCACTTCCGTACCGACCGGCTCGCCGCGGCCCGCCAGGAGCTGGACGAGAACTGGAACAGCTGGCTCTCCCGGCTGTTCGCCGCCGTCCGCGAGCAGTGCGCCGGCCTGGTCCCGGCCGCGCTCCCCGGCGGCACGGGCTGGCCGGTCCTGGAGCGGCGGCTGCTGCGCGCCGTGGCGGACCTGCGCGAGGCGTACGGGCCGGACGCCTTCGACCCGCGCAGGGCGGTCGCCCTGCTGGACGAAGTGGTGCGCTCGGCCGCCGACTTCGGTCACGTCAACGCACACGACGTACACCGCCCCGGCCGCGATGGCCGGCACCTGCCCGCCCTGTCGGCGCAACTGGCCGTCGCCCGGGCGCTCAGCGCGTGGGCGCGGCCGGTGATGCCGGAGGGCGCGGACCGGCTGGCCTCGGCGCTCGGGGCCGCACCGGGACTGCCCGTCTCGGCCGAGGCGCTCGCGCCACCCCGGCCCGGCACCCGGCTGGCACCCCCCTCGGGGCCGGTGTTCGGCTTCTGACCCCCACTTTCCGCTAGGAGATCCACGTGTCCCTGCGCGTCGCCATGCTCAGCGTCCACACCTCGCCGCTGCACCAGCCCGGCACCGGGGACGCGGGCGGCATGAACGTCTACATGGTCCAGCTCTCCCGGGCCCTCGCGGAACGCGGCGTCGAGGTCGACCTGTACACCCGCTGCCGGGGCGAGGGCGGACCGGCCCGGGTCGACCTCGCCCCCGGCGTGCAGGTCCGCCACCTGCCGGCCGGTCCGCGCGCGGCACTGCCCAAGGAGGACATGCCGGGGCTGGTCGTGCCGTTCTCGCTGGCGCTGCTCAAGGAGGACCGGCGCTACGACCTGGTCCACTCCCACTACTGGCTGTCCGGCCAGGCCGGCCGGATCGCCGCCGCGGGCTGGCGGATCCCCCTCGTGCACACCGCCCACACGCTCGCCCGGGTGAAGAACGCCGCGCTCGCCGAAGGGGACCGGCCGGAGCCGGAGCTGCGGATCCGGGGCGAGCACCAGATGGCGGCTGCCGCGGACCGGCTGATCGCCAACACGGCGGACGAGGCCCGGGCGCTGCGGGAGTTGTACGGGGCCACCGCCCGCCGGACCGAGATCGTCCGGCCGGGCGTGGACCTGCGCACCTTCGGGCCGGGCCGGGGGCGGGCGGCGGCGCGGGCCCGGCTCGGCCTGCCGGCGGACGCGTTCGTCCCGATGTACGCGGGCCGGATCCAGCCGCTCAAGGGCCCCGACGTCATGGTGCGGGCGGTCGCCGAGCTGCTGTCGGCGGTTCCGGGGCTCCGCCCGCGCCTGGTCGTCCCCGTGGTGGGCGGGCATTCGGGGGCCGGGCCCCGTGGCGGGGCCCGGGAGCTGGCGCGCGAGCTCGGGGTGGCGGACGTACTGCGGCTCTCCCCGCCCGTGCCGCAGGGGGAGCTGGCCGAGTGGTACCGGGCGGCGGACGTCCTGGTGGTGCCCTCGCGCAGCGAGTCGTTCGGGCTGGTCGCGCTGGAGGCGCAGGCCTGCGGAACCCCGGTCCTGGCGGCTGCGGTCGGCGGTCTGCCGACCGCGGTGCGGGACGGGGTGACCGGGATGCTGGTGGACGGCCACGATCCGGCCGAGTACGCGCGGCGGCTGCGCCGGCTCGTCGAGGATCCCGCGGTGGGCGTCGCGATGGGGGAGGCGGCCGTGGCCCACGCGCGGGCCATGAGCTGGCAGGCCGCCGCCGCCCGGACGCTGGAGGTCTACCGGGATGCGCTGGGGGAGGAGCACCGGGCGCGGGCGGCGGCGGGGCGCCGGGAACGAGTGAGGCAGGAGCGGCGGCACGCTCCTGCCTCGCCGACGCCTCTCTCCTGGAGGGTCGAGAAGGCCGGAATGCCAGCCTAACAGCTCTTTTGACTTGACCAAAGGTATGTAAGCGTAACGTCAATGTGAACTCCGGTCCGGACGGCTCCAGTTCCGCCTCAGACGCACTACAGGAATCGGGCCCCGCCCCGTGAGGCGTAGGACAATGGAGAGGTCTTCACGCGATCCCGGCGGCACGGGTAGCGAAGACCCCGAACCCATTCCGGCTTCCTGGAGGAATCATGTCCGCTCGCCTGTTCTGTACCGCGGCCGTCACCACCGCGTCGAACGGCAACGGCTGGGACTAGTGTCCCGCGCGGGTTCCGCCCGCCTGCCGTACGGCGAAAGCCCCGCGCACGCCTACCCCCACGGGTCGGGCGGCGGCGGGGCTTTTCCGCCGCGGTGCGGTCGGTCGGTGCGTCAGTCCAGCCAGCCGAGGCGCTGGGCGCGCACTCCGGCCTCGAACCGGCTCGACGCCCCCATCTCCTGCATCAGTTCGGACAGCATGCGGCTGACCGTGCGCAGGGAGACGCCCAGTGTCCGCGCCACCTTCTCGTCCTTCATGCCGGAAGCGAGCATCTTCAAGGCCGCCCGCTGCTGTTCGGACAGCCCGTCCCCGCCGACTTCGGGGGCGGCGTCGTCACCGTACGGTGTCGCCGCGTGCCAACAGTGCTCGTACAGCGCCCGGTAGGAGCGCACGAGCGCCGGGCCGCGGGCGAGGATCGCGCCGGCCGCCCGGTCCTCGGGGTGGACGGGCAGCACGGCGAACTGCTGATCGGCGATGATCATGTTCATCGGGACGGCGGGCGACATGCGGATCTCGACCCCCGCCTCGACCCGCCGGCGCAGCATCTCCGTCGCCTCCGGCGAGGTGGTGATGCGCTGGTGGTAGATGGCCCGGATGCGCACGCCGTTGTCGATCTGGCGCCGGTCCCGGCTCAGGACGCGGTCGGCGACCTCCCGGACCAGGGCGGTCACGTGCATCGAGGCCAGGTCGTGCTGGATGACGTCGGTGATGTCCTCCAGCACCTGCTGGATCCGGCCGTAGTCGTCGAGGATCTCCACCTCGACCTCGGAGCCGCTCAGCGAACCGGGCCGCAGGAACGTGCCGACCAGCGTTTCGAGGGAGGCGTAGGCCCGGTCGGACTCGTCCAGGTGCTCGCGCAGCCGCTCGCGTTCCCGTCGCAGCATGCGCAGCAGGGCGATCTCGGGGTCGACCACGGCGACGGCGTCGGTCCCCGACTCCCAGGTGCCGGCCTGGAGATCGGCCCGCGTGGCGTGAGTGGTCCCGGTCGGCACGATCAGGCCGAGCCCGATCAGTTCGGCCCGTCGCCGCTCGTACTCCTCGGGGGCCAGGCCGAGTTCGCGGGACACGTCGCCCAGGTCGGACACCCCGCGCAGGCGCAGCTCCTGATAGAGGGCGAACACCCTGTCGGCCGACTGGATGCCGTCCCTGCCATCGCCCGCTGCCATCGCGCAGTGACCCCCTCGTCTTGCGAATCGACAGTCACACTTTGACACATGCGGCTGGAGGGGCTCTCGCTCCCTCGATTCGCATGTGACGGGCGTCACCTGGACCATTCGCCGCCCTGTCGGGCGCCCAACGGGTGTCGCTACGACGCCCCTTCCGCCCGGAGGCAGTCGGGGCAGAGGCCCTTGAACACCACTTCCGCGCCGCCGCCCATCCGCCACTCCAGCAGCACCTCGTCGGCCGGCTGCGGGACTTCGGCCCGTACGTTCTCCACCCGGCCGCAGCGCAGGCAGAGCGCGTGCTGGTGCGGCGGGCCGGCGATCTCGAAGACGGCGGGCAGACCCGGGCGGTCGAACTTCGTCGCCAGCCCGGTCTCCAGGAAGTGGCGCAGCATCTCGTAGACGGCCTGGCTGGTCAGCGTGCCGAGCCGGGCGCGGGCGGCCGCGGTGATGGCCTCGACGTCCAGGTGGCCGCCGGCGGACAGGACTTGCAGCACTTCGAGGCGCGGTCCGGTGACGCGCAGCCCCACGTCACGGAGGCGCTGGATGACCGCCTCGCGGCCCGTCGACTCCTCCACGACAGCCATTCCTCCGCCACCCGCTCCGCCATCGGTCCGCTGTCTGGGTCCGCCCAAACCTTTGGGTGCATCGTACCTCTTGCCCGACGGGGGCAGGGGGGTACGGGCGCGCGCGGCCGGGAGTCAGCCGGCGGCCCGGCAGACGAGGAAGACGCTCTCGGTCCGCTCGTCGATGCGGTGGCGCGAGCGGCGCTCGACGCGCAGGCCCGCCGCGTGCAGTTCGGCGGTCAGCCGGCCCGCGTCGACGATCCACTTGTCGGTCGTCAGGACCACCCGTTCGCTGCTCCGCTTGCCGGTCCGCACCGTGTAGTACGTGATCCGTTCGCTCATCTCCTCGAGCCCGAAGACCTGCCGGGCCACGGCCCACTCCTCGACGCCGTCGAACCGGGGAACCTGGAAGGCCCAGGTCCGCTGCGGATCCTCGGCCAGGTCGCGGAGCCGGTGCGCGGTGTAGTCGAGGGCCAGGACGCCGCCGGGGGTCAGGTGGGCGGCGATCTCGCGCAGCAGCCCCGGCCGCGCGTCGGGCGGTACCGCCGAGACCATCGCCCCGGCCAGCAGCACCAGCCGGTACCCCCGCCGCAGCCGCAGGGAGGCCAGGTCCGCCCGGGTGGTGGCCAGCCGGTCCGCGACCTGCGGGCCGATCCGCCGGCCCCAGGCGTGCAGCCGCTCCAGGGACTCCGGGTCGCGGTCCACGCCCTCGACCTCGAAGCCGTGCCGGGCGAAGGGCACCGCGAGCCGCCCGGCGCCGCAGCCCAGGTCCAGTACGGGGCCGCCGACGCCGCGCGCCAGCCTGAGGCAGCGCACGATGTCGGCGCTGTACGGGCCGAGCAGCGCGCCGTGCAACCAGGCCGCGGGCTCCGCCACGGGCGAGACCGACTCCAGGCCGGGCAGGTACTCCGCGGCGTCGCGGATCCCGGTGCAGACGCGCGTCGGGGCGCCGGGCCCCCCGGGGCGCGCGGACGGCAGGACCGGTGCGAGCGCGGCGGCCCCGACGGGCAGGGAAGTGCCGCTCGGTGTGTGCATCGCTCCTCCAGGGGCTCGCTCGGTCCGGCCGTCCGGGGCGTGGCTCCCGTGCCGCCGGGACCGCGCCGCTGAGGAAATCCTGTCCGGTGGGCGTGCTCCCCACCAGGGGGAACGGGCTGCGTGAACACGCGATGGCGTGGATCTGCCACGCGGCCCGGGGGAGTGGCCGGGCAGCGGCCGGGTGTCAGAGCGGGCGGCGCAGGCGGAGCGGGAGGGCGTCGGTGAAGCCGTGGCGGGCGAAGAACGGGACAGAGGGATCGGCTTCGACGGGCAGGCCGATCCACTGGGCGGCCGCCGCGTGCGCCCGCATCCGCTCCGTCGCCGCCGCCAGCAACGCCGTGCCGATCCCGGCGCGGCGCCGGTCCGCCGCCACGCACAGGGAGTACAGCTCGCCTTCGGCGGCGACGGGGACACCGCCCGAGACGGCCCCCACGACCCGCCCGGCCGCGTCGGCCGCGACCAGCCAGCCGAGCCGGCCGGGCGCCCCGCCGGGAATTTCAATTTCCGCTCTAATGCGGGGCAGTGAACATTGCTCCGACACGAGGCGGGCGGTGCGGATTTCTCCGAGCGTGCCTTCGTAGCCCGCGCGAATCGCGGCCGCCAGCAGCCGGGATATCGCCGTCGCGTCACCGGGCGCGGCCGATCGCACGTCAGCCAGCAGCATCCGTCCCGCACCCCTCGCCGTCCCGGTCCTGAGCCCGTCCGAGCCCACAATAGCGGGGAATTCAAGGGACCGGTGGCGGTGCTAAATCTACGAATTCGCTTAGTAATTCAGGGGATTGGGGTACCGGCTATCCCGGGACCGAGCAGCAGGCGAAGACCAGCGGCGTGATCACCGAGACGGCGGCGGCCACCGCGAGCAGCCCCCGCAGGGCGGGGTGACCCGGAGCGGGCGGGGCTAGGATGCGGTTCATGCGCAGCGCGGCCGAGGGGCCGCCCGCCGCGAACGCCCGGTGCGGTGCCTGTCCGGCGGCCAGGGCGTACAGCGCTTGGGCCAGTGCGTCACGGGAACAGCCGCGCAGTGCCCGGTCGTCGGCGGCCATCTCCAGCAGCAGCGGTACCGCCTTCCCGCCGATCCGGACCAGCGGCAGGCCGCGGAACACCCGCGCCGAGTACGCCCCGGCCGCGGCGACCAGCAGGTGGTGCCGGCCGCCGATGTGGGCCCGCTCGTGGGCGAGCGCCGCCGCCAGCTGCGGTCCCGTCAGCATCGCCACTGCGCCCGAGGAGACCACCACCCGGCGCGAGCGTCCGGGCAGGCAGTACACGGCGGGCCGATCGTCCTCCAGTACCGTCACCCCGAGCTGCGGGTCGGCCCGGCCGACCAGCCGCAGCAGGTCGGCGTGGCGCGTCCGGGCCCGCCGCGCCCGCAGCAGTTCCCGTACGAAGCCGGTCGCGGGCAGCGCCGCGACGGCGAGCGCCGCAGCCGCGGCGAGGAACTCCCGGGCCGTGGCGGCCGCCAGCCGGTGCGGGGAGGGCGCGCTGAACGTCAGGGCCAGGTCGGCGAGCCGGTGGCTGGTGCGCGCCGGGAGCAACAGCTGCGCCGGCAGCATCGCCGCGGCCAGCGCGAACACGGTGCCGCAGGCGATCCAGACGGCCAGCGCCAGGCGCGGGGCCTGCTGCGCCCAGCGGGCCCGGGCCAGCAGCCAGGGGGCCGCCAGGCCGGTGACCAGGACCAGGCCGAGCGGGGGCAGCACGTGGTGGTTCACCGTTCGCGTCCCGCGCCGTCGGCGGGCGCGTCGCCCGACCGGCCGGGCCGGGCGGCCCGCAGGGCGGCGTCCAGGGCTTCGACGTCCTCGCGGGACATGCGCTCCACGAACCGCAGCAGGGTGGCCTTGCGGTCCTGGCTGTCACCCAACGCGTCCTGCATGAGCGCAGCGGTGTACTCCTCGCGGCTGCGGACCGCCTCGTAGATCCAGGCCCGGCCGGACTTCTCGCGGCGCAGCCAGCCCTTGCGGTGCAGGATGTCGGCCACGGTCATGACGGTAGTGTAGGCGACCCGGCGGCCCAGGTTGATGTCGTCGACGACCTCGCGGACGGAGGCGGGCCGTTGCCACAACCAGAGCCGGTCCATGATCTCGGCCTCCAGATCTCCCAGTCGGCGCACGCGCATTCCTTTCGGCCCCTCACCCCTCGCGAGCGGCTCATCGTACGGGCCGCCCGTCCCCCGGGGGCATACCCCGGCCGGGTAGCCGGGCGGCCCGGCGGGGCCGGAACGGCGCACTGCCCTCCCGCGAAATCTCCTCCGCGGAAGGGCAGTTGCGCCGTAGGGCGTCAGGTGCGGATCAGGCGGGCGATCGCCTTGGTGGCCTCACCGACCTTGGCCTTCGCCTGGTCGCCGCCCTGCGCGATGGCCTCGGTGACGCAGCAGGCGAGGTGTTCGTCGAGCAGCGTCACCGCGCAGGACTGGAGCGCGGCGTTGATCGCGGACACCTGGGTCAGTACCTCGATGCAGTAGACGTCGTCGTCCACCATCCGCTGCACGCCGCGGACCTGGCCCTCGATCCGCCGCAGCCGTCTGATGACGTCTTCCTTGTGTGCTGAGTAACCGGCCACGGGGACTCCTCAGTTGGCGGCGGCCCGGAAGCCGCGCAGACGCAGGCTGTTGCCGACGACGAAGACGGAGGAGAAGGCCATGGCCGCTCCGGCGATCATCGGGTTGAGCAGTCCGGCCGCGGCGAGCGGCAGGGCGGCCACGTTGTAGGCGAAGGCCCAGAACAGGTTCGAGCGGATGGTGCCGAGTGTCTTGCGGGCGAGCCGGATGGCGTCGGCGGCGGCCCGCAGGTCCCCGCGTACCAGGGTCAGGTCGCCCGCCTCGATCGCGGCGTCCGTGCCGGTGCCCATGGCCAGGCCGAGGTCCGCCTGGGCGAGCGCGGCCGCGTCGTTGACCCCGTCGCCGACCATGGCGACGCTGCGCCCTTCGGACTGGAGCCGCTTGACGACGTCGACCTTGTCCTGCGGCATGACCTCCGCGATGACCTCGTCGATGCCGACCTCCGCGGCGACGGCTTCGGCCACCGCCTTGTTGTCGCCGGTGAGCAGGATCGGGGTGAGACCGAGGGCGCGCAGCCGCCGGATCGCCTCGGCGCTGGTGTCCTTGACCGCGTCGGCGACCTCCAGGACCGCGCGGGCCTCGCCGTCCCAGGCGACGGCGATCGCCGTGCGGCCCGCGGCTTCGGCGGCGGCCTTGGCGCGCTCCAGCGCAGCCGGCAGGGTCATCGCCCACTCGGTCAGCAGCTTCTCGCGGCCGACCAGGACGGCATGGCCGTCCACGACGCCCTGGACGCCGAGGCCGGGGATGTTGGCGAAGTCCCCGGGAACGGGCAGGACGCCGACCCGGGCGGCCGCGCCGGAGGCGACGGCCTGTGCGATCGGGTGCTCGGAGGCGTGCTCCAGTGCGCCCGCCAGCCGCAGTACGTCGTCCTCGGCGGTGCCCTCGGCGGTGTGCACCGCGAGGAGGGTCATCTTGCCGGTGGTGACCGTGCCGGTCTTGTCCAGGACGATCGTGTCGACCTTGCGCGTGGTCTCCAGGACCTCGGGGCCCTTGATCAGGATGCCGAGCTGCGCGCCGCGGCCGGTGCCGACCATCAGCGCGGTAGGGGTGGCCAGGCCCAAGGCGCACGGGCAGGCGATGATCAGTACGGCGACGGCTGCGGTGAACGCGGCGGTGAGACCGGAGCCGGAGCCGAGCCAGAAGCCGAGGGTGGCCAGCGCGAGGCCGATGACGACCGGTACGAACACGGCGGAGATCTTGTCCGCGAGGCGCTGGGCCGCGGCCTTGCCGTTCTGGGCGTCCTCGACCAGCTTGGCCATCCGGGCCAGTTGGGTGTCGGCTCCGACCCGGGTGGCCTCGACGACCAGGCGCCCGCCCGCGTTGAGGGTGGCGCCGGTGACGGAGTCCCCGACCCCGACCTCGACGGGCACGGACTCCCCGGTGAGCATGGAGGCGTCCACGGCGGAGGAGCCCTCCACCACCGTGCCGTCGGTGGCGATCTTCTCGCCGGGGCGGACCAGGAAGCGGTCGCCGGCCTGGAGCTCGGCGGTGGGGACGGTGACCTCGCGGCCGCCGCGCAGCACCGTCACCTCCTTGGCCCCCAGTTCCAGCAGCGCCTTGAGCGCGGCGCCGGCCTTGCGCTTGGAGCGGGCCTCGAAGTACCGGCCGGCCAGGATGAAGGCGGTGACCCCGGCGGCCGCCTCCAGGTAGATGTTCCCGGCGCCGTCGGTGCGGGCGATGGTGAACTCGAAGGCGTGCGTCATGCCGGGCGTGCCGGCGGTCCCGAAGAACAGCGCCCACAGCGACCACAGGAACGCGGCCGTCGTGCCCACCGAGATCAGGGTGTCCATCGTGGCGGCGCCGTGCCGGGCGTTGGTCCACGCGGCGCGGTGGAAGGGCCAGGCGGCATACGTGACCACGGGCGCGGCCAGCGTCAGGGAGAGCCACTGCCAGTACTCGAACTGGAGCGCCGGGACCATGGCCAGCGCGATGACCGGCACCGCGAGCGATACGGCGGCGACGAGCCGCTGGCGCAGGGGGCGCAGCTCGTCGGGCTCCTCCGCCGGCGTTTGAGGGCCGCCGTCCACGGGGGCGCGCACCGGCTCCCGGGCGGTGTAGCCGGTGGCTTCGACGGTGGCGATCAGGTCGGCCACGGAGATGTCGGCGTCGAAGGTGACCTTCGCCTTCTCGGTGGCGTAGTTGACGGTGGCCTCGACCCCGTCCATGCGGTTGAGCTTCTTCTCGATGCGGGCCGCGCACGAGGCGCAGGTCATGCCGCCGATGGCGAGCTCGACCTGGGCGGCGCCGGCTGTGGTGGTGGTCATGAGAACTGCTCCTCGTTCGAGCGGGGTGGGGGCCGGGGCCCGGCGGTTCGGGCGGTGACGCGGGGCGGAGGGACGGGCCCCGGCGGCCGGGTCGGGCGGGTGTCAGGCGGCCCGGCCGGTGAGTTCGTAGCCGGCGTCGTCGATCGCGGCGGCGATCGCCGCGTCGTCGGCCCCGCCGGCCGTGGTCACGGTGACCAGGCCGCCGTCGACGTCGACGTCGACGGACAGGACGCCGGCGAGCGCGCTCACCGAGGTGGTGATGGCGCTCTTGCAGTGGCCACAGGTCATGCCGGAGACGCGGTAGGTCGTGGCGGTGCTGTCGGCGACGGCCACGGCCGTTTCGCCGGTGCCGGTGCCGCAGCTGCCGTCGGGAGTGCAGCAGGAAGACATGGATCTCTCCTTCGTCGGGTCTGGTGCTCAGCGAGGTCGGGATACCCTGTGGGGGTATCCCGGTTCGCTTCAAGATATACCCCCCGTGGGTATTCGGCGCAAGCGTTCGCCGCGCTTGACTTGATACCCCCCAGGGGTATGGTGAAGTGCATCGAACCGCCGAACGCGGCAGCACGTCGTACGGGAGAGCAGTCATGAACACCGGAGTGAGGATCACCGCTTATGCCGCCGCGCTCGCCGCGGCATTCGCAGCCGCGTACGGGGTCGGCAAGGGCGTCGGCCCCGTGGGGGCACCCGCGTCCCCGGAGCACGCGAGCCATGCGACCCGGGCGAAGGCGCCCGCCGCCGGCGGCGCCCACGCGGGCCACGAGGAGGCGGCCCAGGGGCCGGCCGCGGGCGGCCTGCAGGTCTCGGACGGCGGCTACACCCTCGCCCTGGACACCCCGCAGGCGGCCCCCGGGCCGGGGGAACTGAGGTTCTCCGTCAAGGACCGCGAAGGCCGCAACGTCACCGGGTACCGGAGCGAGCACGGCAAGGAGCTGCACTTCATCGTGGCCTCGCGCGACCTGACCGTCTACCGGCACCTGCACCCGGTCCGCGCGCAGGACGGCACCTGGTCGACCCCGGTGGACCTGCCGGCCCCCGGCGCCTACAAGGTCTTCGCCGACTTCACCCCGTCCGCCGCCGACGCGAAGGGCGTCACCCTCGGCGCGGACCTGGCCGTGCCGGGCCCGTACACCCCCGGCCCGCTGCCCCCGGCCGCCCCCACCACCGAGGTGGACGGCTACCAGGTGGCGCTGGCCGGCACCCTGGACCCGGGCAAGGCGGGCGAGCTGCGGCTCACCGTCAGCAAGGGCGGCAAGCCGGTCACCGATCTGGAGCCCTACCTCGGCGCCTACGGCCACCTCGTCGCCCTGCGGGACGGGGACCTGGCCTACCTCCACGTCCACCCCAACGCCGGTGGCCCCGGGCCGGACGTCTCGTTCACGGCGACGGCCCCCAGCGCGGGCACCTACCGGCTCTTCCTGGACTTCCAGCACGAGGGCACGGTCCGCACCGCCGCCTTCACGGTCCGGGCGGGCGGCGGTCAGGCGGCCGCGCAGACCCCCGCCGCGGTGCTCCCGCCCGCCCCCGAGCAGGGCGGACACACGCACTAGGGGGCGCGCCCCACGGCCCTTCCCGCGCACACCCCGCCCCGCCAGGGCGGCAGCCGCCTTCCAGCGGGCCTCGTGCGGGGTTCGAGCGCCGCTCGGCCGGTCGATACGGCGCCCTTCCCTAACCTGCCCGTCAGAAGGTTCCGAGCACCTCCCGGCGGGTCCGGCAGGGCATCGCGACGAGACGCGGACACGGCCGGTCGGCCGTGGGGATGGGGCGAGATGTCTGACATCGGCACCACGGGCGATCCGGTCACCCGGCAAGCGCGCACCAACGGTCCCCGCCCCCGGGACCAGAGATGATCCCCCTGTCGTTCGCCCAGCGGCGCCTGTGGGCCCTCCACCGGCTGCAAGGCCCCTCGGCCACCTACAACGTGCCGTTCGTCCTGCGGCTGCGGGGCGAACTGGACACGGACGCGCTCGAAGCGGCCGTACGGGACCTGGTGGCCCGGCACGAGAGCCTGCGCACCGTGTTCGTCGAGGACGACCACGGGGACGCGTTCCAGCGCATCGCGCCCCCCGCCGGCGTGTCCCTGACCGTGCCGGTGACGGACGCGGCACCGGAGGAGCTGGCGACCGCCGTGGCGCGGGCCGTGTCCTACCCGTTCGACCTCACGGCGGAGATCCCCGTACGGGCGACCCTGCTCAGGTGCTCACCCGAGGAGCACCTGCTGGTGCTGGTCGTCCACCACATCGCCTGCGACGAGGAGTCGGGCAGGCCCCTCACCCGCGACCTGTTCACCGCCTACGCGGCACGGCGCGCGGGACACGCCCCCGGCCAGGGCGAACTCCCCGTGCAGTACCAGGACTACACGTTCTGGCAGCGCGACCTGCTGGGCGACGAGGACGACCCCGCCGGCCTCGCGGCCGCCCAGGTGTCCTACTGGCGCGAGGAACTGGCGGGCGTACCGCAGCCCTCGGCGCTGCCCACCGACCGCCCCCGGCCCCCGGCGGCGAGCTACCGGGGCGACCTGTACGAGTTCGCCGTCGAACCGCAGCTGCTGACCGCCGTCGAGAAGCTGGCCACCGACCACGGCGCGAGCGCGGCGGTGGCGGTGCAGTCCGCCCTGGCCGTCCTGCTGCACCAGCTCGGCGCCGGCGACGACCTCACGATCGGCTGCCCCGTCACCGACCGCACCGAGGAGGCCCTCGCGGACCTCGTCGGGTTCTTCGTCAACACCTGGGTGCTGCGGCTGGACCTGTCCCGCAACCCCTCCTTCGCGGAGCTCCTCGGGACGGCCGCGACCAAGGCGCTGAACGCGAACGACCTGCACGACGTGCCCTTCGAGCGACTGGTGGAACTGATCGCCCCCGAGCGTTCGACGGCCTACCACCCGCTGTTCCAGGTGCGGTGCGCCTGGCAGCCCGCCCCGCCCGCGATCGAGGTCCCCGGGCTCCGGGTCGCCGTCGAACCCGCCTGCACCGGAACCGCCACCTGCGACCTGTCCTTCGTCATCGTCCCGGATCCGGCCGGCGGAGCGCGGGTCCGGCTCACCTACGCCACGGACCTGTTCGACCGCGCCACGGTGGGGGGGCTCGCGGCCCGGTTCCTGCGCGTGCTGCGCCGGATCGTCGCGGACCCGGACATCCCGGTCGGCGCCGTGGACGTCCTCGACGGCGAGGAGCGCGCACGGCTGTCGTGGCCGGCCGGCGACCCGGCCGCCGAGGGGTCCGGGGAGACGGTCGTCGCGCTCTTCGAACGGCAGGCCGGGGCGACCCCGGACGCCCCCGCCGTCCTCGACGCGGACGGCTCGCTCAGCTACGGGCAGCTCGACGCCCGGGCCGACCGGGTGGCCCGGGAACTGGTCCGGCGCGGGGCCGGTCCGGAGGGCCTCGTCGGTCTCGCCCTGCCCCGGACGGCCGAACTCGTCGTCGGCCTGCTCGCCGTGCTCAAGGCCGGAGCTGGCTGCCTGCCGTTCGATCCCGCCCGGCCCGGCCCGGCGCCGTTCGACGCCGTCCCCGCCGGCCCGCGCCCGCTGCTGGTCCTCACCGACTCCGCCACCGCGGCGGGCCTGCCCCCCGGCGGCGTTCCACGACTGTGCCTGGAGGACATCGGCGCCGACGCACCGGGAGACCCGGCCGTCCGGGCCGCCACCCCACGGCCGGACCACCCCGCCTGTGTACTCCCGGGCACCGCGGCGCCCGGCGGCACCGTCGTCACCCACCGCAACCTGGCCGACGGTGTCCGCCGGCTGACCGGGCGCCTCGGCGTGCTCACCGGCCGGCGGATGCTCGCGGCCTCCCCGTCCGGCTCCGACGCGTCGGTGTACGAACTCCTCACCCCGCTCTGCGCCGGGGGCAGCGTCGAAGTGGCCCGCGGCCCCGAGGCGTTGACGCAGGGGCGCGGCCGGCCCGCGCAGGTGCTCGGTACGACCCCCTCGGCGTTCGCCGCCCTCGTCGACCGGATCCCGGCACGGACCGGCGTACAGGCGGTCGTCTTCAGCGGGGAGCCGCTGCCCGCGTCGCTGGCGGACCGGGCGCGGGCCGCCCTTCCCGGCGTCCGGGTGATCGAAGCCCACGGTCGGGCCGACGCCTTCTGCACCCCCGCGGCCGGGCCCGGCGCCGGCGACTCCGCCGGCCTGCGGACGTACGTACTCGGGCCCGGCCTGGCACTCGTACCGCCGGGGACGGTCGGCGAACTGTACGTCGGCGGCCCCGTCGGCCGCGGCTGCCCCGGGCGGCCCGGAACGACGGCGGAGCGGTACGTCGCCGACCCCTTCGGGCCGCCCGGCGGGCGGATGTACCGTACGGGCGACCTGGCGCGCCGGAACGCCGACGGACGGCTGGAGCACCTCGGCCCCGCCGCCGACCGGGTCACCGCGGGCGGACCGGGCAGCGAGACGGCCCGGGTGGAGGCCGCGCTGACGGCCCACCCGGGCGTCTCGCAGGCCGTGGTCGTCGCCCGCGAGGGCCGCGGCGGCAGCCCGTGCCTCGTGGCCCACGTCGTACCCGGCGGCGGAGCCGGCCTCGACGCCGGGGAGGACGTCCACGGGTACCGGGCCGAGCTGCGGCGGTTCGTCTCCGCGCGGCTGCCCGACTACCTGGTGCCGGCCGCCTTCACCGTGCTGGACCGGATGCCGCTGACGGCCGGCGGCACGCTCGACCGGGCGGCGCTGCCCGCAGCCGACCCCGACGGCGGCGGGTACCGCGCCCCGCGCACCGCCGCCGAGGAGGCGCTGGCAGCGGCGGTGGGGGAGGTGCTCGGGCTGGAACGGGTCGGTGTCGACGACGACTTCTTCGCCGCCGGCGGCGACAGCATCCGCTCCGTCCAGGCCGCCGCACGGGCCCGCGCCCGGGGCGCGGACGTGACCCCGCGCGAGATCTTCGAGCACCGCACGGTGGCCGACCTGGCGGTGCTCGCCGCCGGACGCACCCGGGCTGCCCCGGAACCCGCCGAACCGGAGGGCGGCGGCGTCGGCTGGATGCCGCTGCTCCCGGCGGCCCGCCGACTTCCGGCCCGCGGCGCCGGGAACCGGCTCGCATTGGCGCAACTTCTCGAACTCCCGCTGGACATCGACCTGTTCACCTTGATGGCGACCCTCGGTGCGGTCCTGGACCGGCACGACGTGCTGCGCTCCCGGCTGGTGCGCGACCCGCAGCCCGGGCTGCGGGTCGAGCCCGCCGGGCTGGTGAACCCCGCCTCGCTGGTGCGCCGGATCCCGTGCGGCGGCCCGTGGGACGACGCGCTGACCGCCGCCGAACTGGACGCGGCCGTCGGCCGGCTGGACCCGGCCGCCGGGGTGATGGTCCAGTTCGTCTGGTTCGACCGCAGCGCCGTGGGCCGGGGCGGCACCGGACGGCTGCTGGTCGTCCTGCACCCCCTCGTCGCCGACGCGGCGTCGTGGCGGATCCTGCTGCCCGACCTGGCCGACGCCTGGGCCCGGGCCCGGTGCGGGGTCCCCTCGCTGCCCCGGGCGGGAACCTCCGTACGCCGCTGGGCGCACGCGCTGGAACGCGAGGCGGCCAGTGCGGACCGGGTGGCCGAGCTGGCGGTCTGGCGCGAGGTCCTCGCGGCGCCGGACACCGTCCTCGGCCGCCGCCGCCCCGACCCGGCCGTGGACGTGACGGCCACCGTGCAGACCGTACGGGTCCGCGTCCCGGCAGCGGTGAGCGAACCCCTGCTGACCGCGGTCCCCGCCGCCTTCCGCTGCCGGATCGAGGACGTACTGCTCACCGCCCTGGTCCTGGCCCTGGCCCGGTGGCGCCGCGGCAGGGGCGACGGCCAGACCTCCTCGCTGATCCGCATCGAAGGCCACGGCCGGCCGCGCGACGTGGTGCCGGACGCCGACCCCACCCGGACGGTGGGCCCGTTCGCCGCGGCGTTCCCCGTACTCCTGGACGTCGGCGGGACGGACCTGGACGAGGCGCTCGCCGGGGGCCCCGCCGCCGGCCGCGCGCTCAAAGCGGTCAAGGAGCAGCTGCGCGCCGTCCCGGACGAGGGCCTCGGTTACGGGCTGCTGCGCCACCTCAATCCGCGGACGGCCGCCGAACTGGCCGGGTACCCGGACCCGCAGATCGGGTTCGGGTACCACCGGGCCTTCGGCGCCGACGACCTGCCGGTGGGCCTGCGGGGCTCGGGCTGGGCGCCGGCGCCCGGGCCGGCCCCGGCCCCGGACGGGCAGGCGCCCGCGCCGTCGGCCCTGGAGGTCGCCGCCCGCACCACGGAAGGCGGGTCGGGCCCCGAACTGACCGCGTCCTTCGGCTTCCCGGCGGGTGTGCTGTCCGAGGCGCAGGTGGCGGAGCTGGCCGGCCTGTGGGTCACCGCGCTCACCGGTCTCGCCCGGCACGCGCGGCAGCCGGGCGCCGGGGGGCTGACGCCCTCGGACGCGCCGCTGGTGCGGGTGGCCCAGGCGGAGATCGAGGAGTGGGAGGCACGGTACGGGCGGCTGGCCGAGGTGTGGCCGGTGTCGCCCGTCCAGGCGGCGGTGCTGCGTCCGGCGGGCCCTGCCGGGTCCCCGCCCGGCCCGTCCCCCGTGCAGTTCGTCATTCCGGTGGAGGGCCGGGTGGACCCCGTACGGATGCGGGCGGCCGGGCAGGCCCTGCCGGTGCGCCACCCCAACCTGGGCGCGGGCTTCGGTACGGCCGCATCCGGGGAGCCGGTCCAGATCGTCCCCGAGGACGTACGGCTGCCCTGGCGGTACCTCGACCTGGCGGCGGCCGCCGAGGACGTCCGCGACGCGCAGACGGGGCGGCTCCTCGCCGCGGAGCGCGCCGCCCGGTTCGACCCGCTCGCCCCGCCGCTGCTCCGGCTCGCCCTGATCGGGCTGGGAGGGCGCGCGGAGCTGGTGGTCACGGGGCATCCCGTGCTTTTCGACGACCGGTCCGCGGCGGTTCTGGTGCGGGATCTGCTCCGGCTGTACCGCGTGGGCGGCGACGCGTCGCTGCCGACGGCCGCGCCGGGCTACGGGGACTGCCTGGGCGCGCTCGGCAGGACCGCGGTCCCGGTCCTGTGGCGCCCGCGGCCCGCCGCTCCGCCGGACGGGACGGGAACGCAGGCCGGCGGCCGGGTGGAGGCGGAGGTGGCGGCGGGCGATGCGCGCGGGCTGTCCCGGTGCGCCGCGCAACTCGGGATCGCGCCGGACACGCTGGTGCGGGGCGCGTGGGCGATCCTGCTCGCCCGGCTCGGCGGCAGCCGCGACGTGGTGTTCGGCGTGACCGTCCCCGGCCGTCCGGCCGGAGTGCCCGGTGTCCACGAGACGGTCGGGCTGTTCGCCCACACCGTCCCGGTACGGGTCTCCTACGGCCCGGGCGACACGGTGGGGCAGCTCCTGCGGGCACTCGAGCGGCGCCCCGGCCACGGCCTGGCGGAGATCGGGCGGCACCCGGGCCCGAAGGCGCCGTTCGACTCGCTGGTCGTCCACGAGCCGGGTCCGGACCCCCTGGACGGTCTCCGCGGGACCACCGCGGCGGCCGGCATCACGGTCAGCGGGATCCGCCGCTGCGCGCCTTCCCCGTACCCGCTGACGCTGCGCGTCGCCGGGGCCGGCCCGCGGATCACGCTCGACGCCCGCTCCGATGCCTACGAGCGCGGCGCGGTGGAGGCGCTCGCGGCGTCCTTCGCCCGGGTGCTGCGCCAGGTGCGGACCGACCCGGAGCTGCCGGTGGACGCAGTGGGCCTGCACGGGGCGGACCTGCACGGTGCGGACCTGCACGGGGCGGACGGGCACGGGGCGGGCGGGTACGGGGCGGGCGGGTACGGGGCGGGCGGGCGCGCCACGACGGCACGGGCCGTCGCCGGGTGAGGGGAGCGCGGGCCCGCGCTCCCGCTACACCGGCAGCCCGGTCGGTTCCTTGATCCGCTTCATGATGATCTGCGAGTTCACCTCGGTGACCCCCGACAGGGCCGTGAGCTGCTCGATCCACAGGCGTTCGTACGCCCGCAGGTCCGCCACGGCGATGCGCAGCAGACAGCCGGGGCTGCCGAAGAGGCGGTAGGCCTCGATGACGTCGGGGATGTCCTGGAGCGCCGCCTCGAAGGCCTCCACCGCGGCGCGGTCGCGGCGCACCTCGACCGACACCAGCACCTCGAAGCCCCGCCCCACCGCCTCCGGGTCGATCACCGCGCGGTAGCCCTGGATCACCCCGTCCTGCTCCAGCTGCCGCACCCGGCGCATGCAGGGGGACGGGGTCAGGCCCACGCGCTGGGCCAGCTCCTGGTTGCTGAGGCGGCCGTCCTGCTGGAGCTCGCGCAAGATTTCTCGGTCAATCGCGTCCATTGGGCAATCATCCCCTACTGGGTATTGCAGGCCAGCCAGAATCAGCAATCGCATTGCGCGTAGATCGCTCTATCATTGCCGGTTGTAGCAAATCTGTGCGGACGTCGTACGAGTGAAGGGTGGGGCAGGGATGGGACGCGTCGTCGTCATCAGCACCGGCGGAACGATAGCCAGCCGCTGGCAGGGTTCCGGGTTCGCCGCCGACGCCGACGGCAGCGAGGTGATCGCCACCGCGCCGCTGCCCGAGGGCGTCACCGTCGACGTCGTCGACCTGTTCAGCGTGAACAGCCCCCGGCTGACCACCGCCCACCAGCTCACCCTGCTGCGCACGGTCCACGAGGTGCTGGCCGACCCGGACGTGGACGGCATCGTCGTCACGCACGGCACCGACACCCTGGAAGAGTCGGCCTTCCTGCTCGACCTGCACCACCACGACCCGCGCACCGTGGTGTTCACCGGGTCGCAGCTCCCCATGGGCTCCGCCGACGGCGACGGCCCCGGCAACCTCTACGACGCGCTGCTGACCGCCGCCACCACGCGCGGACTCGGCGTGCTGATCGCCTTCGCCGGCCGGGTGCACGCCGCCCGCGGCACGGTCAAGACCCAGGCCGTGGCCCTGGACGCGTTCGCGGACCCCTCGAAGGAGCTCCTCGGCAAGATCGGTTTCGGCAAGGTCACCGTGCTGCGCACCCCGCAGCGCCCGGCCCCGCTCGCCCTGCCCGCGATGCCCGAACTGCCGCCGCGGGTGGACATGGTCATGCACCACGCCGACGGTGACGCGACGCTGCTGAACGCCGCGGTGGAGGCGGGCGCCCGCGGCATCGTCCTGATCGGGACGGGCGCCGGCAACGCCACGCCGGAGATCGTCGACGCGGTCGCCGCCGCCGTCTCCCGCGGCGTACTCGTCGCGCTCACCACGCGCGTGGCAGCCGGTCCGGTCACCGAGATCTACACGCACGGCGGCGCGGTCGACCTGGTCGCCGCCGGAGCCGTGCCCACCGGCACCCTGCGGGCCGGCCAGGCCCGTATCGCGGTGCTGTCCGCGCTGCTCGCCACCGAAGACCCTGCCGAGCGGTCCCAGGTGCTCCGCGCCGCCCTGTCCTCGGGCGACCCGGTGCTCGTCGGGGCCTGACCGAAGCCGCCCGGGCGCGGCGCCGCCGCCCCGCCCCGGCTCCCCGGCCCCGCGCCTCGAACACCGGCGGGGCCGGGGGGCCGAGGGCCTGGCGCCCGCGCCCGGTCAGCTCCCGCCGAAGGCCGCCAGGATCCGGTCCGCCGCCAGCGTGGGGGTCATCGACCCGTCCCGGACCGCCGCTTCGAGGTCGGGTGCGAGGGTCCGTACCGCCGCGTTCCCGCGGAGCCGCTCCAGCAGTTCCTCGCGGACCATCGACCACGTCCACTCCACCTGCTGCGCCGCCCGCTTGGCGGCGAGGCGGCCGCCCGCGTCCAGCAGCCGCCGGTGCTGCTCCAGCCGGTTCCACACCTCGTCCAGGCCCGCCGACTCGCGGGCGCTGCACGTCAGGACCGGCGGCGTCCACGCCGCGTCCGCCGGGTGCATCAGCCGCAGCGCGCCCGACAGTTCGCGCGCCGCCGCCTTCGCGTCGCGCTCGTGCGGACCGTCCGCCTTGTTGACCGCCAGGACGTCCGCCAGTTCCAGGACGCCCTTCTTGATGCCCTGCAACTGGTCGCCGGTACGGGCCAGCGACAGCAGCAGGAACGAGTCGACCATCCCCGCCACCGTCGTCTCCGACTGGCCCACGCCGACCGTCTCGACGAGGACCACGTCGTAACCCGCCGCCTCCATCACGATCATCGACTCGCGCGTCGCCTTGGCGACCCCGCCCAGCGTCCCCGCCGACGGCGAGGGCCGTACGAAGGCCGCCGGGTCGACGGCGAGCCGCTCCATCCGGGTCTTGTCGCCCAGGATCGAGCCGCCCGTCCGGGTGGACGAGGGGTCGACGGCCAGCACCGCCACCCGGTGGCCCAGGCCCGTCAGCATCGTGCCGAACGCGTCGATGAACGTCGACTTGCCGACGCCCGGCACCCCGCTGATGCCGATCCGCCGGGCCCGCCCCGCGTGCGGCAACAGCTCCGTCAACAGCGCCTGCGCCAGCGGCCGGTGGGCGGGCAGGGTGGACTCGACGAGCGTGATGGCGCGCGCGATGAACGCGCGCTTCCCGTCGAGCACCCCCTTGGCGTACGCCTCGATGTCGATCTTCGGAGTCATCGTCTCGCGCCGGCGCCTACAGCTCGTGACCGAGATCCGCGGCCAGCCGCGTCACCAGGTCGCGCGCCGCGTCCGGGATCACCGTGCCCGGCAGGAAGACCGACGTCGCGCCCATCTCCAGCAACGTCGGGACGTCCGCCGGCGGGATCACCCCGCCCACCACGATCATGATGTCCTCGCGGCCCTCCTCCGCCAGCTGCTCGCGCAGCGCCGGTACGAGGGTCAGGTGACCGGCCGCCAGCGAGGACACGCCCACCACGTGGACGTCCGCCTCGACGGCCTGGCGGGCCACCTCCGCCGGGGTCTGGAACAGCGGGCCGACGTCCACGTCGAAGCCCAGGTCGGCGAAGGCCGTCGCGATCACCTTCTGACCGCGGTCGTGCCCGTCCTGGCCCATCTTCGCCACCAGGATGCGCGGACGACGGCCCTCCGCCTCCTCGAACCGGTCGATGAGCGCACGCGTGCGCTCCACGGACGGCGACTCGCCTGCTTCGGTGCGGTACACACCGGAGATCGTACGGATCTGGCTCGCGTGCCGCCCGTACACCTTCTCCAGTGCGTCGGAGATCTCACCGACCGTCGCCTTGGCGCGCGCCGCTTCCACCGCCAGCGCGAGGAGGTTGCCGTCCCCGCGCCCGGCCGCGTTCGTCAGCGCCCGCAGGGTGTCCTGCGTACGCTCCTCGTCCCGCTCCTCGCGCAGCCGCCGCAGCTTCTCGATCTGCCGGCTGCGCACCGAGGAGTTGTCGACCTTGAGGACGTCGATCGCCTCGTCGTTCTCCACCCGGTACTTGTTGACGCCGATCACCGGCTGCCGCCCCGAGTCGATCCGCGCCTGCGTACGCGCCGCGGCCTCCTCCACGCGCAGCTTCGGGATGCCCGCGTCGATGGCCTGCGCCATGCCGCCGGCCGCCTCGACCTCCTGGATGTGCTGCCACGCCCGGCGCGCCAGGTCGTACGTCAGCTTCTCCACGTACGCGCTGCCGCCCCACGGGTCGATCGACCGGCAGGTCCCCGACTCCTGCTGGAGCAGCAGCTGCGTGTTGCGCGCGATGCGCGCCGAGAAGTCCGTCGGCAGGGCGAGGGCCTCGTCCAGCGCGTTGGTGTGCAGCGACTGGGTGTGGCCCTGGGTCGCGGCCATCGCCTCGACGCAGGTGCGCGTCACGTTGTTGAAGACGTCCTGTGCGGTCAGCGACCAGCCGGAGGTCTGCGAATGGGTGCGCAGCGAGAGGGACTTGTCGTTCTTGGGGTCGAACTGCTTGACCAGCCGCGCCCACAGCAGACGCGCGGCGCGCAGCTTCGCGACCTCCATGAAGAAGTTCATGCCGATCGCCCAGAAGAACGACAGGCGCGGCGCGAACGCGTCCACGTCCAGCCCCACCGCCTGCCCGGCGCGCAGGTACTCCACGCCGTCCGCCAGGGTGTACGCCAGCTCCAGGTCGGCCGTGGCCCCGGCCTCCTGGATGTGGTAGCCGGAGATGGAGATGGAGTTGTACCTCGGCATGTTCCGCGAGGTGAAGGAGAAGATGTCCGAGATGATCCGCATCGAGGGCTTCGGCGGATAGATGTACGTGTTGCGGACCATGAACTCTTTGAGGATGTCGTTCTGGATGGTCCCGGCGAGCTTGTCGGGGGAGACCCCCTGCTCCTCCGCCGCCACGATGTACAGCGCGAGGACCGGCAGCACCGCGCCGTTCATCGTCATCGACACCGTCATCTTGTCCAGCGGGATCCCGTCGAACAGCTGCCGCATGTCGTAGATGGAGTCGATCGCCACGCCCGCCATGCCGACGTCGCCCGTCACCCGCGGGTGGTCGCTGTCGTAGCCGCGGTGCGTGGGCAGGTCGAAGGCGATCGACAGGCCCTTCTGGCCGGCCGCGAGGTTGCGCCGGTAGAAGGCGTTGGACTCCTCCGCCGTGGAGAAACCCGCGTACTGGCGGATGGTCCAGGGCTGGTTGACGTACATCGTCGGGTACGGGCCGCGCAGGTACGGGGCCACGCCCGGGTACGTCCGCAGGAAGTCCAGGCCCTCCAGGTCGGCCCCGGTGTACAGCGGCTGCACGCCGATGCCCTCCGGGGTCTCCCACAGCAGGTCCGCGGCGGCCGTCCCGGTGGACTCCTTGACGGCGGCCCGCCACTGCTCCTCGGAACCGGCCGGGGCCGCCACGGAGTTCAGCGGGAGGTCGGAGAAATCGGGGATCGCGGTGCTCAAGACGCCACCTTCATCCGGTCGAGTACGGAGGACAGTACGGCGACGGCGTCACAGCCGGCGAAGACGTACTCGTCCACTGCGTCCTGGGCGGTGCCGGGCTTCCCGGCGAGGAACACGGTCGTCGCGCCGGCCGAGCGCAGCGCCTCGGCCACCGCCGCGGCCTGCTCCTCGTACAGGGCGTCGCTGGAGCACAGCACCGCCATGCCGTCCGCGCCGCTCGCGGCGTAGGCCGCGGCCACCGTCCGCGGGTCCACGGACACCGGGTCGTGGACCGGCTCGACGCCGCCCGCCTGGAACAGGTTCGCGGCGAAGGTGGCGCGCGCGGTGTGCGCGGCCGCCGGGCCCAGCGCGGCGAGGAAGATCCGCGGCCGGGCGCCGGTCGCCGCCAGGTGCGCGTCGCTGCGCGCGCGCAGCGCCTCGTACGCCTCATCGCGCCGCACGCGCGGCAGACCGCCCGTCGGGCCCGCCGGGGCGGGTTCCCGGACGACCGGCTTCTCCGACAGCAGCGGGAACTCGCTGACGCCGGTGATGGGTTCGCGGCGCTCGGCCAGCTTCTTGGACCGCTCCGCCCAGGTGGCGGCGAGCCGCTCGGCGACCAGGCCGGAGCGCAGGGCGGCCGCCTGGCCGCCCGCCTTCTCGACGGTCTGGAAGAACTCCCAGGCGGCGTTGGCGAGTTCGTCGGTGAGCTGCTCGACGTAGTACGAGCCGCCGGCCGGGTCGATCACCCGCGCCAGGTACGACTCCTCCAGCAGGATGGTGGAGGTGTTGCGGGCGATGCGGCGCGCGAACGCGTCCGGCAGCCCCAGTTCGTGGTCGAAGGGCAGCACGGTGACGGCGTCCGCACCGCCCACGCCCGCCGCCACGCAGGCGACGGTGGTGCGCAGCATGTTCACCCACGGGTCGCGCCGGGTCATCATCACCGGCGAGGTCACCGCGTGCTGGCGCTGCGTGCCCGCCTCCGGGGCCCCGCAGGCCTCGGCGACGCGGGCCCACAGGCGGCGCGCGGCGCGCAGCTTGGAAATGGTCAGGAACTGGTCGGCGGTCGCGGCGTAGCGGAACTCCAGCTGCCCGAGGGCCGCGTCGATGCCCAGACCGGCCTCCATGAGGGCCCGCAGGTACGCCACGCCGGTGGCCAGCGACAGGCCCAGCTCCTCGGCGGCGCTGCCCCCGGCCTCGTGATAGGGCAGGGCGTCCACGGTCAGGGCCCGTACGTGGGGCCAGGCGCCGGCCGCCTCGGCGGCAAGGGCGGCGGCGTCGGCGAGGGCCGGCCGTTCGCCCGTACGGGCCTCATGGCCGAGCGGGTCCGCACCGAGGGAGGCGCGGGCGGCCTCGGGGGCCACCTCGCGCTCGGCGTACAGGGCCAGCAACGCGCGGGCGGCTTCGGCGTATCCGGCGCCGGCGTCGAGGGTGACCGGGGCGAGGTCGAGGTAGACCCCCTCCAGGGCGCGGCCGAGGCCGGCGACGGGGAAGCCGCCTTCGCCCACGGTGAGCCACAGGGAGGTGGTGCCGTTCTCCAGATCGGCCAGCGCGGCCTCGTTGACCCGCGCCGGATCGGTCCCGGCGATCCGCTGGCGCACGTCCCAGCCGGAGGCGGAGGTGCCTTCGGGCCGGCCGCCGCGTACGAAGGGGGCGAAGCCGGGGAAACCGGTCGCGTCCTCGCCGGGGCGTGCGGTGTACAGCGGGCGGGTGCGGAGCCCGTCCTCGAGCGTCGTGGACAGCGCGTCTTCAGCTGCCTCGCCGGTGACTTCCTTGCCCGACTTGCGCAGTACGCCCTCAACCAGGCGCTGCCACTGCTCATGTGTCGCGTCAGGAAACTCGGCGGCCAGGGAGAGCCCGTCGTCAGGCAGGACCGTCATGGCTCGAATGCTAGGGGGGCCGCTCAATCGAGACCATAACCGCCGGATGTGATCTCGCACTCGCAGGTCAGACCCCTACCCTCCGGCGTCGCGTCCCGGCCCCGCCGGCCATGTCCGCCGAGCCCGGCGGCCACCCGGGCCGACGGTGCCCCGCTGCCCCTCGGGCCCGGCGTGCCGCCCGGCCACGGGCGGTCGGCCCGGCGTCCGCCCCGGCCGGCCGTTCGCCTTCGGCCCGCCCGGCGCGGCGACGCGGTGCGGGGGGCGGGCAGGATCGGGTGGCGGCCCGGTCGGCGCGCGGGGCACGGGCGCCGGGAAGGGCGACCACCGGGCCGCCCACCCGTGCACGCGGGGCAGGCGTGCGGGCCCGCCGGTCGACGGGGCGCGGAGGTCACCGTGGCGGGGGCGTTGCAGAGGCATGAAATCCGGCCACCCTTTTCGGCCGTTCCGGATATCCCGCCATGCCCCCGGGAGCGTACGAAGGCCCAGGTCAGCCTCCCGCGGGCACCCTCGGTGCGGCCCGTTCCGAGGCCGCCGCGCGGGGGTTGACCACCGGCCGGGCCGCTGACACGCTCCGGGACATGTCCGCGAACGAGCACCTCGCCCCGCGGCTCCACACCCCCGGCTCCTGTACCGCGCCGGGCGAGTGTCAGGGCCGCTGTCCGGCCCCCCGCCGCGCCTGAGCGCCGCGAACCCGCCGCGACCCCGTCGCACCCCCGCCCGGCCTGAGCGCCGCGCCCCCACCGCGCCCCGCCATGCCCGCCGCGCGCCCCTTCATCACCCCTGCCCCGCACCGGCACCTTCCCCGTGCCGGTGTCCCTTCCGCTGCGGAAAACGAACCCGTACGCACCTCCAGGGAGCTCCCATGACCACCGCCACCGCCACCGCCACCGTCACCAAGATCGGCGGCCGGATCGGCGCCCGCATCGACGGCGTCCGCCTCGGCGGCGACCTCGACGCCACCACCGTCGCCGAGATCCGCGCCGCCCTCCTCGCCCACAAGGTCGTCTTCTTCCACGGTCAGGACCACCTCGACGAGGCCGGCCACGAAGCCTTCGCCCGACTGCTCGGCAGCCCCGTCGCGCACCCCACCGTCCCCTCCGCGGACGGCCGTTACGCCCTCGGCATCGACTCCCACCACGGCGCCCGCGCCAACCAGTGGCACACCGACGTCACCTTCGTGCCCGCGTACCCGGCCTTCTCCATCCTGCGCGCCGTCACCATCCCCCCGTACGGTGGCGACACCCTCTGGGCCAACACCGCCACCGCCTACGCCCACCTCCCCGAGCCGCTCCGCGCCCTCGCCGACGGCCTGCGCGCCGTCCACTCCAACGAGTACGACTACGCGGCCCTGCGCCCCGACGCCCTCCCCGAGGCACTGGCCCAGTACCGCGAGGTGTTCACCTCCACCAAGTTCCTCACCGAGCACCCGGTCGTCCGCGTCCACCCCGAGACCGGCGAACGCACCCTGCTCCTCGGCAACTTCGTCCAGCGGATCAGCGGCCTCACCGGCCACGACTCCCGCCTCCTGCTCGACCTCTTCCAGGCGCACGTCGAGAGCCCCGAGAACACCGTCCGGCACCGGTGGCAGACCGGTGACGTGGCGATCTGGGACAACCGGGCCACCCAGCACTACGGCGTCGACGACTCCGACGACCACGAGCGCACCCTGCGCCGCGTCACCGTCGACGGCGACGTCCCGGTCGGCCCGGACGGGGTCCCGTCCCGCCTGATCAGCCCGGAGAACGTGCCCGACCCCGCCTTCGGAATCGCCTCCGGCGCCTCCACGGCCACGGCCTGACCGACCTCCGCCCCGGTCTCCGCCGACCGTCCCTTCCCCGCCCCGTCGTACCAGGAGCTCCCCGTGCCCAGACTGCTCGCCCTCACCGGCAGCCCCTCCGTCCACTCCCGTACCGCCGTCGTCGCCGACCACGTCCTGCGCCGCCTCACCCACGCCGGCTTCGAGACCGCGCACCTCGCCCTGCGCGAGCTGCCCGCCGCCGACCTGCTCTCCGCCCGCCGCGGCGAGCCGGAGATCCGCCGCGCCCTCGAAGCCGTGGCCGAAGCGGACGGCCTGGTCATCGCGACGCCGGTCTACAAGGCCTCGTACACCGGCCTGCTCAAGGCCTTCCTCGACCTGCTCCCGCAGGACGGCCTCGCGGGCAAGACCGTCCTGCCGCTCGCCACCGGCGGCAGCCTCGCCCACGTCCTGACCATCGACTACGCCCTGCGCCCGGTCCTCGCCGCGCTCGGCGCCCGCCACGTCACCGCCGGCCGGTTCGTCCTGGACGCCGCCGTCGAACGCGGGGCCGGCCCCGACCGGCTGCGCCCGGAGGCCGAGCTGGACCTCTTCCAGGCGGTCGACGAGTTCGCCGACGCCCTGCGCGCCGCCGACCCGGCCGCCCTCACCCCCGCCCCGTAACCCTCCACAGATCCCGCGACCCTTCACAGCCCCGCGACAAGGACCAGCCATGCCCGCAGCCTTCACCTCGACTCCCACCTCCCGGCGCCAGTTCCTCACCCTGCTCGGCATCTCGGCGGCCGCGGTGAGCTGCGGCACGGCCACCGCCACCGGCGGCTCCGGCGGCCAGGGCAAGCAGGTCACCACCCTGAAGTACCAGGGCGCCGTCGGCGCGGTCACCCTCCCCGAGCTGGCCGCCGACCTCGGCTACCTCGGCGGACTCAGCCTCGAATGGGTCGGCAACACCATCAGCGGCCCCCAGGACATCCAGTCCGCCGCCACCGGCCAGACCCACTTCGGCGGAGCCTTCAACGGCGCGATCGTCAAGCTGGCCGCCAGCAAGGCCCAGATCCAGGCCGTCGTCTCCTACTACGGCTCCGACAAGGACACGTACCTCGGCTACTACGTCCTGGAGGACAGCCCGATCCGCTCCGCCCGCGACCTGATCGGCAAGAAGGTCGGCATGAACACCCTGGGCGCCCACGCCCAGGCCCTCCTCGACATCTACCTGGAACGCAACGGCCTCTCCAAGACGGACGGGGACAAGGTCGAATCGCTCGTCGTGCCGCCCGTCAACACGGAACAGGCCCTCAGACAGAAGCAGATCGAGGTCGGTGTGCTCAGCGGCGTCCTGCGCGACAAGGCCCTGGCGACCGGCGGGATACGCCCGCTGTTCAAGGACTTCGAGCTGCTCGGTGCATTCAGCGCCGGCTCGTACGTGATGACGCGGCGCTTCATCAAGGAGAACCCCGACACCGTCCGGACCTTCACCACCGGGGTCGCCAAGGCCATCGAGTGGTCCCGCACCACCCCGCGCGAGGAGGTCATCACCCGGATGACGGAGATCATCAAGAAGCGCGGCCGGAACGAGGACACCTCGACGCTCCAGTACTGGCGCTCGTACGGGGTCGCCGAGACCGGCGGCCGTATCGCCGACAAGGAGTTCCAGCTCTGGCTGGACTGGCTCGGCGGCCGGGGCGAGATCAAGAAGGGCCAATTGAAGCCGGGCGATCTCTACACCAACGAGTTCAATGCGCTGGGGAAGGGCTGACGGCCGCCATGGCGAAGATCGTGTTCGACTCCGTGACGAAGACCTTCCCGACCAAGCACAAGAAGGACGGCAGGAGCGAGGGGGAGTTCACCGCCCTCGACGGCATCGACCTGGAGATCGAGGCGGGCGAGTTCCTCGTGGTCGTCGGCCCCAGCGGCTGCGGCAAGTCCACCCTCCTGGACCTCCTGGGAGGCCTCACCCGGCCCACCTCCGGCCGGATCCTGCTCGACGGCGAGCCCGTCACCGGCCCCGGCCTCGACCGGGGCATCGTCTTCCAGCAGTACGCGCTGCTGCCCTGGCGGACCGCCCTCGGCAACATCGAGTTCGGCCTGGAGGCGCGGGGCGTCCCACGGGGTGAACGAAAGGAACGGGCCCGGGAGTTCCTGGACCTCGTCGGCCTGACCGGGTTCGGCGACCGGCACCCGCACGAGCTGTCCGGCGGCATGCGCCAGCGCGTCGCGATCGCCCGCTCGCTCGCCTACGACCCGGACGTGCTGCTGATGGACGAGCCGTTCGCCGCCCTCGACGCCCAGACCCGCGAGTCCCTCCAGGACGAGCTGCGGCGCATCTGGCAGCGCACCGGAAAGACGGTCGTGTTCATCACCCACGGCATCGAAGAGGCCGTGTACCTGGGCCAGCGGGTTGCCGTCATCACCTCCCGCCCCGGCCGCGTCAAGGCCGTCGTCCCGGTGTCGTTCGGCGCCCGCAGCGCCGGGGCGACGGGGGAGGACCTGCGCTCCAGCCCGGAGTTCGCCCGCTACCGACACGAGATCTGGACGCTGCTCCACGACGAAGTGGCCCGCGCCCAGCAACTGGAGAAGGAGGAGGCCACCGTATGAGCACCGGAACCGACACCGCGCCCCTCGCCGCGCCGCTCGCCGCCACCGCGACGGTCGAGGCGGTACGAAGTCCCGTCCCGCGGGCCCCCGCCCGCCGGACGGGCCCCGCGGCAGCCGTCGGCGCGTCGGCGCTGCGCCGGCTGGGCTCGGCGCTGCTGCGCTCGGCGGCGATCATCGCCCTGCTGGCGGTCTGGGAGGCGGCGCCGCGGCTGGGCCTGGTCGACGCGACGTTCCTGCCCCCGGTCAGCGAAGTGGCCCGCGCCTGGTGGGAGCTGTTCGGCGACGGACAGCTCGCCGAACACACCCAGGCCAGCCTCGTCCGTTCGTTCGGCGGTTTCGCCATCGCCGTCGCCATCGCGGTCCCGCTGGGCCTGCTGATCGGTTGGTACCGGCCGGTCGCCGTCCTGCTCGGGCCGCTGCTGGAGGTCTTCCGCAACACGGCGGCCCTCGCGCTGCTGCCGGTCTTCGTCCTGCTGCTGGGCATCGGCGAGACGTCCAAGGTCTCGATCGTCGTCTACGCCTGCGTCTGGCCGATCCTGCTGAACACCATCAGCGCGGTGGGCAACGCGGACCCGACGCTGGTGAAACTGGCCCGCTCGATGGACCTGTCCACCCCGCGGCTCTTCCAGAAGGTGATCCTGCCCGCCTCGGTGCCCGCCATCTTCACCGGCATCCGGCTGGCGGGCGCGGTGTCGATCCTGGTCCTCGTCGCCGCCGAGATGATCGGTGCCAAGGCGGGGCTGGGCTATCTGATCAACGCCTCGCAGTTCAACTTCGCCATCCCTCAGATGTACGCGGGCATCGTGACGATCTCCGCGATCGGTGTGGCCTTCAACCAGCTCCTGGTCACCGTCGAACGCCGCCTCAGCCTCTGGCGCGTCCCCGCCTGACGTCCGGCGTCCCGGCCCGCGGCGTCCCGGCCCGGCCCGCGGCGTCCCCGCCCGACCCGCGCACCCGCCCGCTTACCCACCCCGAGGAACAGACCATGACCGCACCGCGGACCCTCCACCTCAACGCCTTCCTGATGAACGCGGGGCACCACGACGCCGCCTGGCGCCATCCCGACAGCAGCCCCGAGCGCGTCACCGACCTGCGGTACTTCCAGGAACTGGCCCGTACCGCCGAACGCGGCCGGCTCGACTCGATCTTCTTCGCCGACGGCCTCGCGCTCTGGGGCAAGGCCCGCTACAACGCCCTCGGCGGCTTCGAGCCGCTGACCCTGCTCTCCGCCATCGCCGCCGTCACCGAGCACATCGGGTTGATCGCCACCGTCTCGACCACCTTCAACGAGCCCTTCCACACCGCCCGCAAGTTCGCCTCCCTCGACCACATCAGCAACGGCCGGGCCGGCTGGAACATCGTCACCTCCGGCACCGTGGACGAAGCCCGCAACTTCAACCGGGACGAGCACCTGGAGCACCACCTGCGCTACGAGCGCGCCCGCGAGTTCCTCGACGTCGCCACCAAGCTCTGGGACAGCTGGGAGGACGACGCGATCGTCCTCGACAAGGAGCGCGGGATCTACGCCGACACCGACAAGCTGCACCCCGCCGCGCACCGCGGCGAGCACTTCGGCGTGGCCGGGCCGCTCAACGTGCCGCGTTCCCCGCAGGGCCACCCGCTCCTGGTGCAGGCCGGCTCCTCCGAGGACGGCAAGGAGTTCGCCGCCCAGTACGCCGAGGCGGTCTTCACCGCCCAGCAGACCCTCGCGGACGGCCAGACCTTCTACAAGGACCTCAAGTACCGCCTCGCGAAGTACGGCCGCGCCGAGAGCGACCTGCTGGTCCTGCCCGGCATCGCGCCCGTCATCGGTTCCACCGAGGCCGAGGCCAAGGCCCTGGAGCAGCAGCTCACCGACCTCCAGGTGCCCGAGTACGGACTCGCGCAGCTCTCCGGCATGCTCGGGACCGACCTCACCGGCCTCCCCCTCGACGGTCCGCTGCCCGAACTCCCCGAGGAACGCGACATCAACGGCAACAAGAGCCGTTTCACCCTCGTCGCGGAACTCGCCCGGCGCGACGGCCTCACCCTGCGCCAGCTGATCGCCCGCCTCGGCGCCGGGCGCGGCCACCGGGTCTTCGCCGGCACCCCGGAGCAGATCGCCGACCAGCTGGAGGAGTGGTTCACACGGGGCGCCGCCGACGGCTTCAACATCATGGCGCCCGTGCTGCCCACCGGCCTGACCGACTTCGTCGACCACGTGGTGCCGGTCCTCCAGCGCCGCGGCCTGTTCCGCACCGAGTACACGGGCCGCACGCTGCGCGAGAACTACGGCCTGGGCCGCCCGGTGAACCGCTACGTCAAGGAACCCGCCTGAGCCGCCCCGCCGGCCACGGCCCCGCACGCCGCCGGAGCGCTCCGCTCCGGCGGCGTGCGGGGCCGTCCGTCATCGGACGGTGAGGACGATCTTGCCCCGGATCCGGCCGGTGGCGCTCAGCTCCCACGCCCTGGCCGCCTCTTCGAGCGGCAGGGCGTGCGCCACGTTCACCTTCAGCTTCCCGGCGTCGGCCAGGCCGGCCAGGAAGGCCAAGTCGGCGCTGTCGGGCCGGGTCCACGGGCGGTGCGCGCCCTTGGCCGCGCCGTCCGGGTCGACCAGGGATACCACCCGGTCGCGCTTCTTGACCAGCGACTGGAGGAGCTCGATGCCGTCGCCGAAGAAGTCCAGGCCCGCGTCGACGCCCTCGGGCGCCAGTTCGCGGATCCGGCCGGCCACCCCCTCGCCGTAGAGCACTGGCTCGGCGCCGAGCGAGCGCAGGTAATCGTGGTTGTGCGCACCGGCCGTGCCGATGACGCGCAGGCCGAGCGCCACCGCGATCTGCACGCCCAAGGAGCCGGTGCCGCCCGCCGCGGAGTGGATGACGACGGTCTCGCCCGCCGTCACCCCGACCCGGGTCAGCGACTGGTAGGCGCTGAGGCCGGCCAGCGGGATGCCCGCCGCCTCCTCGAAGCCGAGGCTGCGCGGCTTGTGGGAGATGGTCCGGACCGGGGCGGAGACCAGCTCCGCGTAAGTCCCCAGCTCCACCCACTCCTTGCGGACGTAGCCGTACACCTCGTCGCCGACGGCGTAGTCGAAGGTGTCGTCGCCGACGGCCTCGACCACGCCCGCGACGTCCCAGCCGGGTACGACGGGGAAGCGCACTTCGAGCGTCGAGTCGAGGAAGCCGGCGGCGAGCTTCCAGTCCACCGGGTTGACGCCGGCCGCCCTGACCCGGACGAGGACCTCGCCGGGGCCGACCCTGGGGTGCGGTACGTCAACGAGCGAGAGTGCTGCGGGACTTCCGTACGCGTTGTATGTGATTGCCTTCATGGACGTTCCAACGGCGCCGGACGGAGTCTATTTCCGGCAGCCCCACTTCGGTCTGTTTTCGGTCTGTTTTCGGCTGGATCCCGGCGTTCCGGTAGTGCTGCGGGCCCGGCGGGCGGTCCGGGGGCCGGCCGGCCCCACGTGTCCCGTGTCGGTGTTGGGCTGAACGGGTGAAACGCGAGAGGATGGCGGGATGCACATGAAGCGCACGGCCGAGGCGGTCCGGTGAGCAGGTACGACGTCACGGACGAACAGTGGGAGGGACTCGCGCAGGTGGTCCCCCTGCGCAGTCGCAACGAGTGGCCTTCGCGGGTGGACCACCGCACGATCCCCGCGCGGCCCGGGACTTCGGCGGCCGAACAGCAGCGGCGCTTCGTGGTGATCCGGGTCCAGATCTTCGCGGACGCCCGTGAGGTGGCGGAGTACCTCATCGCGCAGATCCCGGTGCTGCTGGACCTGACGGGGGCGGACACCGAAGTGGCGAAGCGGATCCTGGACTTCAGCAGCGGTGTGGTCTTCGGACTGGGCAGCGGCATGCACCGGGTGGACCGCAACGTGTTCCTGCTGGCGCCGGTCGGCACCGAGGTCGAGGGCATCGCGGCCGCGGCCGTCCCCCGATCGTAGGAAGGTCCCGGCGGCGGAACGGTTCGCCGGGGCCGGGCCGGCCGCGGCGGCCCGTACTGTCCGGCGCATGGACGCCACCTTGGACACCGGGCTCGACAGCGGGACGTACGCGGAACCCGGCGCGGGCACCCCTCCGGACGCCGGGGGCGCGCTGCGAGCGGGCCGCCACCAGCGGCCCGCCGTCACCGAGTTACGCCTCGCGGCTTTCGGCGCGCACCGTTCGGCCGTGTTCCCGCTGGAGCCGGTCACGCTGTTCGCCGGGCCCAGCGGCAGCGGCAAGTCCCAGGCCCTGGCCGGCTACGAGGCACTGTCCCGGCTCGCCTCGGGCGACACCCTGGCCGAGGCGTTCCCCGACCCCCGTGCCCGGGTGCCCGAGTGCGCCGTGCCCGACGCGGAACGCCGGCGCGGCTTCCGGCTCGGCTGCACCGTCGACGGACCCCTCGGCCCGGTCCGGCTCGACCTCGCCGTCCAGGCAGAGCCCGCCCTGCGCCTCGTCGGTGAACGGCTCACCCACAACGGGCAGGTCCTGCTCACCACCGCACTGCGCGACCCCGGCCGGCGCTCCGTCCAGGCGGCCTGGCTGACCGGCGGAGCCACCGGCATGACCCGCGCCCCGCTCCCGGACGACCGGCTCGGCACCGCCCTGCTCCCGCTGCGCGTGGCCGGGGCCACGGCCGGGCAGCGGCGGGTGCTGGCCGCCGCCGAGCAGGTGGTGGTGGCGCTGCGCTCGGTGTTCCCCTGCGACCCCCGCCCGGACCGGATGCGGGCGCCCGTCCGGCCGGGAGCCGGGCGGCTGCGGGGCGACTGTGCGAACCTGGCCGACGTACTGCGCCGGACCCGCCACGAATGCGGCACCCGCCACGCGCTGCTCACCCAAGCCGCCCGTACCGGCTGCGCGGGACCGGTGGCCGCCCTGGACGTACGGCCGCGCCCGGACGGCTCCGTCACGGCGCTGCTGGACCGCGGCGCCACCGGGCCCGCGACGGCGCTCGGCCGCCTCGGGGCGGGTGAGCTCCGCTTCCTCGCCCTGGCCCTCGTGCTGCTGACGGGCCCGGGCGTACTGGCCGTGGACCCCGCCGCCGAACTGCTCTCCGCGCGGCAGGCGCTCACCGTGCTGGCCGACGGCTTCGACCTCGGCCTGGACCGGCGCCAGCGCACCGAACTGCTGCGCCTCGCCCTCCTGTCGTGCGCGCGCGGCCACATCCGGCTGGTCGCGGCGATCGGCGAGGAGACGGCGGGAACCGCCCGCGCCCTCCCGGGCGTCTCGGTGGTAGACCTGGGTCCATGAGCGACACGCACGACACGCACGGCACGAGAGACGCCGACGACACCGGTGGCGGGCAACCGGACGAACGGCTCTACCGGCTCCAGCGCCGGCTGGCCGACTTCGCGGCCGCCCGCGACTGGGCCGAGTACCACACACCGAAGAACCTGGCCGTGGCCCTGAGCGTGGAGGCTTCCGAACTCGTCGAGATCTTCCAGTGGCTGACGCCGGAACAGTCGGCCGAGGTCATGGAGCGGCCCGAAAGTGCGCATCGGGTGACCGATGAGGTCGCCGACGTACTGGCGTACCTGCTGCAGTTCTGTGAGGTCCTCGGGGTGGATGTGCTGGAGGCGCTGGCCGCGAAGATCGAGCGGAACGAGCTCCGCTTCCCTCCCAAGGGTGGTTCGAGCCCGAATCGTCACTCTTCGGAGTGATGGCCTCATCCACAACCATCTTTGTGTCCACAGATTTCCGAATACCCCTGGCTTTACTGGCTCGTTGCCCTCACTCTGGGTAGTGAGGGAACGGCGGCATGTCGTGCGGACGGGGGACGGCATATGGATGCGGTACGGCTCATCGCGGCCGGCCGGCACGCGCTGGCACAGAGCGGGGCTGCGTGGGACATCGTGGGCGAGGCCTGGCAGGCACAGGCGCTGACGCAGGGGATAGGGAGCTGGCTGGCGGTCACCGGGCCGCCGGAGCTGAGAGCGGAGGCACGGGTACTGGGGGAGGCGGGAGGCAGAGGCTGCGGCCTGCTCGACAGAGCGGCCGTGCGCGGTGAGGCCGGCATGCCGGACTATCCGCCGCGAGCCGCGCAGCTGACCGAAGTGGGGGACGTCCGGCAGGCGCTGCTCGGCCTCCAGGCGTTGCTCGGGGAGGTCGGCATAGCGCTCGTCGGAGTGGCCTGCGGCACGGACGACGAGACGTTGTACTGGCAGTGCATAGAGTCGATCGACGCGGCTGATGAGTCGAGCGACCGGGTCCGGGCCCTCCTTCGCCGCATCAGCGTGCGCGAGCGCGGCTCCGCCTCGGGCGTGTCCTGACACGCCGGGCGGCGCCGTACGCTCCGCACCGGGCCGGCGCGTACCGGTCAGGCGGACCGGGGCGACGGGTTGTCGCTGCCCGGAGCCGGGCTGGTCCGCGTCGTGCTGCCGGGGGCCGTCATGTCACCCGGGGCCGGCGCGGTGCTGGACGGCGTGCGCTCCGTGGAGGACTGGAGGTCGGCGTCGAGCTGGGACAGGTCCGCGTTCAGCGCCGCCATCAGTTCTTCCATCTGCTGGAGCAGTCCCTTCGGCGCGCCGCCGTCCTGGGCGGGGACCTGCTCGGGTGCGGCCGGTCCGGCCTGCGGGTTCTGTCGGCGGGTCTCCGGCACGGCCTCGTGGGACATGGCGGCCTCCTCGGCCCTGGCCCTTCCACGGGGGGGAAGGGGCGGTGGACGCGCCGGACGGGGCCGCCGGCGCGCGGGCCGGGCGGTCCGGCTCCGTCCGAGCCAACGATCACCGGTCGGGCCGGTCACTGGCGCGGCGCGCCGGGGGCCGTCCGGTTGACGCGGATTCACCCGGCAGGGGCCGGCGGGGCAGGATAGGGAGCATGGATCTTCGCATTTTCACCGAGCCGCAGCAGGGCGCGAGCTACGAGACCCTCCTTCAGGTCGCCCGCGCCACCGAGGAACTCGGGTTCGACGCGTTCTTCCGCTCCGACCACTACCTGAGCATGGGCTCCGCCGACGGCCTGCCCGGCCCCACCGACGCCTGGATCACCCTCGCCGGACTGGCCCGCGAGACCAAGCGGATCCGGCTGGGCACGCTGATGACCGCGGGCACCTTCCGGCTGCCCGGAGTGCTCGCCATCCAGGTCGCACAGGTCGACCAGATGTCCGGCGGGCGCGTCGAGCTCGGCCTCGGGGCGGGCTGGTTCGAGGAGGAGCACAAGGCGTACGGCATCCCCTTCCCGGCGGACCGGATGGCCCGGCTGGAGGAGCAACTCGCCATCGTCACCGGCCTGTGGGCCACCGAGCCCGGCGCCGCCTTCGACTACCGGGGCGTCCACTACCAGGTGGAGAACTCCCCGGCGCTGCCCAAGCCCGCGCAGTCGAAGGTGCCCGTGCTCATCGGCGGCCACGGCGCGAAGCGCACCCCCCGCCTCGCCGCCCGGTACGCGGACGAGTTCAACATGCCGTTCGCCTCGATCGCGGACAGCGAGCGGCAGTTCGGCCGGGTCCGGGAGGCCGCCCGGGAAGCCGGCCGCAAGCCCGAGGACTTGGTCTACTCCAACGCCCTGGTGGTCTGCGTCGGCAAGGACGACGCCGAGGTGGCCCGCCGGGCCGCCGCCATCGGCCGTGACGTGGAGGAACTCAAGGCCAACGGCCTGGCCGGGTCCCCGGCCGAGGTCGTGGAGAAGATCGGCGCGTACGGCGCCATCGGCTCCTCCCGCGTCTACCTCCAGCTGCTCGACCTCCACGACCTCGACCACCTGGAGCTGATCTCCTCCCAGGTGCTGTCCCAGCTCGGCTGAGGGAGGCGACGACCCGTGCCCCGTGCGGCCGGCCCGCTCGCCGAGGTACTCGCCCGCAGGGCCGTGCTCCTGGACGGCGGTCTGAGCAACCAGCTCGCCGCCCAGGGCTGTGACCTGTCCGGCGGCCTCTGGACGGGCCGGGTGCTCGCCGAGCGCCCGGACCAGGTGGAGGCGGCCCACACCGCGTACGTGCGGGCCGGCGCCGAGGTGCTCATCACCGCGAGCTACCAGATCGGGTACCGGGCACCGCAGGCCGGCGCACTGCTGAGGCGCAGCGTCGCCCTCGCCGACCGCGCCGCCCGGGCGGCCGGCCACGAGGTCTGGGTGGCAGCCTCGGTCGGCCCGTACGGGGCGGTGCGCGCGGACGGCTCCGAGTACCGGGGCCGGTACGGGCTCGGCGTCGCCGAGCTGGCCGCCTTCCACCGGCCCCGGATCGAGGCGCTGGTCGAGGCGGGACCCGACGTGCTGGCCGTGGAGACGATCCCGGACACCACCGAGGCCGAGGCCCTGCTCGGCGTGCTCGCCGGGACGGGCGTGCCCACCTGGCTGAGCTACACGGTGGCCGGCGGCCGCACCCGGGCCGGCCAGCCCCTCGCGGAGGCCTTCGCCCTGGCGGCGCGGACCCCGGAGGTCATCGCGCTCGGCGTCAACTGCTGCGACCCCCAGGACGTGGGGCCCGCCCTCGAAGCGGCCGCCTCCGTCACCGGCAAGCCGCTGCTGGCCTACCCGAACGACGGCTCGGTCTGGGACGCGGCCACCGGCCGCTGGCACCCCCCGCCGGCCCGGCTCCCCTGGCCGGTAACCGCCTGGCGCGCCACCGGCGCCCGCCTCCTCGGCGGCTGCTGCCGCATCGGCCCCCCTGACATCACGGCCCTCGGGGCCCGCCTGTCCTGAGGGTGTCGTGCTTCAGGTGGCTGCCCGCCATGCGTCGATGAGTGAGCGGACGGATGGATACCGGCGCTCCGGCAGGGTGGCGGTCGCTCGTCGGACCACTGCCAGTTGTTCCGGCGTCCCACGCCACTGCTTCTCCTCGTCGCCCGCGTCCAAGAGGAGACGGAGCGCCCGGCCCAGGCCGAACACGGTCGTCCGGGAGTCGATCAGCGATCCGCGCGCGAACTGCTCCGGAGCCATGTAGCGCGTCGACCCGGGCAGCCGGTCCGCCTCCAGGACGAACGGGCCGGGCCGGTACTCGTCCAGGTCGCACAACACCATCCGATGCAGGTCGAAGTCGTACAGCATGCATCCGTCGTAGAAGTCGACCGCGATGAACCCGGCGTCGTCCACCGCCCGGTGGGCGGAGAGGACGGACTCCAGCGCGGCGTGGACACGAGGGAGCGGCTGAGCCCTGAACCGCGCCATGGGACTGCCCGGAACGGCCCGGCCCCCGCGCCGTGAGCGGGTGGGGTGGTAGAGCACCTCGCCGCTCATCCATGGATGGACGAGTACGAGGCCGTCGTCCGTGGCGAAGGAGTACGCGAGGGGGACGAGAGACGCGTGGGACACCTGGCCGTGAAGCGACAACGCGCGGCGCAGGGACGCGATCCCCTCCGCAGTCGTGGCGGTCTTCACGAACCAACGCTTCCCCGAAGCCAGCAGACCGTAGGAGACGCAGCCGGAACCCTGCTCGTCGAACCGTCTGAACACGGTGCCCAACCGGTCCGGGGCGGCTGCGAGATCAGCGACGTGGGTGACATGCCGAAACGGGATGGTCGTCATTGCGCGCATGATGTCAACCCTTCGGTCGCGACGCGGCGCTCCTGCTCGCAACCGCGGCGGACGGATGCACCCGGGTCCCCGCCCGTGACCCGGAGCGTAAAGGCGCCGCCCCCGTACGGCCGGTAATTAGGTCGTATGGGGGAACTTTCGCCGAGAACTCCGGGAAAACCACCGGCGGGATCGTTCATCCAGGGCAGCGGAATGTCCGCGACCCTGGAAGGACGGAACGTCACCTATGAAGATGACCGCGCGCGGAAGCATTGCGGCGCTCATGACCTGTATGGCCGCGGCCGGCGCGGCCACCCCGGCCGTGGCCGACTCGGTTCCGGTGGGTGTCCCGCTGGACGCCGTGAAGACCACGCTGGGCGTGGACACCCCGCGCGTGGCCACCGGGGTGCCGGTACCGATGGTCGGCGCACCGGAGGCGCCGCGCTTCCACACCGGCGACCTGCTCCCGACCCCGCTCCTGCCGGTCGTCCCGATCAGCACGGACCTCGGTCGCACCCTCGTCACCTCCCCGGTGCCGAACCTGGCGGGCAGCCCCGAGACGGACGGCGAGGGTTCGCTGGACGCCAAGGAGACCACGCTGCTCACCCGCACCCCCGGCGCGATCGTCGGTGCCCCGCTGTCGATGCCGGACGGCAGCAACTTCGGGATCCCCAACGTCGTCACCCCCAAGCTGGGGCTGCTCGCCCCGGAACTCGTCGGCACCCCGACGGCGCTTCTCGGCCTGCGCTGAGCGCTCCGCGGACAGGGCCCGGCCGACCCCGGGTCAAACGCCGTCCGGTCTGGGAACGTGTACGGCATGGGATTCCATGTCGACTCCGAGACCGGGCGGCTGCGCCGCGTCATCCTCCACCGGCCCGACCTGGAGCTGAAGCGGCTCACTCCAAGCAACAAGGACGCCCTCCTCTTCGACGACGTGCTGTGGGTGCGCCGCGCCCGCCAGGAGCACGACGGCTTCGCCGACGTACTGCGCGACCGGGGCGTCGAGGTCCACCTCTTCGGCGACCTGCTGCGCGAGGCCCTGGAGATCCCGGAGGCGAGACACCTCGTCCTGGACCGGGTCTTCCACGAGAAGGAGTACGGGCCCCTCGCCACCGACCACCTGCGCCAGATCTTCGACGGCCTGACCTCCGACCGGCTGGCGGAGGCGCTGGTCGGCGGCATGACCAAGCGCGAGTTCCTGGAGCGGCACGCCGAGCCGGTCTCCGTCCGCTTCCACGCGCTGGAGCTGGACGACTTCCTCCTCCAGCCGCTGCCCAACCACCTGTTCACCCGGGACACCTCCGCCTGGATCTACGACGGCGTCTCCATCAACGCCATGCGCTGGCCCGCCCGACAGCGCGAGACCGTCCACTTCGAGGCGATCTACAAGCACCACCCGGTGTTCACCTCCTCCGGCGCCTTCCACTACTGGTCGCAGGGGCTGGCCGACTACCCGTCCACCATCGAAGGCGGTGACCTGCTGGTCATCGGCAACGGCGCCGTGCTGATCGGGATGAGCGAGCGGACCACCCCGCAGGCGGTGGAGATGCTGGCGCGCGGGCTGTTCGCCGCCGGGTCCGCGACGAGCATCGTGGCGCTGGACATGCCCAAGCGGCGGGCCTTCATGCACCTGGACACGGTGATGACGATGGTGGACGCAGATACGTTCACCCAGTACGCGGGCCTGGGCATGCTGCGCTCCTACACGATCGAGCCCGGCGCCGGCGCGAGCGAGCTGAAGGTGACCGACCACCCGCCGGAGCACATGCACCGGGCCATCGCCTCGGCCCTCGGGCTCGGCGGCATCAGGGTGCTCACCGCCACCCAGGACGTGCACTCGGCGGAGCGCGAGCAGTGGGACGACGGGTGCAACGTGCTGGCGGTGGAGCCGGGTGTGGTCGTCGCCTACGAGCGCAACGTCACGACCAACACCCATCTGCGCAAGGAGGGCATCGAGGTGATCGAGATCCCCGGCAGCGAACTGGGGCGGGGCCGGGGCGGCCCGCGGTGCATGAGCTGCCCGGTGGAGCGGGACGCCGTCTGACCCCGGGCGGGAGGGCCGTGGGGGGTCTGTATATCAATACGGTTGGTCGTATAGACTTCCAACATCCCCTGTTAGCGTCACCCTGGAGCGTCCCCATGGCCACCGACCTCGTCGGCCGCAGTTTCCTCAAGGAGCTCGACTTCACCGCCGACGAGTTCCGCGGTCTGATCGAGCTCGCCGCCGCCCTCAAGGCCGCCAAGAAGGCCGGCACCGAGCAGCAGTACCTCCGGGGCCGGAACATCGCGCTGATCTTCGAGAAGACCTCCACGCGCACCCGCTGCGCCTTCGAGGTCGCCGCCGCCGACCAGGGCGCCCGCACCACCTACCTCGACCCCTCCGGCTCCCAGATGGGCCACAAGGAGTCGGTCCGCGACACCGCCCGCGTCCTCGGCCGGATGTTCGACGGGATCGAGTACCGCGGCGACAGCCAGGCGGCCGTCGAGGAACTGGCCGCGTGCGCGGGCGTACCCGTCTTCAACGGCCTCACCGACGACTGGCACCCCACCCAGATGCTGGCCGACGTGCTCACCATGACCGAGCACTGCGCCCGGCCGCTGGAGCGGATCGCCTTCGCCTACCTCGGCGACGCCCGCTTCAACATGGGCAACTCCTATCTGGTGACCGGCGCCCTGCTGGGCATGGACGTCCGGATCGTCGCGCCCGAGGCCTACTGGCCGGCCGAGTCCGTGGTCTCGGCTGCCCGCGCCCTCGCCGAGCACAGCGGCGCCCGGATCACACTGACCGAGGAGATCGCCGAGGGCGTCGCCCAGGCCGACTTCGTCATCACCGACATCTGGGTCTCCATGGGCGAGCCCAAGGAGGTCTGGGACGAGCGGATCCGGCTGCTGTCGCCGTACGCGGTGACCATGGACGTGCTGCGCGCGACCGGCAACCCGGACGTGAAGTTCATGCACTGCCTGCCCGCCTTCCACGACCTCGGCACGCAGGTGGCCCGCGACATCCACGCCCGGCACGGCCTGGAGTCCCTCGAAGTGACGGACGAGGTCTTCGAATCACCGCACTCCGTCGTCTTCGACGAGGCCGAGAACCGGCTGCACACCATCAAGGCCGTCCTCGTGGCGACCCTCGCGGCGCCCGGCGCGCAGCTGCCCGCATAGTCATACGCGGATCCACCCCCGGGGCCGGTCCGGCAGGACCGGCCCCGTTCTCATGACCGCGCCCGGCACGGCGTCTTGCGGCGCGTCGGCATCGCGTTTCTGTGACGGGAGTCACGAGTCGGTGATACCGTCGGAGCCGTGAGCCCCTTCATCGGTTCCACCCCAGCGACCGAACGGTGGCGCCACCTCCGGGTGACCCGGCAGGACGGCGTGGCCACCGTCACCCTCGACCGGCCCGAGAAGCTGAACGCGCTCACCTTCGGCGCCTACGCCGACCTGCGCGATCTGCTCGCCGAACTCTCCCGCGAACGCTCGGTGCGCGCCCTCGTGCTGGGCGGCGAGGGACGCGGCTTCTGCTCCGGCGGAGACGTGGACGAGATCATCGGCGCCACCCTGGCCATGGACACCGCCCAGCTCCTCGACTTCAACCGGATGACCGGCCAGGTGGTCCGCGCCGTCCGCGAATGTCCCTTCCCCGTCGTCGCCGCCGTCCACGGAGTGGCCGCCGGAGCCGGGGCCGTCCTCGCGCTCGCCGCCGACTTCCGCATCGCCGACCCCACCGCCCGCTTCGCCTTCCTCTTCACCCGGGTCGGCCTCTCCGGCGGCGACATGGGCGCCGCCTACCTGCTGCCCCGGGTCGTCGGCCTCGGGCACGCCACCCGGCTGCTGATGCTCGGAGAGCCCGTACGCGCGCCCGAGGCCGAGCGGATCGGTCTGCTCAGCGAGGTCACCGAGGAGGGCAAGGCCCATGCCAGGGCCGCCGAGCTGGCCGCGCACCTGGCCGCCGGACCCGCCCTCGCCTACGCGCAGACCAAGGCGCTGCTCACCGCCGAGCTGGACATGCCGCTGGCCGCGTCGGTCGAGCTCGACGCCAGCACGCAGGCGCTGCTGATGCACGGCGAGGACTACGCCGAGTTCCACGCCGCCTTCACCGGGAAGCGGCCGCCGGAGTGGAAGGGGAGGTAGCCCCATGTCCGCGGACGCCATGCGGGTCGCCGTCGTCGGCGGCGGACCGGGCGGGCTGTACGCCGCCGCGCTGCTGGCCCGCCAGGGCCACAGCGTCGACATCTGGGAACGCAACGCGCCGGACGACACCTTCGGCTTCGGCGTGGTCCTCTCCGACGAGACGCTCGGCGGCATCGAGCGGGCCGACTCCGCGGTGTACGCGGCCCTGAGCGCCGAGTTCGTCCGCTGGGACGACGTGGACATCGTGCACCGCGGACGGCTGCTGACCTCCGGCGGCCACGGCTTCGCGGCCCTCGGGCGGCGCCGGCTGCTGGAGATCCTGCACGAGCGCTGCGCCGGGCTGGGCGTCCGGCTCCGCTTCCGCGCCGAAGCACCCGACGCCTTCGCCCTGGCCGGCTCCCACGACCTGGTGGTGGCGGCGGACGGGGTACACAGTGCGACGCGCGACGCCGGAGCCGACCGGTTCGCGCCGACCGTCACCGGTGGGCGCTGCCGGTACGTCTGGCTGGCCGCCGACTTCGCCTTCGACGCCTTCCGCTTCGAGATCGCGGAGACCGAGCACGGCGTGATGCAGCTGCACGCCTACCCGTACGCGGCGGACGCCTCCACCGTCATCGTCGAGATGCGCGAAGAGGTGTGGCGGGCGGCCGGTTTCGACCTGTGCGACGAGACCGAGTCCGCCGCCCGCTGCGCCAAGATCTTCAGTGAGGCCCTGCGCGGGCGGCCGCTGCACGGCAACCGCTCGGCCTGGACGCGGTTCCATACCGTCGTCAACGAGCGCTGGTCGCATGGCAACGTGGTGCTGCTCGGCGACGCGGCCCACACCGCGCACTTCTCCATCGGATCCGGCACCAAACTGGCCGTGGAGGACACCCTCGCCCTCGCCGAGGCGGTCCGCACCGAGCCGGACGTACCGGCCGCCCTCGCCGCGTACGAGGCGGCGCGGCGACCGGCCGTCGCCAGCACCCAGCGGGCCGCGGCCGCCAGCATGCGCTGGTTCGAGGAGATCGCCGGGTACGTGGACCAGCCCGCCCGGCAGTTCGCCTTCAACCTGCTCACGCGCAGCCGCCGGGTCACGCACGACAACCTGCGCCTGCGCGACGAACGGTTCACGCGGGCCGTGGAACGCGACTTCGGCTGCCCCGACGAGCGGACCCCGCCGATGTTCACCCCCCTCACCCTGCGCGGGCTGACCCTGCGCAACCGGGTCGTGGTGTCACCGATGGACATGTACTCGGCGCGGGAGGGCGTGCCGGGCGACTTCCACCTGGTGCACCTCGGCGCCCGGGCCCTGGGCGGCGCGGGCCTCGTCATGACCGAGATGGTGTGCGTCAGCGCGGAAGGCCGGATCACCCCCGGCTGCGCGGGCCTGTACACGGCGGAGCAGGCCGCCGCCTGGCAGCGGATCACCGACTTCGTGCACACCTGCGCGCCCGGAGCCGCGATCGGCGTGCAGCTCGGCCACTCGGGCCGCAAGGGTTCGACCAAGGTGATGTGGGAGGGCATGGACGACCCGCTCCCCGAGGGGAACTGGCCGGTGGTGGCCGCGTCCGCGCTGCCGTACCGGCCCGGCGTCTCCGCCGTCCCGCGCGCCCTCACCACCGCGGACCTCGCCGCGATCCGGGCCGAATTCGTCCGGGCCGCCGGCCGGGCCGCCGCCTGCGGCTTCGACCTGCTCGAACTGCACTGCGCGCACGGCTACCTGCTGTCCGGGTTCCTCTCCCCGCTCACCAACAAGCGCACCGACGCCTACGGCGGCTCCCTGGAGAACCGGCTCCGCTTCCCGCTGGAGGTCTTCGACGCGGTCCGCGAGGCCTGGCCCGAGGACCGCCCGGTGACCGTGCGGCTCTCGGCCACCGACTGGGCACCCGGCGGCACCACCCCCGAGGACGCCGAACACATCGCCGCCGCCTTCGCCGCACACGGCGCGGACGCCATCGACGTGTCCACGGGCCAGGTGGTGGCGGAGGAGTCCCCGGAGTACGGGCGTTCCTACCAGACGCCGTACGCCGACCGGATCCGCAACGCCCTGGGCGTCCCGGTGATCGCCGTCGGCGCGATCTCCTCCTGGGACGACGTGAACTCCCTGCTGCTGGCCGGTCGCGCCGACCTGTGCGCGGTGGGCCGCCCGCACCTCTACGACCCGCACTGGACCCTGCACGCCGCCGCCGACCAGTCCTACACCGTCCCGGCCGCACCCTGGCCGGCCCCCTACCGGGCGGGCAGCCGCAAGCCGCCGACCGGGCGCGGATAGGGGTGCGGGTGCGTCATACGGCCGTCAGCACGACGCGGTCCTCCACCGGCGTGTAGCCGAGGCGCTGGTACACGCCGTTGCTGGTGCGGTTCGACAGGTCCGTGAAGAGCAGCACCTCCGTGGCGCCGGCCGCGTACGCCGCCTCGCTCACGGCGTGGGTGGCCCCGGCGGCGTACCCCCGGCCGCGCAGCTCCGGCGGGGTGTAGACGGGCCCGACGCGGGAGACCGAGCCGATCGGGCGGAAGAAGCCCGCCATCGACACGGGCGCCCCCGCGTCTTCCCAGAGCAGCATCCCGCCGTACGAGATCCGGTGGCGCAGGACCGCCTCGGAGGCGCTTCCGGGCTCGCCGGCCTGGCGCTTGAAGGTGTTGACCCAGTCGACCAGCAGCGGCAGGTCCGCCTCGCCGGCGACCCGGGCCCCGCCCTGCGGCGTCGGGACCGGGGGGTGCAGGCCCGCCAGCCGGTACAACCGGTGTTCCTCCGCGATCCGCGGCGGCGTCCCCCACGCCCCGGCAAGCACCGCCGCGTCCGGGCGGCGGACGTTGTAGCCCTCGACCCCGGCCAGGAGCGGTTCGACGGCCTGCACGGCCCCGAGTGCCGCCGCAGCCCCGACCGGCACCACGCCCAGCAGCAGCGGGCGCGGCGGGGTGCACAGCAGGGCTCCGGACACGCCCCCGTCGGCGCCGGTCCACCAGCCGAACACAGGGGCGTGGGACCCGTAGGCCGTCGGGCCGCGCCGCTCCAAGGCATCCATGACGGTGAGGAGGGAGGTGTTCTCCACGGGCTGCGATGCGACGGCCGGGCCGGCGGCGGCCACGAAGGCGGTGAAGTCGGAGCTGAAGGTCCACGTCATGCCGGACCATCTTGGCCACCGCCCGGCGCGCCCGCACCCCCCTTTTCGGGTGCTACGCCTGCACGAACCCGCCCCCGGCGTCCCGCAGCCGGGCGTGCAGTTCCGCGAAGACGGCCGCCGCGCGGTCACCCGGCCAGTCCGCGGGCAGCAGCTCGCGCGGCAGCCCCGGGTCGGCGTAGGGGAGCCGGCGCCAGCTGTCCAGGGCCGGCAGGTAGCGCCGGTAGGCCTGCTCCGGGGTCGGCTCCGGGCCCGACTGGAGCGCCCGCAGCTCCGGCTCGTGCTGGTCGAGGAACTCCTCGTGCTGCTTGGCCAGCGCCGTCAGGTCCCACCAGCGGGCCACCGCCTCGGCCGTCGGCGCGAAACCCAGGTGGGCGCCGCGGAACAGCTCCACGTACGGCGTCAGGTGCAGCCGCTCCATGGTGCGGCCGGTCTCCTCGTACAGGTGCGCCGGGGCGATCCAGACGCCCGGCGCCACCGCGCCGAAGCCCAGCCGGGCCAGCCGGGAACGCAGCAGGTGCCGCTTGTGCCGCTCCTGCTCCGGGACGGAGAAGACGGCGAGCAGCCACTCCTGCGACAGCCGGGGCGGGGACCCGTAGATCCGCCGGTCGCCGTCCTCCAGCAGCTGCCGGGCCTCCTCGGACAGCTCGTACCCGGCCGACCCGTCGGCCGCCCGTGCGGGCAGCAGGAAGCCGCGCCGCTTCAGCCGGGACACCGACGAGCGGACGGAGGGTGCGTCCACGCCGACCGCGCCCAGCAGGCGGATCAGCGCGGACACCGGGACCGGGCCCTCGAAGGCCCGCCCGTAGGCACCGTAGAACGTGACGATCAGGGATCGCGGGGTGTGCTGCTCGGCCACGGGTTCACTCTAGATCGCGCAGCCGGAAGCGTTGGAGTTTGCCCGTCGGCGTCCGCGGGAGCGCCGGGACGAAGACGAAGGAGCGCGGGCACTTGTGCGGCGCCAGCTCGGTCCGCATGAAGGCCCGCAGCGCCTCCTCCGTCAGCGTGGCGCCGTCCCGCGGGACGGCGTACGCCACGACGACCTGGCCCCGCCGCTCGTCCGGGCGCCCGACCACCGCGGCCTCCGCCACGTCCGGGTGGCGCAGCAGCGTCTCCTCGACCTCCGGGCCGGAGATGTTGTACCCCGAGGAGATGATCATGTCGTCGGCGCGGGCGACGTACCGGAAGTAGCCGTCCGCGTCGCGTACGTACGTGTCCCCGGTCAGGTTCCAGCCCTCCCGTACGTACTCCGCCTGCCGCGGATCGGCCAGGTAGCGGCAGCCCACCGGCCCCCGGACGGCCAGCAGCCCCGGCTCCCCGTCCGGCACGGGCCGCCCCGCCGGATCCACGACGCGGGCTTCCCAGCCCGGCACCGCCCGGCCCGTGGTGCCCGGCCGGATGTCCTCGTCGGCGGCCGAGATGAAGATGTGCAGCAGTTCGGTGGCCCCGATGCCGTTGATGATGCGCAGCCCGGTGCGCTCGTACCAGGCCTGCCAGGTGGCGGCCGGCAGGTTCTCGCCCGCCGAGACGCAGCGCCGCAGCGCGCCGAGGTCGTAGGCGCCGGCGTCGTACGGACCCAGGGTGTCCAGCATCGCCCGGTAGGCGGTGGGCGCCGTGAACAGGACGGTCACCCGGTGTTCGGCGAGGGCCGGCAGCAGCTGCCGCGGCGCCGCCTGCTCCAGCAGCAGCGCGGAGGCGCCGGCGCGCAGCGGGAAGACCACCAGACCGCCGAGCCCGAAGGTGAAGCCGAGCGGCGGACTGCCCGCGAACACGTCGTCGGGGCGGGGGCGCAGCACGTGGCGCGAGAAGGTGTCGGCCACGGCGAGCAGGTCCCGGTGGAAGTGCAGGCAGCCCTTGGGGCGGCCGGTGGTGCCGGAGGTGAAGGCGATCAGGGCCACGTCGTCGGCTGAGGTCGCGACGGCGGGAAACGGTTCCGCGTGCCCTGCGGCGAGGCGGAGGAGGTCGTCGGGGGCCGCCCCGCCGTACGGAGTGATCCGCAGCCCCGGCACCTCGGCCTTGACCAGGTCGTCCAGCACGTCCACGTGGCACAGGGCGTGGCGCACCTCGGCCATCGCGCACACCGTGGCCAGCTCCTGGGCGCGCTGCCGGGCCAGTACGGTGACCGCCACCGCCCCCGCCTTCAGCACCGCGAGCCAGCAGGCCGCCAGCCACGGGCTGGTCGGCCCGCGCAGCAGCACCCGGTTGCCGGGGACGACGCCGAGCTCGGCGGTGAGGACGTGGGCGAGCCGGTCGACGCGCTCGCGCAGCTCCCCGTACGACCACACCTCGCCGCCGCCGCCCCGGAAGGCGGGGCGGTGCGGCCCGAACCGGTCGATGGTGGCGTCCAGCAGCTCGGCCCCGCAGTTCAGCCGGTCCGGATAGGCCAGCTCGGGCAGGTCGAACAGCAGTCGCGGCCAGGCTCCGCCGGGCGGCAGGCGGTCGCGGGTAAAGGTGTCGACGTGCGCGGAAGGCTTGAGCTCCAAGGCTGGTTCGCCCCCTCGGGACGGTCGCGGGTCGCGGGACGAGCGTATCGTGACGGTGACGGCAGTCAACAGGACGCGATAGATGCGGGGTTGTTTGCATGACCGGATTCGCGCTCGGGGCGGACGAAGAGGAATGGTGCGGGCGGCTGCGCACCCTGTCGGCACAGCGGCTGCGGCCGCTGGCCGAGAAGGGCGGCCCGGGCCGGGTCAACCGGCCGCTGCTGGCCGCGCTCGGGGAAGAGGGCCTGCTGGAGCGGGTGTTCGCCGCGGGCGCGCTGGAGCTGTGCCTGCTGCGGGAGTCGCTGGCGTACGGCTGCACGGAGGCCGAGACGGCGCTGGCCCTCCAGGGGCTGGGCGGGTACCCGGTGCTGCGGGCCGGAAGCCCGGCGCAGCGGGAGCGGTGGCTGCCGGGCGTCCGGACGGGCCGGCTGGTGGCAGCGTTCGCCCTCAGCGAGCCCGGCGCCGGTTCGGACGCGGCGGCGCTGGCCCTGTCGGCGCGGCGGGACGGCCAGGGCTGGCGGCTCACGGGGGAGAAGCGGTGGATTTCCAACGCCCCCGAGGCGGATTTCTACACCGTGTTCGCCCGTACGGGTGAGGGGCCGGGGGCCAAGGGCATCACCGCGTTCCTCGTCCCCGCCGACCGGCCGGGCCTGACGGGCGAGGCGCTGGACATGCTCTCGCCGCACCCCATCGGCTCGCTCTCCTTCGACGGGGTGCCGGCCGGCCCCGAGGACGTGCTCGGCGAGCCGGGGTGCGGGTTCCGCGTCGCGATGGACACCCTCAACCTGTTCCGGCCCAGCGTCGGAGCCTTCGCCGTGGGCATGGCCCGGGCCGCACTGGACGCGACGCTCGCCCACACGGCGGGCCGCGCCGCCTTCGGCGGGGTCCTGGCGGACCTCCAGGCGGTGGCGCACCGGGTGGCGGAGATGGCGACGCGGACCGAGGCCGCCCGGCTGCTGGTCTACGCGGCCGCCGGGGCCTACGACAGCGGATCCCCCGAGGTGCCGCGACGGGCGGCCATGGCGAAGCTCCTGGCGACGGAGACGGCCCAGTACGTGGTGGACCACGCGGTCCAGCTGCACGGCGCGATCGCCCTCCAGCGGGGCCACCTGCTGGAACACCTGTACCGGGAGGTCCGTGCCCCGCGCATCTACGAGGGGGCCAGTGAGGTCCAGCGCACGATCATCGCCAAGGAGCTCTACCGGGAGGTGGCGGCGCGATGAGCCTGGAACGTGTCAATCCGGCGGACCTCGCCCCGCCGGCCGGCTTCTCGCACGCCGTCGCCGCGACCGGCTCCCGGCTGGTGTTCCTGGCCGGCCAGACCGCGCTGGACGGCTCCGGCAAGGTGGTGGGGGACACCCTGCCGGAACAGTTCGAGCGTGCGCTGTCCAACCTGCTCACGGCGCTCGCGGCGGCGGGCGGGAGCCCCGAGCGGCTGGCCCGTGTGACGGTGTATCCGGTGGACGTGGAGGCGTACCGCCGGCACGCCCCGGAACTCGGCCGCATCTGGCGGGCCCTGGCGGGCCGCGACTATCCGGCGATGGCGGTGATCGGCGCCGTCAGGCTGTGGGACGAACAGGCCCTGGTCGAACTCGACGGCATCGCCGTCCTGGACTGACTCCCGCGTCGCGGGCGCCTTTGACAGCGGCGGGGAGAGGAGAGAGGGTTGAAATGACCTTTTCATCCAGAACATCGTCAATGCTCGGAGGTGCATCATTATGCGCCGTGGGATCATCGCTGCGGTCGTGGCAGGGGCCGCCGGAGTAACGCTCGGCCTGATGCCGGTGAGCGGCGCGTTCGCCGCGACCCTCCCGCAACACCACCAGCACGGCTCCGACCAGTGGCGGGGGGACGGCGGGCGCGACCGGTGCGGGAACGACCACCACGACAACGGCAACCGGAGCAACGGCAACCGGAACCACGACTCCCAGAGCCACTGGAACAACGGCGGCTGGAAGAACGCCGGATGGGACGACAACGGGTCCGGCCGGAACCACCACGGCGGTGACGGCGATAACTGGTGACGCCGGGGCAGGGCCCGCTGACCGTGTCAACGGGCCCTGCTGTACGCCCTGATCATGTCGTTGACGAACTGCCGCGTGGCGTCGGGGTTGAGCGCCTGCGCCTGGAGGTGGTCGTACATGACCTGGTACGGGTGCCGGTCGGCGTGCTTCTCCAGGTACAGGTCGCTGGTGAAGCGTTCCAGGTAGACGACGCCCGTGTCCGATTCGGGATACGTGAGGATGGAGAACTGCCCTAAGACGCCGGGGTGGGCCCCGGCGCTGTGGGGAAGGACCTGCACCGTGATGTGGCGCTCCGCGCCCAGGGAGTTCAGGTGCTCCAGTTGTGCGCGCATGACGTCGCGGTTGCCGACGGTCCGGTGCAGTACGGACTCGTCCAGGATGGTCCATAAACGGAATGACCGGGCCGGGTGGTGCACGCGGTGCTGGCGCCGCAGCCGAACGTCGAGGCTGATGGCGGCTTGCTCGGCCGTGGGGCACGGGACCGTCTCGGCGATGACCGCGGCCGCGTAGCGGGGAGTCTGCAGGAGACCGGGGACCACCAGGGGTTCGTAGGAGTGGATGGACGAGGCCTCCGTCTCCAGTCCGATGTAGACCCCGTACGGAACGTCCCCGCAGGAAACCCACCAGCCCTGGCGGCCCGACTCCCTCGCCATGCGCATCAGCGAGTCGACGAACGGCTGGTCCGTGATGCCGTAGATCCGGCACAGGTCGCGTACGTCACGCGGGTTGATCGGGCGGCGTCCGGTCTCGATGAGGCTGATCTTGGGCTGGGACACCATAAGGTGTTTCGCCGCCTGGAGGGACGTCATGCCCGTGGCCTTGCGCAGCTGGCGAAGCTCCGCGCCCAGACGGCGCCTTCTGACCGTGGGATTTCCGTTGGCCGCCATGGGCGGTGTACCTCCAGCTCAGGAACATCACGCAGAGGTCACCTCACCCCACGGCCGATATCGGCAAAACGCATTGTGCATACCCGATCCGACACGCGGGGCATCCGCGCGCCCAGCATCATCAGTTCGGACTAATGCGGCTCGAACGGCAGGGGGAGAGGGTGTCACTGGGCGCTGCTGATCCATCGCCGGACGGCCGCGTAAGTGGTCTCGTCGAGACCGGCAATTGCTTCGATCGCGTGCAGGTCTTCCGCGACGAGGGTGATGCCCGCGACGGTCAGGCAAGCCTGTAGGTCGAGGCGGCGCGATGGGCTGAGGAATCCCGGCGATGGCCGGACCGGGGACGTGGGCCGCGGGTACGGGAGCCGGAGCCACGGGTGTTCGCCCGCCTCGTCGTCCGGCAGACCGCGCATTCCCGGGAACCGGTAGGGGTCGAGCCCTTCCGGCGGCACGCTCACAGGTCTTGCAGCGCGTGCGCGCCGGCGGCGATGACCTCGGCGAGCCGGTTGGCGACGGCCGCGCTGCAGCCTCCGAGCCGCACGAAGCCGCGGCAGCCCACCGGCCCGTCGTTGCAGAGCGAAGGCAGGGTCAGGCCGGCGAGCGCGAGGGCGGCCTGGAGGTTCGTGACGGCTTCCTCGCCGAGTTCGTAGGCGGCGTCCTGGCTCCGCTTGTACCGGAGCCGCTCGGCGTGGGTGGGTTCGTGGGGCATGATCGTGTCCTCTCGCGGGAGACCTCGGGAGACCTTCGGCAGACGTGCGGGGGTGCGGGGCTTACCCGTAGGGCTGAGACCGTGTGAAGCCCGTGACTTATGGGTTTGGATCTTCGTTCCTGTGTTGCAAGATCACACTCGTTCAGTCTGGGAGGGACGCACGTGTTCACGAAGCCGGCCACGCCCGACCGCGCTGCAGCGGGTAGTTCGGCAGTACGGGGTCCGGGGCGGGCCCGGCGGCCGGCGGTCGCAGCAGCGAGAGCGGGCGCTGGCGGTGTCGCGGGGCGGCTTGGCGCGGCGGCCGGGTGAGGGTGATCTGGCGTACGAGTTGCTGGAAGCAGGCCAGCGCTGCGATGGGCGGGAGCGTGGCCGCCGCCTGCGCCGCGAAGGTGCCGGACGCCTGGGCCACGCACAGGAGCGTGGCAAGGGTGGAGAACAACAGGACGATGGACCATGAATGAACGGCGCGGCGTTGATGTAGGGCGGCCCGGAGGATGGACAGCGAGGCGACCAGCCAGGGCCCGTAGATCAGCAGCGGCCACCAGCTGACGACGTCGCTCGCCGTGCGCGGGCCGGCGCTCAGCCGCAGGGCCTCGCAGATGGCCAGACCGCTGAAGGTGCTCACCACGGCCGCGATGACGGCGACCAGCAGGGCGGTGAAAAAGCTCCCCGTTCTGAGCAGGGTCACCACCGATGTCGTCGACGGCGTCCTGCGGTGCCCGTGGCGGATGGGCGGCGGCCGTTCGCCGGTCACCGGTGGCGGATCGGCCAGCAGGCCGGTGGGAGCGCCCGGATCGCCGGCTTCGTCGAAGCCGAACGGGTCGAACGTCTTCGCCGGTCTCGGCCGGCCGGCCTCCTGGAGGAGCTGGGCCAGTTCCTCCGCCGGATCCCACGGGGCGTTCATTTCGCCCGGCCCGAGGAACTGCTCCTGGTGAGCGGGGTGTTGCTCCAGGTCCGGAGCCGGCCAGAATGCGGAGGTGTCCGGCTGCGGGTGGTGGGAGCCGTTCCCGTCGTAGTGCTCAAACACAGGAGGTCTTCCCCGGACGCTCGTCGGTGGAGATCCCGGACGGCCCGGGCCCCGCGTCCGACGACCGCCGGCCGAAGTCGGCCTGGAGCCGGTTCATCGTCTCCAGGAAGTCCTCGAAGATCGAGGACGAGTAGTGGAGATCCACCTGCTGTCCCTCCTGGTGCAGGGTCGCGCCCTTTTCAGGGGTCCAGGCCGTGTACGTCCATTTGCCCGCCCTCGTGGCCCGGGTGCCGAGGTCGTCGCCGACGCATTCCGTGCGCTGCGGAAACATTGCCGAGTGCTTTGCATTTGTCATAGTCCATAAACGCTCCCGGCGGCGGGGAGGGTGTGGTCCATCCAGGTGATGGCGAGCCTGGTAAACGTCATTTGACCATTGCGTTTAATCATTTCTCGGCCGTGCGGAACGGCCGGCGGCGGACCGCGGCGGCGGCGACCGCACGGAACGCACCGGCCGACGGCGCATACTGCGCCGTAGCGGGGCGCGCGTGCCCGCTCACGCGCCCCGGGGCCGCTCCGTCCGCGGCCGGCGCTCTTCCCTCCCCTGGATGCAATCGGCTGACGCTGCGCAACCCCGCATATGCCACTGCGTTATGTCGAGGTACGAGAGGGCCCATGACACATGCCCTTGTCACCAATCACCGGAGAGGACCCGCTGTTGTGCCAGACACCCTCCTGAGAATCGCGCTGATCTGTGCCGTACTGGGCACGGGATGCGCCGCCTGGACTTCGTCCGGGGTGGGCCGCATGCACGCGATGGACGTCCGTGAGCTGCGCCGCCAGCAACGTTTCAAGCACGTCCTGTCCAGCCGGGAACCGGCGCTGAAACCCCGGGCGGAAGGAGCGCCGGCCGTCGCCCAGCCGGCCCGTCCCACCCCGTGCGCGGAATGCGGCGCCGCGCCCGGCGGACTCTAGCGGCGGTCCCTGCGGCGGGAACCGGCCGGCGGGCTCACCCTTCCAGCAGGGCGCCCATCCACTCCTCGATGCCGCTGACCGTGCGCGGCAGGGCGCCCGACATCAGTCGGGCGCCCGTCGCCGTGATGACGAGGTCGTCCTCGATGCGGACCCCGATGCCGCGCAGTTCCGCGGGCAGCGTCTCGTCGTCGGGCTGGAGGTAGAGGCCCGGCTCCACGGTGAGGACCTGGCCCTCCTCCAGCACGCCGTCCAGGTAGGTGCGCGCCCGCGCCCGCGCGCAGTCGTGGACGTCGAGCCCCAGCATGTGGCCGCTGCTGCACAGCGTGTAGCGCCGGTGCAGGTCGCCCTCCGCGTCTTTCAGCACGCCCCACTCCGCGAGCCCCTCCGCGATCACCCGCATGCCCGCCCGGTGGAAGTCCCGGAAGCTGGCGCCCGGCCGCAGCGCCGCCATGCCCGCCTCCTGGGCGGCCAGGACCAGTTCGTACACCTGCCGCTGGACGGGGGAGAACCGCCCCGACAGCGGGAGGGTGCGGGTGATGTCCGCCGTGTACAGGGTGTCGGTCTCCACTCCCGCGTCCAGCAGCAGGAGATCCTTGCGGTCCAGCCGGCCGTCGTTGCGGATCCAGTGCAGTACGCAGGCGTGCGCACCCGAGGCGGCGATGGTGTCGTACCCGGTCCCGTTGCCCTCCGCCCGGGCGCGCAGGCCGAAGACCCCTTCGAGCCGGCGCTCGCCGCGCGGGTGTTCCAGCGCGCGCGGCAGGGCCCGTACGACGTCCTCGAACCCGGCGGCCGTGTGGTCCACCGCCAGTTGCAGCTGGTCCACCTCCCAGGCGTCCTTCACCAGGCGCAACTCGGACAGGGCCGTGGCCAGTTCACCGTCCGAGGAGGCGTCTCGGCCGGTCGGTGAACCGAGCGAGTCCAGGTGTGCGCAGCGGATGCCCGTCAGGCGCTCCGCCTCGGCCAGGTCGGCGCGGCGGCCGACCCAGAACTCCCCGTACCGGCGGTCCCGGTAGAACTCCTCGTTGCCGCCGGTGCGCGGCGAGCGCGGGCGCAGGTAGAGCACCGCCTCGTGCCCGTGCGGGCCCGCAGGCTCCAGTACCAGGACGTGACCCACCTGGTCCTCGCCGGTCAGGCCCGTCAGCCAGGCGTACGCGCTGTGCGGCCGGAAGCGGTGGTCGCAGTCGTTGGAGCGGACCTTGAGCTCACCGGCCGGGACGATCAGCCGCTCGCCCGGGAAGAGCGCCGAGAGCCGGGTCCGCCGGGCGGGAGTGACGTCGTACGCCGGAGTCCTGGTCGAGCCGGGCAGCGGCGAAGGGGCCCAGCCGCCCGCCATGAAACGGGACAGCTCCCGGGAAACGGGCAGGTCGTGGCTGCCTGTGTGGAGGCGGGCGGAGGCGTCGGTCACAGGGGCTCCCTGAGAGAGAAGCGAACTGGTGGGCGCACGGGGGTTGTCAGTGCAATTTCACATTACTATGTTACAGCTCACACCGCGCCGCGTTAATCCCCGTCAAACGCCGCGTGAAGCAGGGCACTTCCCGCACCGCGCACCTCATGCACTGCGCATGTCCTCGCCCTTCCTTCCCCACAGGAGTCCTTGGTGTCCCAGCACAGAGTCGTGCGTTCGTCCTTCCTCTCCGCCGCCGTCGCCGTCACGCTCCTCGCCTCCGCCGGCCAGGCCGTGACCCACGCGGCAGGGGCGGGTGCCCCGGTACCCGCCACCTTCGCCTCCGGCTCGGCGGCCGCCGCCACCGGCGGAGCCCCCGGCGCCATCGCGCCGAACCCGTTCGACGAGGTCGAGCACCGCGCCGACGCCCTGTCCTCCACCACCGCCGCACCGGCCCCGGCCCCCGGCGGCCGGGCGATATCCGACGGCAAGGTTCCCGGCGCCGCACCGGCCGCGGGTGCCACCGCCTCCGCGCAGCGGACGGACCCGAGCGGAAAGCCCCCGGCCGCCCAGAGCGCACCCACCACCCGGGGCCTGGCCGTCAACGTGCCCTGCACCCTCGACGGGATCAAGGGGCTGTCGCCCGAGCAGTTCGCCGACTTCCTCGCCGATCCGGCCGTCCTCGCGGACGGCTGCCTGCGCGGCCTGATCTGGAACTGGGACGCCCGCCTGGCGCCCGTCATGGACGACGCCCACGTCCAGGCCGTCTCCCGCCGGATATCCGGCCTGGCCGCCGCCCACGACGGCCGTAACTCCTCCCACCTGGAGGAGATGTTCACCTTCCTGCACGCCGCCGTGTACCACGACTTCTCGCGCGACGAGATCGACCTCACCGACGCCCAGACCGTGGACGCGATGCGCAGGGCGATCGCCGACTTCGGCAATGCCGCCCACACCTTCGACGCCACGCCCGCCAACGCCCGGACGCTGCGCGAGGCCCTCTACGCGACCGGCCCCGGCCTGCGCCAGTACCAGCTCGGCCTCATCACCAAGGTGCTGGCCACCCTGGACGCCTCACACCCCGCGACCAACCAGGACGCCTCCTGGGGCGGCGCCGTCCTCGCGGCCCTCACCATCAACTACCTCGGCGTGTACCCGGGCAACGAGGACAGCGCCTTCCACGCGGCGGTGTCCGCCGACCCGTCCTACCGGGCGAACTTCAAGGCCTTCGCCGGCTACACCCACCTCAAGGACGGCGCCAACGCCTGGGCGGCCCGCGACGCGCTCGGCGAGTACGGCCGCTTCGGTCAGATAGACGGCCTCAAGGACCAGGTCGTCGCCGACCTCGGCACCCTCCTCGGGCCGGTCAAGACCGGGTGGGGCACCGGCAGCGAGCAGTGGGCGAAAATCGTCTCCTGGCTGAACACCTACGAGGCCTGCAAGCCGTACGGGGTGTGCAAGGAGGACATCGAGAAGATGCTCTTCCCCAACACCTACACCTACGACAACGGCGGCATCAAGGTACGCACCGCCCTCGACCGGGCCACCGTCGACCAGCTCTACTACGCGAGCAAGCAGGTCAAGACGCAGTTCCACCGGGTCCTGGGCACCGACCAGCCGCTCGCCGGCGACCCCAACACCACGCTGAACATCGTGCTGTACGCCTCCCGCGCCGACTACGTCACCTACCAGACGATGCTGAACGGCTACGGCACCAACAACGGAGGCATGTACATCGAGAACGGCGCCACGTTCTACACCTACCAGCGCCGGGTCCCGCAGGACTCCTCCCTCACCCTCGAAGAGCTCTTCCGCCACGAGTACACGCACTACCTCAACGGCCGGTTCGCCGTTCCCGGCTTCTTCGGCGAAGGCCCCTGGTACGAGGGCGACCGCACCACCGCCATGGACGAAGGCACCGCCGAGTTCTTCGACGGCGCCACCCGGGACAACGGGATCGCCGTCCGCAAGTCCCTGGTGAAGGGCGTCATCGCCGACACCGCGGGCGGCGGCCCCCGGATGTCGGTCGAGCAACTGCTCAACGCCACCTACGACGGCGACGGGTTCCGCTTCTACAACTACGCCGGCACGTTCTTCGAGTTCCTCTGGACCGAGAAGCCCACCCTGCTCCGCGAGATGTACGCCCACCTGCGCGCGAACGACGTAGCCGGATACGACGCCTGGCGCCACCGGATGGGCGCGGACACCTACCTCCAGCGCGACTACGACAAGTTCCTGGACGCCCAGATCGCCAAGGTCGACCAGCTGTACGTGCCGAACACCAGCTTCACCGCCAACGACCGGCTGCGCGACTCCACGCTGGCGAACGTGAAGTCCTCGTTCGCCACGGCCACGTACAACACCCCGGACTGCGTGGAGAACGGCGACCCCGGCAAGCGCCGGTTCACCTGTACCGGCCGGATCACCGCCAACCTGAAGAACTGGCGCAACGACGACCAGAACTTCAAGGACATGTCCGAGACGGTGGACTACTTCATCCTCGACCGGTCGGCCCCGGCCTCCAACAACCTCGCCGACATGAACTGCTCCTTCAGCCCCGTGGAGATCTGGACCAACCACGTCGCGGGGACGTCCAGTTACAGCTGCGAGGGCCCGCTGCGCAGCTGACCGCGGCCCCGGACCGGTCCCCGCCGCAGCGGGGGAGGGGACCGGTCCGGGGGGCGACCCCGGCGAGCCCCGGGCGACCCTAGGCACCCGATAAAGAATGTGACATATTACTGCCGTGCCCAAGAGAAGCAGCCTGGACGCCGTCATCGTCGGCGCCGGTGTCGTCGGAGCCGCGTGCGCGTACTACGCCACCCGCGCGGGACTGCGCGTGGCCGTCGTCGACCGCGGCGGCGTGGCCGGCGGCACGACCGGCGCGGGCGAGGGCAACCTGCTCGTCTCCGACAAGGAAGCCGGACCCGAACTCGACCTGGCCCTGCTGTCGGCGGGCCTGTGGCGCGAACTCGCCGTCCTCCTGCCAGCGGAGATGGAGTACGAGGACAAGGGCGGCCTGGTCGTCGCCCCGGACGAGGCTTCGCTCAAGGCGCTGCGGAGCTTCGCGGAAGGCCAGCGCGCCGCGGGCGTCACCGCCGTCGAGGCGGGCGCGGACGACCTGCGCGAGCTGGAGCCGCATCTGGCACCGGGACTCGCGGGCGGCTTCCACTACCCCCAGGACGCCCAGGTCCAGCCCGCCCAGGCGGCGGCCCGGCTCCTGGCGGCGGCGGCCGCGGCGGGGGCCCTGGTCCACCTCCACGAGGAGGTGACGGCGCTGGTGGTGGAGCGCGGGACGGTCCGGGGAGTGCGGACCCGCACCCGGGAACTCCTCGCCCCCGCCGTCGTCAACGCCGCCGGCACCTGGGGCGGCCGGATCGCGGAACTCGCCGGGACCGTCCTGCCGGTGCTCCCGCGCCGCGGCTTCGTCCTGGTGACCGAGCCGCTGCCGAGGGTGGTCCGGCACAAGGTCTACGCCGCCGACTACATCGCGGACGTGGCCAGCGGATCCGCCGCCCTCCAGTCCTCGGCGGTGGTCGAGGGCACCCCCTCGGGCCCGGTGCTCATCGGGGCCACCCGGGAGCGGGTCGGCTTCGACCGCGCCCTGTCCGTCGACGCCCTGCGCCGGCTCGCGTCCCAGGCGGCCGCGCTGTTCCCGGTGCTGGCCGACGTACGGGTGCTGCGCACCTACCACGGATTCCGCCCCTACCTCCCCGACCACCTCCCCGCCATCGGCCCCGACCCCCGGGTGCCCGGCCTGCTGCACGCGTGCGGGCACGAGGGCGCGGGCATCGGCCTGGCCCCGGCCACCGGGGTCCTGATCGCGGCCGCCCTGACCGGCGCGGAACCCCCGCTGCCGCTGGGGGCGTTCCGCCCGGACCGCTTCGGCCCGTCCGTCCGGCCGGACTCCCGATGACCCGGTCCAGGCCGGCCGACTGCCGCTGCGCGGTGCAGGTCTCCCCGCCCCGCCCTTCTCCCGTTCACCGGAGCTCCGCCCCGGACCCCGCCCGGGTGCGGCGCCGCTGCCCCCGGACGCCCGCGCCTCGAACTCCCCCGGCTACCGCTGGGAGGTGCCCCCACCGGGCTGGAACCGGGTCGACCGACCGCACGCGCACGTGAAGGAGAACGGACGATGAGCCAGACCCCCCGCACCCTCGTCGGCGGAGCCCCCACCGCCTCGTACGTGCTCCGCTTCGACGGGCGCGAGCTCACCGCGCAGGCGGGGCAGAGCATCGCCGCCGTGCTGTGGGGCGCCGGGATCCTCGCCTGGCGGACCACCCGGGAAGGCGGCGCCCCCCGCGGGGCGTTCTGCGGGATCGGCAGCTGCTACGACTGCCTCGTCACCGTCAACGGCCGCCCGAACCAGCGCGCCTGCCTCGTCCCCGCCCGCCCCGGGGACTGCGTCACCACCCAGGAAGGGACCGGCCGTGCCGACCTCGCCGTCTGACCGCGCGGAGTACGACCTCGCCGTCGTCGGCGCCGGGCCCGCCGGGCTCGCCGCCGCCGTCACGGCCGCCGGCCTCGGCCTGCGGGTCGTCCTCCTCGACGCGGGGGAGCGGCCCGGCGGGCAGTTCTACCGCCACCCCGCACCGGGCCTCGGGGCCGCCCGCCCCGAAGCCCTGCACCACGGGTGGGCCGCCTTCGCCTCCCGCGAAGCCGCCCTGCGCGCCCACGAGTCGGCCGGCCGGATCACGTACCTGCCGGTCCACCACGTCTGGACGGTGGTGCCGGCCGGGAACCGCTGGACCCTGCACGGCGTCGCGGGCCCCGAGGAGCGGTCCGTCACGGTCCGGGCCCGTGCCGTGCTGCTGGCCACCGGCGCCTACGAGCGGCAACTCCCCTTCCCCGGCTGGACCCTGCCCGGGATCGTCGGGGCCGGCGGGGCCCAGGCCATGCTCAAGGGCGGCCTGGTGCTGCCGGGCAAGCGGGTGGTCGTCGCCGGGAGCGGGCCGCTGCTGCTCGCCGTGGCCGGCTCGCTCGCGGCGGCCGGAGCCACCGTCCCGGCCGTGGTCGAAGCCGCCTCGTACACCGCGTACGCCGGGCGGCTGCCCGCCCTGCTGCGCAACCCCGGCAAGCTCGCGGAGGGCGCCGTGTACGGCGGCGCGCTGCTGCGCCACGGCGTCCGCCTCCTGACCCGGCGCGCCGTCACCGAAGCCCACGGCCGGGGCCGGGTCGAGGCCGTCACCGTGGCCCGCCTCGACGGCGACTGGCGGCCGCTGCCCGGCACGGAACGCCGGATCCCGTGCGACGCCCTCGCCGTCGGCCACGGGCTCGTGCCCCAGCTGGAGCTGGCGACCGCCCTGGGCTGCGCCACCCGGCCCGGGGCGGACGGGACCGTCGCCCTGGAGCTGGACGCGCGGCAGCGCACCTCCGTCCCAGGGATCTGGTCCGCGGGTGAGACCGGCGGCATCGGCGGCGCCCGACTGGCCCTGATCGAGGGGGAACTGGCCGCCTTCGACCTGGCCGGCCGGCCCGCGCCCGCCGCGCTGGTTCGCCGCCGCGCGCGGCTGCGCGCATTCGCCGGGGCGATGGCCGCCGCGCACCGCCCCGGCGCAGGATGGCCCGGCTGGCTGCGCGAGGACACCGACGTGTGCCGCTGCGAGGAGGTCCCGGCGGGCCGGATCCGCGAGGCCGTCCGGGACCTCGGTGCGCGCGACGCCCGCACCGTCAAACTGCTCACCCGGGCCGGCATGGGCTGGTGCCAGGGCCGGATGTGCGGCCCCGCCGTCGCCGCCCTGGCGGGCGAGACCGCTTCCGCCGCGGGTGCGGCCCCCGACCGGCGGCCGCTGTCCTGTCCCGTCCCACTGGGCCGGCTGGCCGAACTGCCGCCGGACACCTTCTGATCTGATCCGGATCCGGCAGGTCCGGACCCTTGTGGCCACCTTGCGTCGCTTAGTAAAATGTCACACATCACCCTAGGGAGTCCACATGACCCACGCGCACACCCCCGCGCCCACCGTGCCCCGCACCCGCCCCTGGCACGGCATCATGGTCGCCACCGCGCTGCCCCTGCGCGAGGACCTCGGCGTCGACTACGACGCCTACGCCGAGCACGTGGCCTGGCTGATCGACAACGGCTGCGACGGCGTCGTCCCCAACGGCTCCCTCGGCGAGTACCAGACCCTGACGGACGAGGAGCGCGCCCGTGTCGTGCGCACCGCCGTCGAGGCGGCCGGCGACGGCGCCCGCGTCATGCCCGGGGTCGCCGCCTACGGCAGCGCGGAAGCCCGCCGCTGGGCCGAGCAGGCCGCCGAGGCCGGTGCCGGATCCGTCCTGCTGCTGCCCCCGAACGCGTTCCGCGCCGACGAGGCCGCCGTCCGCGCCCACTACGCCGAGGTGGCCGGGGCCGGTCTGCCCGTCGTCGCGTACAACAACCCCATCGACACCAAAGTGGACCTGACACCCGCGCTGCTGTCCCGGCTGCACGGGGACGGCAGCATCGTCGCCGTCAAGGAGTTCAGCGGAGACGTCCGCCGGGCCTACGAGATCGCCGAACTCGCCCCGGGCCTGGACCTGCTGATCGGCGCCGACGACGTGCTCCTGGAGCTCGCCCTCGCGGGCGCCGTCGGCTGGATCGCCGGCTACCCCAACGCCCTCCCGCGGTCCTGCGCCACCCTGTACCGGGCCGCCGTCGCGGGCGACCTCGCGACCGCGCTGCCGCTCTACAAGTCCCTGCACTCGCTGCTGCGCTGGGACTCCAAGACCGAGTTCGTGCAGGCCATCAAGCTCTCCATGGACCTGGCCGGCCGCCCCGGCGGCGCCACCCGCCCGCCGCGCTTCCCGCTCACCGGCGAGACCGAGGCGGCCGTCCGCGCCGCCACCGAGAAGGCCCTCGCCGAGGGCCTCAACTAGCACCTGTTGGGGGACCCATGCGCACGCGCCACATCTACCACGCGGTGGATTCGCACACCGAGGGCATGCCGACCCGGGTGATCACCGGGGGAGTCGGGGTCGTCCCCGGCGCCACCATGGCCGACAAACGGCTCTACTTCATGGAGCACCTGGACCACGTCCGGACCCTGCTCATGTACGAACCGCGCGGCCACTCCGCGATGAGCGGCGCCGTCCTCCAGCCGCCCACCCGCCCCGACGCCGACTTCGGCGTGCTCTACATCGAGGTGTCGGGCCTGCTGCCCATGTGCGGGCACGGCACCATCGGGGTGGCCACCGTGCTGGTCGAGACCGGCATGGTCCCGGCCGTCGAACCGGTCACCACCGTCCGGCTCGACACCCCGGCGGGGCTGGTGAGCGTGGACGTCCGGGTGGAGGACGGCGCGGCCACCGCCGTCACCCTCACCAACGTCGCCTCCTTCTGCGCCGGACTCGACCTGAAGGCCGAAGTGCCCGGGTTCGGCACGGTGACCTACGACCTCGCCTACGGCGGCAACTTCTACGCCTTCGTCGAACTCGACGCCCTCGGGCTGCCCTTCGAGCGGGCCCGCAAGGCCGACCTGCTCGCGGCCGGACTCGCCGTCATGGACGCCGTCAACGCCTCCGGCGACCGGCCCGTCCACCCCGAGGACCCTTCGATCGCCGGGGTCAAGCACGTCTACCTGGCCGCTCCCGGCTCGGACGCCCGCCGCTCCCGGCACGCCATGGCCATCCACCCCGGCTGGTTCGACCGCTCGCCCTGCGGTACGGGGACCAGCGCGCGGATGGCCCAGCTGCACGCCCGGGGGCTGCTGTCGCTCGGCGCCGACTTCGTCAACGAGTCCTTCATCGGCACCGAGTTCACCGGCCGGCTCGTGCGGGAGACCACGGTGGGCGGCCTCCCCGCGGTGATCCCGACCGTCACGGGGCGGGCCTGGATCACCGGCACCGCCCAGTACTTCCTCGACCCCGCCGACCCGTTCCCCGGAGGGTTCCTGCTGTGAGCGCCGCCCCCGCCACCGTCCGCACCACCGACTACCACGCGGCCGGCGAGCCCTTCCGCATCGTCGACACCGCCGCCGAAGGGCTGCCCGCCGTACCCGGGGACACCGTCGCGGAGCGCTGCGCCACCGCCATCGGCCCCGGAGGCTCGGCCACGGCCCCCCGCCGCGGCGCACTGGACGACGTACGGCGCCTCCTCGTGCAGGAACCGCGCGGGCACGCCGGCATGTACGGCGGGTTCGTCGTGCCGCCGGACGACGACGGGGCCCACTTCGGGGTGCTGTTCTGGCACAAGGACGGCTACTCCACCGCCTGCGGCCACGGCACCATGGCCCTCGGCGCCTGGGCCGTGGACTGCGGCCGGGTCCCGGCCCCGGACGACGGCAGCGCGCAGGTCCGCATCGACGTGCCGTCCGGGCGGGTCACCGCCACCGTGCACCGCTCCGGCGGCCGCACCACCGGGGTGACGTTCCGCAACGTCCCCGCCCGGGTCGGCGCCCGCAAGGTGCCGGTGGCGACCACCCTGGGCCTGGCGGAGGCGGACATCGCACACGCCGGGGCCTGTTATGCCTCGGTCGCGGCCCGGGACCTCGGGCTGGACGTCTCCACGGCCGCCCTGCCCTCGCTGGTGCGCGCCGGGCAGGAGATCCGGGCGGCGCTGGCGACGCACCCGGGCACCTGGCACCCCGGCGGGCCGCTGCTCTCGGGGGTGTACGGGGTGATCCTGTACGAGGAACTGCCCGACACCCCCTTCGGGCCGCACCAGCGCAACGTCACGGTCTTCGCCGACGGGCAGACCGACCGCTCGCCCTGCGGCTCCGGGACCTCCGCGCGGCTCGCCCTGCTCGCGCAGGACGGACGGCTGGGGGAAGGGGAGGACCTGCTGCACGAGTCGGTCATCGGCACGGTGTTCACCGGCCGGGTGGTACCCGGCGGCGGCGCGGACGACCCGGTCACGGAGGTCACCGGGACGGCCTACCGGACCGGCGAGCACGCCTTCACCGTCGATCCGTACGACCCGCTCGGCGCCGGGTTCCTGCTGTGATCGCCCAGTTCTCCGCCGAGGACACGGCCGGGCTGCTCACCCCGGCCGCAGCCGCCGACGCCCTGGCCGGAGTGCTGCGCGCCGGGCTGGACCCGGAGGCCTGCCCGCAGCGCAGCGCCGTACCGGTGCCCGGCGGGGAGCTGCTGCTGATGCCGGCCGCGGCCGGTGCGTACGCCGGGGTGAAGATCGCCGGGGTCGCGCCGGGCAACGCCGCGCTCGGACTGCCCCGGATCACCGGCTCGTACCTCCTCCTGGACGGCCCCACCCTGCGCCCGCTGGCCCTGCTCGACGGCGCGGCACTGACCGCGCTGCGCACCCCGGCGGTGTCGGCGCTGGCCCTGCGCCACCTCGCGCCCCGGGACCACCCGCTGACGCTGGTCCTGTTCGGGGCCGGCCCGCAGGCGTACGGGCACCTCGAAGCCGTGCGCGCGGAGCTGGAGTTGGCGCGGGTCACCGTCGTCGCCCGGACGCCGGACCGGGCCGGGCGGCTCGTCGCGCACGCCCGGGCCCTGGGGCTCGCCGCCCGGACCGGTACGCCCGAGGACGTGTCGGGCGCCGACCTGGTGCTCTGCTGTACCACGGCCCGTACGCCGCTGTTCGACGGGCGGCTCGTCCGTCACGGTGCGACGGTCGTGGCGGTGGGCTCGCACGAGCCGGACGCCCGGGAGACCGACACCGCGCTGGTGCGCCGGTCGGCCGTGTACGTGGAGTCGCGCGCGGCGGCCCTGCGGGAGGCGGGCGACCTGCTGATCCCGGAGGCGGAGGGCGCGGTCCGCCCCGGTCACATCGCGGGCACCCTCGCCGACCTCGTCGCCGGCCGCCATCCGGCGCCGGGCCGGCAAAGCGGTCCGCGGCTCTTCAAGAGCGTGGGCATGGCCTGGGAGGATCTGGCCGTGGCGGTCGCCCTGTACCGGACGGTGGGGGCCGGCGAAGCAACGTGACATTGTACGCTGTTCCCCTGCGATCCTCGGAGGAACAGCAATGGGTGACCTGAAGCAGCACAGCCTCATCAAGGCCCAGGAACGGCTCCGTGACCAGGTCGGTCACGCCCTCCGAGCAGCCCTGATCGCGGGTGAACTGCGCCCCGGGAGCGTCTACTCGGCCCCCGGCCTGGCGGCCGAACTCGGCGTGTCGGCCACCCCGGTGCGCGAGGCCATGCTCGACCTCGCCCGCGAGGGGCTGGTCGAGCCCGTCCGCAACAAGGGTTTCCGGATCACCGAGGTCAGCGAGCGGGATCTGGACCAGTACACAGAACTGCGCACGATGATCGAGGTGCCGACCATCGGCCGGATCACCGAACTCGCGACCCCGGAGCAGCTGGAGGCCCTGCGTCCCGTCGCGGAGGAGATCGTCAGCAGCGCCCGCGAGCACAATCTGATCGGCTACCTGGAGGCGGACCGCCGCTTCCACCTCAGCCTGTTGGCGCTCTCGGGGAACGACCGGCTCGTGGAGACGGTGGGCGACCTGCGCAAGCGCTCCCGGCTCTACGGCCTGACCGGCCTGGACGAGGCCGGCAAGCTGGTCTCCTCGGCGGAGGAGCACATCGAGCTGCTCGACCTGATGATCAGCGGCGACGCCGCGGCGGCCGAGGCCTGCATGGTCCGCCACCTCGGGCACGTCCGCTCCTTGTGGGCGCAGGGCCGCGACGAGCCGGTCGGCCGCCCGTCCGGCGGTCTGGGATCCGGCGTCTGATGTCCCCAACTCCCTAGCGGCAGGCCCTTTTTGGGCACGGCTGGATAACGGGGGCGCCAACCTCTTGTCAGTACAATTTCACATTACTATGTTACCGGTCACATCAGCGCGGCCCTTCACTGGAGTGACCATGACCAAGCGCACCCGACTCGCCCTCGCCACAGCCCTGGTGGCCGCCCTCGCACTCGGTGCCTCGGGCTGCTCCGACACCAGGAAGGGCTCGGCCGGCGGCTCGGGTGCCGCCAATCCCGCCGCCGCCAACGACGGCAAGACCCTCGGCGGGACCCCGGTCAAGGGCGGCACCCTCACGGTCCTGTCCAACCAGGACTTCGCCCACCTCGACCCCGCGCGCAACTGGGTCATGCCGACGATGGACTTCGGCACCCGGCTCCTCTACCGCACGCTCGTCACCTTCAAGGCCGAGCCCGGCAAGGCCGGCAGCGAACTCGTCCCCGACCTCGCCACCGACCTCGGCACCCCCTCCGACGGCGGCAAGACGTGGACCTTCACGCTCAAGGAGGGCGTGAAGTACGAGGACGGCTCGCCCGTCAGGGCCCAGGACATCAAGTACAACGTCGAGCGCTCCTTCGCCCCCGACCTCACCGGCGGCCCCGACTACGCCGCCCAGTACCTCGCGGGCACCGAGGGGTACAAGGGCCCGCTCGAAGGGCAGCACCTCGACTCCGTCAAGACCCCCGACGACCGCACGATCGTCTTCGAACTCAGGCGGCCCGTCGCGGAGTTCTCCGCCACCGCCACCCTGCCCACCTTCGCGCCCGTCCCCCAGTCCCAGGAGAAGGGCACCCAGTACGACGCCCGTCCGTTCTCCTCCGGCCCGTACAAGATCGAGTCGTACGACCGGGACAAGAAGCTCGTCCTGGTCCGCAACGAGCACTGGGACGCCAAGACCGACACCGTCCGCAAGGCCTACCCGGACAAGTTCGTGGTCGTCATGGGCCTCAAGGGCGGCCAGATCGACGACCGGATCATCGCTGGCGCGGGCGTGGACGCCTCCGCGATCGAGTACGCCGACATGCGCCCGGAAAGCGCCCCGAAGGTGCTGCCCAAGCCGGACGTCAAGGCCCGTCTGCTCGCCGAGTCCCAGGGCTGTACCGAGATGCTCCACCTGAACAACTCCCGTGCCCCCTTCAACGACCCGAAGGTCCGCGAGGCCATGCAGTACGCCGTCGACAAGGAATCGGTGATCACCGCGGGCGGCGGCCCGGCCCTCAACGAGGTCGCCACCGCCTACCTCCCCCCGGCCCTCACCGGCGGCAAGCAGGCCGACACCCTCAAGATCGCCCCGACCGGCGACCCGGCCAAGGCCAAGGAACTGCTCGCCGCGGCCGGCAAGGACAAGCTGAAGGTGTCGCTCGCCGTGTCCACCGGCGACAAGGGCAAGGCCGAGGCCATCCAGCAGGGCCTGGCCCGCGTCGGCATCGAGGTCGTCATCGACACCGTCGACCCGGGCGCCTACTACGACGTCATCGGCGACCTGTCCACCACCCCCGACATGACCCTCGCCGGCTGGTGCCCCGACTACCCCTCCGGTTCCACCTGGATGCCCTTCGTCTTCGACGGACGCACCATCAAGGAGAAGGGCAACCAGGGCAACTACAGCCAGTTCCGCGACGAGGCGACCATGAAGCGGATCGACGGGATCAACGCCATGTCCGACGCCAAGCAGGCCGCCCGGGCCTGGGCCGACCTCGACGCGGAGGTCATGAAGAAGTCCCCCTCGGTGCCGGTCCTGCTGGAGCGCAAGCCGCTGCTGGTCGGCCCCAACATCGCCGGCGCCTTCGGCCACCCCGTGTGGACCGGCACCATCGACTACGCCACGGTCGGCCTCAAGGACCCCTCGAAGAGCCAGGGCTGAGAGACCGCGAGGGCCCCGAACCCATGACCACCACCACCGCTCCGGCGGCGGGCGCACCGGTCAAGGAGGTCCCCCCGGGCAGCAGCCCCTGGCAGCTCGCCCGGCGGGAACTCCGCCGCCGCCCCGCCGTCCGCGTCAGCCTCTGCGTCGTCCTCCTCTTCGTCCTGATGGCCGTCACCGCCCCCTGGCTGGGCACGCTCGGCGGCTGGGCCCCGGACGAGTTCGACAAGACCGCCATCGACCCCTACCTCGGCGGGCAGCCGCTCGGCCCCCTCGGCGGGATCGGCCCCGCCCACTGGCTCGGCGTCGAACCCGTCACCGGCCGCGACCTCTTCTCCCGCGTCGTGAACGGCGCCCAGGTCTCCCTCCTGATCGCCTTCGCCGCCACCGCGATCGTCGTGGTCACCGGCACGGCGGCCGGAACAGCAGCCGGCTACTTCGGCGGGCGCACCGACGCGGTGCTCTCCCGCCTGATGGACCTGACCATGTCCTTCCCGTCGCTCATCTTCATGATCGCGATGCTCTCGGTGGCCAAGGACGTCAACCGCATCGTGCTCATGACGGCCGTGATCGGCCTCTTCGGCTGGCCCGGCGTCGCCCGCGTCGTGCGCGGCCAGACCCTCTCCCTCAAACACCGCGAATACGTCGACGCCGCCCGCGTCGGCGGCTCCGGGGCCTGGCGGATCCTGACCCGCGACATCCTCCCCGGCGTCTCGGGCCCGGTCATCGCCTACACCACCCTGCTGGTCCCCGGCATGATCAGCACCGAGGCCGCCCTCAGCTACCTCGGCGTCGGCGTCCGCCCGCCCACCCCGTCCTGGGGCCAGATGATCGCCGAGTCGGTGGCCTACTACGAGACCGACCCCATGTACTTCGTCATCCCGAGCGTCTTCCTGTTCCTGGCCGTACTCGCCTTCACCCTCCTGGGCGACGCGCTGCGCGACATCCTCGACCCGAGGGGCGGCCGGACGTGATCCTCTACCTGGTCCGCCGGCTGGTCGCCCTCGCCGGAGTGCTGCTCGCCATCGCCGCCGTCACCTTCCTCATCTTCTACGTCCTGCCCTCCGACCCCGCCGCGGCCGCCTGCGGCAAGACCTGCAGCCCCGAACGGCTGGCCGACGTGCGGGAGTACCTCGGGCTCGACCTGCCCCTGTGGCGGCAGTTCCTCGACTTCCTGAGCGGGATCTTCACCGGCCGCACCCTGGGCAGCGGCCAGTACGCCGTCCAGTGCGACTTCCCCTGCCTCGGCTACTCGTACGAGAACTCCCTGCCCGTCTGGGACCTGCTCATGGACCGGCTGCCGGTCTCCGCGTCCCTCGCCCTCGGCGCCGCGGCGCTGTGGCTGCTGCTCGGCCTCGGCGCCGGGGTCACCGCCGCCCTGCGCAAGGACACCGCCACCGACAAGGCCTTGATGGTCGGCGCCGTCGCCGCGGCCTCGCTGCCCGTCTACTTCACCTCCGTGATGCTGATCTACGGGGTCATCCGCATCGCCGGGCTGCTGCCCTACCCCGCATACCAGTCCTTCGGCGACGACCCCCTCGGCTGGGCTTCGAACCTGCTGCTGCCCTGGACCGCGCTCGCCCTGCTGTACGCCGCCATGTACGCCCGCCAGAGCCGCGGTTCCATGATCGAGGCGATGGCCGAGCCGTACATCCGTACCGCGCGCGCCAAGGGCATGCCCGAACGCACCGTCGTGGTCAAGCACGGCCTGCGCTCCGGGATGACCCCGATCCTCACCATCTTCGGCATGGACCTCGGCGGGCTCCTCGCCGGCGCGGTCATCACCGAGTCCATCTTCGGCCTCCCGGGCATCGGAAGGCTCTTCTACGGGGCGCTCGTCAGCTCCGACCAGCCGGTGGTGCTCGGCGTCACGCTGCTCGCCGCGTTCTTCATCGTCGTCGCCAACCTCGCCGTCGACCTCCTGTACGCCGTCATCGACCCGAGGGTGAGGTACTGATGGCCGCTCTCCTTGAAGTACGCGACCTGCACGTCACGTTCAGCACCCCGCGCGGTACCGTCCGCGCCGTCGACTCGCTCGGGTTCACCGTCGAGGCCGGGCGCACCCTCGGCATCGTCGGGGAGTCCGGCTCCGGCAAGTCCGTCACCTCGCTCGCCGTCATGGGCCTGCACCGGGGGGCCGAGATCGGCGGGTCCGTGGCCCTCGACGGGCGGGAACTCACCGGCCTGTCCGAGCGGGAACTGTCCCGGCTGCGCGGCCGCAAGATGGCAATGATCTTCCAGGATCCGCTGTCCAGCCTGCACCCCTACTACACCGTCGGCGAGCAGATCGCCGAGCACTTCCGGGTGCACTTCAAAGCAGGCCGCGCCGCAGCCCGCAAGCGGGCCGTGGACATGCTCGGCGAGGTCGGCATCCCCGAACCCGCCCGCCGCGCGGGCGAGTACCCGCACCAGTTCTCCGGGGGCATGCGGCAGCGGGCGATGATCGCCATGGCGCTGGCCTGCGAACCGGACCTGCTGATCGCCGACGAGCCGACCACCGCACTCGACGTCACCGTGCAGGCCCAGATCCTGGAGCTGATCGCCCGCCTCCAGCAGGACCGCGGACTCGGTGTCGTACTGATCACCCACGACCTGGGGGTGGTGGCCCGGGTCGCCCACGAGGTGCTGGTCATGTACGGCGGCCGGGCCGCGGAACAGGCCCACGTCGACCAGCTGTTCGCCGAACCCGCCCACCCCTACACCCGGGGGCTGCTGGACTCCCTGCCCCGGCTCGACGACGCCGACGACGCGCCCCTGCGGGCCATCCCCGGCTCCCCGCCGTCCTTGCTGACCCCCGCCCCGGGATGTGCCTTCGCGCCGCGCTGCCCCAAGGCGGCCGCGCGCTGCACCGGCGAACGCCCGGAGCTCGAACCGTACGGGGAAGGACCCGCGCGCGCCGTCGCCTGCCACTTCGCCGGAGCCGGCGCCCCCGCCGAGGTGACCCGATGACCGCCACACCGCGACCGCTGCTCGCCGTACGCGACCTGACCATGACCTTCCCCGGCCGGCGGTCGGTGACCGGGCGCCGGGGGGCGCCCGTGCGCGCCGTCGACGGGGTCTCGTTCGACCTGGGCGAGGGGGAGACCCTCGGGCTGGTCGGGGAGTCGGGCTGCGGGAAGTCCACGACGGGCCGGATGCTGGTGCGGTTGCTGGAACCGACCGCGGGCAGCGTCGAGTTCGACGGCCGGGACATCAGCCGGCTGTCCCAGAGCGCCCTGCGGCCGCTGCGCAAGCACATCCAGATGGTGTTCCAGGACCCGCACTCCTCCCTCAACCCGCGCCAGACGGTGGCCCGGATCATCTGCGACCCGCTGCTGGTCCAGGGCTGGACGGCGGGGGACGCCCGCCGCCGGGCCGCGGAACTGATGGAACTGGTCGGGCTGATCCCCGAGCACATCGACCGCTATCCGCACGAGTTCTCCGGCGGCCAGGCGCAGCGCATCGGTATCGCCCGCTCGCTCGCCACCAGCCCCCGGCTGGTCATCGCCGACGAACCGGTCTCCGCCCTCGACGTCTCCGTACAGGCCCAGATCGTCAATCTGATGGAGCGGCTGCGCGGCGAACTGGGCCTGGCCTACGTGTTCATCGCCCACGACCTGTCGGTGGTCAAGCGGGTCAGCGACCGGGTGGCCGTGATGTACCTGGGCCGCATCGTGGAGACCGGCGAGAAGCACCTGTTGTACGACGACCCCCAGCACCCGTACACCCGGGCCCTGCTGTCTGCCGTCCCACTGCCCGATCCGGCGGCGGAGCGCCGGCGCGAGCGGATCGTCCTGCTCGGCGACCCGCCGAGCCCGGCCGCGCCACCGCCCGGCTGCACCTTCCACCCGCGCTGCCCCAAGGCGCAGGAGGTCTGCCGGACCGAACGCCCGCTGCTGCGGATCGCCGCCTCCCGCGAGGTGGCCTGCCACTTCCCGGGGGACTGACGGGGACCCCGGGAGAAGAAGGGGCCCCGGAGCCGACCCGATCGGCTCCGGGGCCCCTCACCCGTCACAGGCCCAGTTCACTCCGGAAGAAGTCCAGTTCCTGGAGCATGACCTTCTCCCGCGTGCCGTTCGGCGTCATGTGCGTGACGCCCGGCAGCGCCAGCAGCCGGTGCGGGCGGCCCGCGTCCGTCAGGGCCCGCGACAGGCGCAGGGTGTGGGACGGGTGGACGTTGTCGTCGGCCAGACCCGTGACGAGCAGCAGGGGCCGGGTCAGCCGGGGCGCGTCCGGGATCAGCGAGTCCCGCTCGTACACCTCGGGGTGCTCCTGGGGGAGACCCAGGTAGCGCTCGGTGTACGCGGTGTCGTAGTGCCGGAAGTCGGTCGGCGCGGCTCCCGCGGCGGCCGCGTGGAAGAGGTCCGGGCGGCGCAGTACGGCGAGGGCCGCGAGGTAGCCGCCGTACGACCAGCCGCGCACCCCGACCCGGGTGAGGTCGAGGTCCCGGTGGCGGGCGCCGAGCGCCTGGAGGGCGGCGGCCTGGTCCTCCAGGGTGACGTCCGAGAAGCCCCGGTACATGGCATGGGTGTGGTCCGGTGAGACGTACGGGGTACCCCGGTTGTCGATGGTGACCACCGCGAAGCCCTGGTCGGCCCACCACTGGCGGTGCTGCCACCGGCGCGGTTCCGCGGAGACGTCCTGGAAGCCGGGTCCGCCGTAGCCGTCCACCAGAACCGGCAGCCGGGTGCCCGGGACGTGCCCGCGCGGGAGCACCAGCGCGGTGGGGACGCGGTGCTCGGTGACCCGCTGCAGCACCGGGACCACCCGGTGGGGCAGCGGTTCGGCCAGGTCGGCGGGGCTGAACTCGCGCCCGGCGGCGGTGCGTACGGTCCGGCGTATCCCGTCGGCGTCCGCGCTGGTCAGCAGTAGCGCCCCGGACGAAGCGAGCACGCCGTGCACCCCCGGACCGTCGGCGAGCGCGGTCAGCCCACCGGAGTCGGGATCGATGAGGAACACCTGCTGCTCGGCGGGGTCGCGCTGCCCGGCCTCGACCAGCAGCCGGCCCTCGTACGACCCGGCCACCCGGCGGACTTGGATCCCGTCGCCGGTCAGGAGCTCGCCGTCGACGGCGAGGGCGCGCGCGGCCCCGCCCGGGGTGTCGGCGGCGGTGAGCATCCGCCCGTCGGGCAGCCGGGCCGGGGTCCCGGGCAGGGGGTCGACCCACTGGGGGTGCGTCGTGCGGGACAGCTCGCGGGTCGCGCCGGTCACCGGGTCGGCGCCGAGCAGCAGCACCGTGCGCTGGAGCCGGTCCTGGACGGTCAGCAGGATCTCCGCGGGCGACTCCCACCCGGCGTCCGAGACGTACGGGTAGGTCTCCGCGTCCCAGTCGAGCCGTACCCGCTCCCCGCCCGGCCCGAGCACCCACAGCTGGACGTCCGCGTTGGGCCCGCCCGCCTGCGGGTAAGCGAAGTCCTCCACCGGGAGCTCCGGGTGCGCCGGGTCGCCGATCCAGCGCCGTTGCAGGGCGGACTCGTCGACCCGGGCGGCCAGCAGGGTCCGCCCGTCCGGGGACCACCAGTGCCCGCGGTCCCGGTCGAGCTCCTCGGCGGCCGCGAACTCGGCGACGCCCCAGCGCGCCCCGTCGTCGGGGCTGACGCGGCCGCCGGGCACGGTGTGGAGGGCGTCGGCGGTGACGTACGCGACCCGGCTGCCGTCCGCGTTCGGGCGCGGGTCGAACGCCGGTCCGGCCGCGCGGAGTTCAGCGGGCGGTGCGGCTCCGTCGCAGCTGACCTCGTACAGCCGCCCGTGGAGCGCGAACACGGCGCGGAGACCGTCGCCGGAGAGGGCGTACGAGCCGATGCCGTCGGCGACGAGCCGGATCCGCTCCCGCAGCCGGCGTTCGGCGGTGGGGAGGGCACCGGGCGGCAGCTGCCGGGGGTCGGCGAGCCGGGTCTCGGTGCCCGTCGCGGTGTCGAGGACCCAGAGGGCGTCGACCGGGTCGGTGGGTCCTGTCGAGCGCAGGAACCAGAGCAGCCGCCCGTCGTCGCCGAAGCGGAAGGCGCGCGGGGTCCCGTACGTGAACCGGCCGGTGGCGGCGGAGAGTCGGAGGAAGTCGTCCATGATCCCAGTCTGCCATGTGAAATATCACACGGTATAGCGCTTTTCTGTTAGGCCATTCGAGTGGTGGGCCCCTGGTGGCAGGTTTAGCGTCGGAGGGGTGGACGGGAACACATTGCCGACCAGCACGGGGACCGACGGCAAGGTCCGGGAAAGCGGCGGGAACCGGCTCGCCCTGTTCGTCATCGCCAGTTGCCAGCTCATGGTGGTCCTCGACATCACCATCGTGAACATCGCGCTGCCGCACATCCAGACCGCCCTGGGGTTCTCCACGGAGAGCCTGTCGTGGGTCGTCAGCGCCTACACCCTCACCTTCGGCGGCCTGTTGCTCCTCGGCGGCCGCACGGGCGACATCCTCGGCCGCAAACGGGTCTTCATCTTCGGCGTGCTGCTCTTCGGCCTCGCCTCCCTGCTCGGCGGACTCGCCCAGAGCGAAGGGCAGTTGCTGGGGGCCCGCGCACTCCAGGGGATCGGCGGCGCCATCGCCTCCCCGACCGCTCTGGCACTGATCACCACGACCTTCCGCGAAGGACCGGCCCGCAACCGGGCCTTCGGCGTGTTCGCCGCCGTCTCGGCGGGTGGCGGCGCGATCGGACTGCTGGCCGGCGGTGTCCTCGTCGAATGGCTCGACTGGCGCTGGGTGTTCTTCGTCAACGTCCCGATCGCGCTGGCCATCGCCCTGACGGCCGTCAAGGTCATCCGGGAGTCCGAGCGCCACCCGGGGCACTTCGACTTCGCGGGCGCGCTGCTGTGCACCACCGGCATGGTCGCCCTCGTCTACGGATTCATCCGCGCGTCCCAGGAAGGCTGGCGCGACAGCCTGACCCTCGGCTCGTTCGGCGTCGCCGTGGTCCTGCTGACCCTCTTCATCATCAACGAACGGCGTTCGGCGCAGCCGATCACACCCCTGCACATGTTCGCCGACCGCAACCGGGCCGGGACCTACGGCATCATGCTCTTCCTCGCCTGCGCGATGTTCGGCATGTTCTTCTTCCTGACCCTGTTCGTACAGAACGTGCTGGGATTCAGCCCGCTGCGCGCCGGCCTCGCGTTCCTGCCGATCAGCGTGGTCATCGGGATGGGCGCGGGCCTCGCCTCCCAGCTCCTGCCGAAGTTCGGGCCCAAACCCTTCATGGTGGGCGGCGCGCTCTGCACGGCGGCCGGACTGGCCTGGCTGACGCAGACCGACGTCGACTCGACGTACCTCGGCAGCATCCTGGGCCCGATGCTCATCTTCGGCATCGGCATGGGCATGCAGTTCGTCTCGCTGACCCTGATGGCCCTGTCCAACGTCCCCGACCGGGAGTCGGGAGCGGCGTCCGGACTGCTCAACACCACGCAGCAGGTGGGCGGGTCGCTCGGCCTGTCGATCCTGGTCACCGTCTTCGGCACCGCCAGCCGGAACGAGGCCCACACCCAGGTCCCGGCCTTCCTGGCCACCGCCGACCCGGGGCAGCGCGCCCTCTTCCTGCGCACCGGCCGGCTCCCGGACCCCTGGGGCGACCAGGTGCTGGCCTCCGGCGTGAGCGCGGCGTTCATCGTCGGGGCCGCGTTCGCCCTGATCGCCGCGGTGATCGCCCTGCTGGTCATCCAGGTCCGCCCCTCGGACCTGGCCCGCCTCCAGGGCAACCACACCCCGACGGCGGCCGTTTAGGACTCCCGCGCCCGTCGGCGCAGCCGGCAGCGGGCCGGGCCGTCCGCGCGCAGGGTGATGCCGACGCCGACCGGGACCTCCTGGTCCACGGCCTCGAACTCGTACTCCCGGAGCAGCACCGCGAGCGCGATCACCGACTCCAGCATGGAGAAGTGCTGCCCGATGCAGGCGCGCGGTCCGCCACCGAAGGGGAACCAGGCGTAACGCGGGCGGGCGGCCTCGGCCTCGGGGGTGAACCGCTCCGGGTCGAAGCGGTCGGCGTCGGGCCAGTAGGCCGGGTGGCGGTGCGTGACCCACGGCGCGAGGATCACGTTGGCGCCGGCCGGGACGGTGAGTCCGCCGACCCGGCTCGCGGCGACGGCGCGGCGGCCGATCACCGGCGCCGCGGGGTAGAGGCGCATCGCCTCCTTGAGCACCTGCGTGAGGTACGGCAGCCGGTCGAGGTCGGCGGCCTCGGGCGCGCGGCCGCCGAGCACCCGGGAGATCTCTTCGTGCGCCCGCTCCTGGTGCTCGGGGTGGCGGGCCAGCAAGTGCAGGGTGAAGGCCAGCGAGGTGGCCGTCGTCTCATGGCCGGCGAGCAGGAAGATCAGTACCTGGTCGCGCAGTTCGGTGGCGTCGAAGGCGGCGTCGTCCGCGCTCTGCGCGGCGGCGAGCAGCGTCAGCAGGTCGTCACCGTCCTTGCCGTCCCGGCCGGCCGGTGCGGCCCGCCGCTCGGCGATGATCCGGTCGCAGACCGCGTACAGCTCCTGCATCGCGGCGGCCGCCCGCCGGTTGCCGGGCGTGGGCCAGCCGCGCGGGATGTTGGCGGGGGAGTAGCCGCGCCGCAGCACGTACTCCGTGATGACCGGGAAGGACCGGTCGATGACGTCGACGGTGGCGTCCACATCGGTGCCGAACAGGATCCGGGCCACCGCGCGCAGGGCGAGGTGCATCATCTCGGCGGAGACGTCGACCATCCCGTCGGCCGCCTCCGCCCAGGCGTCGAGCGTCGCCCGGGTCTCGGCCACGACGGCGTCGGCGTAGCCGTCGACGCGGCGGCGGGTGAACAGCGGCTGGACCAGCCGGCGCTGGCGCAGGTACTCCTCGTCCTGACTGGTCAGCAGGCCGTTGCCGAGGGACTCCCGGATCTCCTGGTAGAAGGGGTTGTCCTTGCGGAAGTTGGCCGATTCCGATGCCAGGACCTGTTGCGCGCCCTCCGCGGAGAAGACGCAGTACAGCTCGGTGCGCAACCCGGGCGGCCCGGCGCTGACGCGCACGACGTCACCGTGCCGCTGCTGGGCGCGCAGGTAGGTGCCGAGCGAATCCGAGGTCAGGTCGAAGAGCGACCCCAGCAACGGCGCCCCGGCCAGTACCGGAACCTCCGTACCCGCGCGTGTTCCCGTCGTACCGTCCACTGCCATGGCCGCCCCCTCGACGCCGTCCCGAACCCCCGATTCTGCCGCTTCCCCCGACCCCGGTCCGCCCCAATATGGCCGAATCCCGACGCTGCCCGGTGGCCCGCCGTGGACGGCCGCGAGAACGCGGCGGCTTCCGTCGGGCGGGGCCCGCCCGTGGAGTGGGTGCGGATCTGGGACAGGTCCCGTCCACCGTCCCAGATCCACAGCGCGCTCAGATGTCGCGGAAGATCTCGATCTGGGCGCCGACCGAGTTGAGGCGTTCCGCAAGTTCCTCGTAGCCGCGGTTGATGACGTAGACGTTGCGCAGGACCGAGGTGCCCTCGGCCGCCATCATCGCCAGGAGGACGACCACCGCCGGGCGGAGGGCGGGCGGGCACATCATCTCCGCCGCGCGCCAGCGGGTCGGGCCCTCGACCAGGACCCGGTGGGGGTCCAGGAGCTGGAGCCGGCCGCCGAGGCGGTTGAGGTCGGTCAGGTAGATGGCCCGGTTGTCGTACACCCAGTCGTGGATCAGGGTCTGGCCCTGGGCGACGGCGGCGATGGCCGCGAAGAACGGGACGTTGTCGATGTTCAGCCCGGGGAACGGCATCGGGTGGATCTTGTCGATCGGCGCTTCGAGCTTCGACGGGCGGACCGTCAGGTCGACCAGGCGGGTGCGGCCGTTGTCGGCGGTGTACTCCGCCGAGCGGTCGTGGTCGAGGCCCATCTCCTCCAGGACCGCGAGCTCGATCTCCATGAACTCGATCGGCACCCGGCGGATGGTCAGTTCGGACTCGGTGACCACGGCCGCGGCCAGCAGGCTCATCGCCTCGACCGGGTCCTCGGAGGGCGAGTAGTCCACGTCGACGTCGATGTTCGGAACGCCGTGGACGGTGAGGGTGGTCGTGCCGATGCCCTCCACCTTGACGCCCAGGGTCTCCAGGAAGAAGCAGAGGTCCTGGACCATGTAGTTGGAGGAGGCGTTGCGGATGACGGAGACGCCGTCGTGCCGGGCGGCGGCCAGCAGCGCGTTCTCGGTGACCGTGTCCCCGCGCTCGGTCAGGACGATCGGGCGGTCCGGGCTGACCCCGGCGGCGACCTGGGCGTGGTAGATGCCCTCGGTGGCGGTGATCTCCAGGCCGAAGCGGCGCAGGGCGATCATGTGGGGCTCGATGGTGCGGGTGCCGAGGTCGCAGCCGCCGGCGTAGGGCAGCCGGAACTGGTCCATGCGGTGCAGCAGCGGGCCCAGGAACATGATGATGCTGCGGGTGCGGCGGGCCGCGTCCGCGTCCATGGCGTCCATGTCGAGGCGGGCCGGAGGGACGATCTCCAGGTCCACGCCGTCGTTGATCCAGCGGGTGCGCACCCCGATGGAGTTCAGGACTTCGAGGAGGCGGTAGACCTCTTCGATGCGGGCGACCCGCCTGAGCACCGTACGGCCCTTGTTGAGCAGCGAGGCGCACAGCAGCGCGACGCACGCGTTCTTGCTCGTCTTGACGTCGATGGCACCGGAGAGGCGGCGGCCGCCGACGACCCGCAGGTGCATGGGTCCGGCGTAGCCCAGCGAGACGATTTCGCTGTCGAGAGCTTCGCCGATTCGGGCGATCATCTCAAGGCTGATGTTCTGGTTGCCGCGTTCGATCCGGTTGACGGCGCTCTGGCTGGTGCCGAGCGCTTCGGCAAGCTGACTCTGTGTCCAGCCCCGGTGCTGACGGGCGTCACGGATGAGCTTGCCGATGCGTACGAGGTAGTCGTCTGCCATGGGTGCACCGTATCTCAGATATGAGATGGGGGCCGAACGGGGTGTGGCGGACGGGTGTTACCCACCGTGGCCGGGGGCCCGGCCGGCTGACCCCGAGTCAGCCGACCGGGCCCGGGTCGCGGGCCCGTTCAGTGCCCGCAGGCGTGGTGCCGGCCGCCGTGCACCGCCGCGTACGAGGCCGGCCGCGGGGCCGACCGGGCGCGCTGCGCGCGGGCGGTGGCCGCCCGGCCCGTCGCCGACTCCGCGTCGTGCACCACGCGCCCGCCGACCAGGGTCATTCGTACGCCGGTGTCGCTTATGTCGGCCACCGGGCAGCGGGTCACGTCCCGGTCCAGCAGTACGAGGTCGGCCGCCTTGCCGGCCTCCACCGTGCCCGTCAGCTCCTCCTGGCGCAACTGCCAGGCCGTGCCCGAGGTGTGCATCCGCAGTACCGAGTCCCGGCTCAGCCCCTCCAGCTCCCGGTACAGCTCACCCTCGCCGAACGCGCCCTGCCGGTCGATCGCCGTCCGCAGCTGGTTCCACACCTGGAGGACGTCCACCGGCCAGTCCGAGCCGCCGGTCAGCCGCGCCCCCGCCCTCTCGATGCTCCGTGCCGGATACATCCAACGGTGGCGGCGGGGGCCGATGTAGGGCAGCAGCGCCTCCATCGTCCAGGTGTCGCGCGAGGCCCACTGGAGCTGCATGCAGACGGCCACGCCGAGCCGGGCGAAACGGGGCAGATCGGCCGGATCGACTATCTGGAGGTGTGCGATCGCGTTGCGCGCGTCCCGATGCCCCGTCACCCGCTTGGCGTACTCGTACCCGTCCAAAGCGGTACGGACCGCCCGGTCGCCCAGGCCGTGGGCGTGCATCTGCCAGCCCGCCGCGTTGAACGCCGCGGCGAGCCGGCCGTAGTCCGCCGCCGACGTGTACAGCTCGCCCCGGTTGCCGGTCGGCCCGCCCGCTCCGTCCAGGTACGGCTCCAGCAGTGCGGCCGTCTGCGCCGGGTACTCGATGACCCCGTCCAGGAACACCTTGATCATCCCGAACCGGAGCCCCCGGACGCCTTCGAACTCCCGCCGCAGCCCGCGCGCGTACGCCAGCGAGGCCGCCGGGTCCTTGGCCTGCGCGGCGTCCAGCCGGATGGCGGGCACGATCCGCTGCGGCAGCTTCCCCGCCGCCGACAGGGCCCGGTACAGCTCCAGCTCGTGCCGGCCGGCCAGGGCGTCCATCATGGTCGTGACCCCGGACGCCGCCGCGAGTTCCAGCACCTTCGCGCAGGCCGCCACCAGTTCGGCCGCGGACGGCTCCGGGAGGTGCCGCTTCACCAGCTCCTGCGCGTCGTCCTTGAGCACGCCCGTCGGCTGCCCGTCGTTCCCCTTGACCACCTTGCCGCCGACCGGGTCCGGGGTGGCCGCGGTGATCCCGGCGATGTCCAGGGCCCGCTGGTTCGCCCACAGGTTGTGCCCGTCGCCGCCGACCAGGACGACGGGGCGCCGCGTGGGCAGCGCGTCCAGCACCGCGTGGTGCGGGGCGGTCCCCGCGGGCAGCAGCCCGACCGGGTTCCAGTCCTCCACCACCAGCCAGCCGCCGGGCTCGGCGCCCGGCCCGCCGGTGTCGGCGAGGAAACCGGTCAGCAGGGCGGTGAGCTCCGCCACGGTGGTCTCCGCGCTCGCCAGCGACGGGCGCAGCGACCGCTCCCCGGCGCCCAGCGGGTGGACGTGCCCGTCGTGGATCCCGCTCATCACGGTGTTGCCGCGGGCGTCGACCACCTCGGTGTCCCGCCCGGCGTGCCGGCGTACGGACGCACTCGTACCGGTGGCCAGGATCCGGCCGTCCCGGCCCACCGCGACGGCGTCCGCGGGCGGGCCGCCGGCCCGGCCCGTGTACACCCGGGCGTTGTGGAACACCAGGGCGGCGGAGCCCCGGCCCCCGGAAGGCCCGGAGGCGGCGGCGGAGGCCGCGCCGGCGCCGAGCAGCGTCGCCGCCGAGGCGGCCCCGGCGGACGCGAGGAGCCCTCGGCGGGACAGGGGGGAAGGGGTCATGGCCACTCCAGACATCGGTACGGCGGTGTCGGTACGTGGCGTGGACATTGGGTGATTAACCCGTTAACCAGAAGCCGCCCCGAGCGACGGATTCCGCACCACGCCCCCGAGCGGAGCGCACCCCGCCGCCAGGGGGCCCGCCCGGCCGCACCCGTACGATGACCCCGTGCCCGGCCCCGGACCGACCATCGCCGACATCGCGCGCGCCGCGGAGGTCTCCACCGCGACCGTCTCGCACGCCCTCAACGGCACCGGCCGCCTCGCCGACGGCACCCGCCGCCGGGTCCGCGAGGTGGCGGCCGGCCTCGGCTACGGCTCCCGGCGCGGCCCCCGCACCCGCACCCTCGGGGTGGCGGTGACCACGTACGCGGGCTCCGCCTGGGACTTCGCGGGCATCGCCTACTTCTCCCGGCTGCTGACCTCGGCCACCTCCGCCGCGCACGCCCGCGGCTACGCCCTGACCACCCTGCCCGCAGACCGCGGCGGCGAGCCGCTGTGGCACACCCTCGCCGTCGACGGGATGCTGCTGCTGGACAGCCCGGCCGGGGACCCGGTGCTGCGGTCCCTGCGGGCCCGGGGCCTGCCGGTGGTCTTCGACGGCCGCCCGCCGGACCCGTGGCCGTCGGACATATGGGTGGACAACGACCACGCGAGCACCACGCGAGAGGTGCTCGACCACCTCGCGACCTCGGGAGCCCGCCGGATCGCGCTGCATTCCGGCTACGGCCGGGAGTTCTACACCGGGGCCGTCACATCCGCCTACGAACAGTGGTGCGCGCGGCGCGGCGCGGACCCGCTGGTGATCCCCTTCGATCCCGACGACCGTGCAGGTCACGCCTTCGACGGCGCCTTCGGGGCCGCCGCCCGGCCCGACGCCGTCTACTGCGTGTACGACCCGGGAGGCCGGCAGGCGCTGGCGGCCGCCGCGCGCCACGGCATCCGTACGCCCCACGACCTGCTGCTGGTCTGCGCCAGCGAGGATCCCGCGTACGCCGAGAACGAACCGCCCGTGACCACCGTCACCCTGGATCCGGAGCGGATCGCCGTCCGTGCGGTGTCCGCGCTGGTGGCGCTGGTCGAGTCCGGGGAAGCGGAACCGCCCGGCCAGCTGGCCGTGGCGGCAGGACTGCGGGTGCGTGCCTCGTCCCTTCCCCCGGACATGTACTAGAGTTATCTCGACATCGAGATATCTGCCGAAGGCGTACCGCAGCCGCCCCCGCTGGTAAGGGTTACCTAACTTAGCCTTACCTTAGCGGATTGGCCATGGGGCGTGGCGGCAGGATGCGGTTATACGCGCGAAATCATGCATGAAGGAGACTGTCGTGTCGGCGAACAGCTTCGACGCCCGCAGCACGCTGCAGGTGGGCGACGAGTCGTACGAGATCTTCCGGCTGGACAAGGTCGAGGGCGCGGCCCGCCTTCCCTACAGCCTGAAGGTGCTGCTGGAGAACCTGCTCCGTACCGAGGACGGCGCGAACATCACCGCCGACCACATCCGGTCCCTCGGCAACTGGGATTCGCAGGCGCAGCCCAGCGAGGAGATCCAGTTCACGCCGGCCCGCGTGATCATGCAGGACTTCACCGGCGTCCCCTGCGTCGTCGACCTCGCCACCATGCGCGAGGCCGTGAAGGCCCTCGGCGGCGACCCGTCGAAGATCAACCCGCTGGCCCCGGCCGAGCTGGTCATCGACCACTCGGTCATCGCTGACAAGTTCGGCACCAACGACGCGTTCGCCCAGAACGTGGAGCTGGAGTACGGCCGCAACAAGGAGCGCTACCAGTTCCTGCGCTGGGGCCAGACCGCCTTCGACGAGTTCAAGGTCGTCCCCCCGGGCACCGGCATCGTCCACCAGGTCAACATCGAGCACCTGGCCCGCACGGTCATGGTCCGCAACGGCCAGGCCTACCCCGACACCCTCGTCGGCACCGACTCGCACACCACCATGGTCAACGGCCTGGGCGTGCTGGGCTGGGGCGTCGGCGGCATCGAGGCCGAGGCCGCGATGCTCGGCCAGCCGGTCTCCATGCTGATCCCGCGCGTCGTGGGCTTCAAGCTGACCGGCGAGCTGCCGGCCGGCACCACCGCCACCGACCTCGTGCTGACCATCACCGAGATGCTGCGCAAGCACGGCGTCGTCGGCAAGTTCGTCGAGTTCTACGGTGAGGGCGTCGCCGCCACCTCCCTCGCGAACCGCGCCACCATCGGCAACATGTCGCCGGAGTTCGGCTCGACCGCCGCGATCTTCCCGATCGACGACGAGACGCTGAAGTACCTGCGCCTGACCGGCCGCGACGCCCAGCAGGTCGCGCTGGTCGAGGCGTACGCCAAGGAGCAGGGCCTGTGGCTGGACCCGGCCGCCGAGCCGGACTTCTCCGAGAAGCTGGAGCTCGACCTCTCCACGGTCGTCCCCTCCATCGCCGGCCCGAAGCGCCCGCAGGACCGCATCGTCCTCGCGAACGCCGCCGAGCAGTTCGCCGTCGACGTGCGCAACTACGTCAGCGACGACGAGGAGGCCGGCAAGGAGTCCTTCCCGGCGTCCGACGCCCCGGCCTCCGCCAACGGCATCCCGACCAAGCCGACCCTGGTCACGCTGGCCGACGGCACCTCGTTCGAGATCGACCACGGCGCCGTCACCGTCGCCGCGATCACCTCCTGCACCAACACCTCGAACCCCTACGTCATGGTCGCCGCGGCGCTCGTGGCGAAGAAGGCGGCCGAGAAGGGCCTGACCCGCAAGCCGTGGGTCAAGACCACCCTGGCCCCGGGCTCGAAGGTCGTCACCGACTACTTCGACAAGGCCGGCCTGACCCCGTACCTGGACAAGCTGGGCTTCAACCTGGTCGGCTACGGCTGCACCACCTGCATCGGCAACTCGGGTCCGCTGGACGAGGAGATCTCGAAGGCGATCAACGAGGCCGACCTCGCGGTCACCTCGGTGCTCTCGGGCAACCGCAACTTCGAGGGCCGGATCAACCCCGACGTCAAGATGAACTACCTGGCCTCCCCGCCGCTGGTCGTCGCGTACGCCATCGCGGGCTCCATGAAGGTGGACATCACCAAGGACGCCATCGGCATCGACACCGAGGGCAAGCCGGTCTACCTCCAGGACATCTGGCCCTCCGAGGCCGAGGTCAACGACGTCGTGGCGAACGCCATCGGCGAGGACATGTTCAACAAGTCCTACCGGGACGTCTTCGCGGGCGACGCCCAGTGGCAGGCGCTGTCCATCCCGACCGGCAACACGTTCGAGTGGGACCCGCAGTCCACCTACGTGCGCAAGCCCCCCTACTTCGAGGGCATGACGATGGAGACCACCCCGGTCTCCGACATCGCCGGCGCCCGGGTGCTGGCGAAGCTGGGCGACTCGGTCACCACCGACCACATCTCCCCGGCCGGTGCGATCAAGGCCGACACCCCGGCCGGCAAGTACCTCACGGAGCACGGCGTCGAGCGCCGCGACTTCAACAGCTACGGTTCCCGCCGCGGCAACCACGAGGTCATGATCCGCGGTACGTTCGCCAACATCCGCCTGCGCAACCAGATCGCGCCGGGCACCGAGGGCGGCTTCACCCGCGACTTCACCCAGGACGGCGCGCCGGTCGCGTTCATCTACGACGCCTCGCAGAACTACCAGGCCGCCGGCATCCCGCTGGTCATCCTGGCGGGCAAGGAGTACGGCTCGGGCTCGTCCCGCGACTGGGCGGCCAAGGGCACCGCGCTGCTCGGCGTCAAGGCCGTCATCGCCGAGTCCTACGAGCGCATCCACCGCTCGAACCTGATCGGCATGGGCGTGCTCCCGCTCCAGTTCCCCGAGGGCGCCTCGGCGGCCGCGCTGGGCCTCACCGGCGAGGAGACCTTCTCCTTCACCGGTGTGGAGGAGCTGAACAACGGCACCACCCCGCGCACGGTCAAGGTGACCACCGACACCGGTGTGGAGTTCGACGCGGTCGTGCGCATCGACACGCCCGGTGAGGCGGACTACTACCGCAACGGCGGCATCATGCAGTACGTGCTCCGCAACCTGATCCGCGGCTAGTCACGCGGACGCCGAGCGGCACCCGAGGGCCGTATCCCCGAAAGGGGGTACGGCCCTTCCGCTTTTTCGGACCGTCGGGTATCGGCCAGCCAGGTGACGGTGAGGTCTCAACTCGGAAAAGCCGGGGCAGATACTTGTGCACGATCTTGCTCACCCGAGCGGAAGTGGACTATACCTGTGGCCGTCCGGGCCGCCGCGAGACGTGCGGCCCCGGACGGGGGGACGGTGGGGACCTGCGGCGATGCCGCGGGCACGGCAGCCGCCGTGGTGTTCCTTCCTCCTTCACACTCCTGACGAAGGCGAGGACTTGAGCATGGGATCCACCTCCGCCCACGGCGAGCACAGCACCGGTGAGGGCCTCGGCCGCCGGGACCTGATCAAGCGCTCCGCGGCACTCGGCCTGATCGCCGTCCCGACGATGAGCTTCCTTTCCGCCTGCGCCTCCGGCGGCGACACGACGACGAACGGCCCCGCGAAGGGAGCCGTCTCCAAGGAGAACCCCTTCGGCGTGGCCAAGGGCGGCAAGATGGACGTCGTCGTCTTCAAGGGCGGGTTCGGCGACGACTACGCCAAGGCGTGGGAAGCCGCCTTCGACAAGAAGTGGGGCACCACCAGCTCCCACCTGGGCACCCAGGAGATCACCGGGAAGCTCCAGCCGCGCTTCAACGGCGGCAACCCGCCGGACGTCATCGACGACTCGGGTGCCCAGCAGATCAAGGTCGACGTCCTCGCCAAGGGCGGCCAGCTCGCCGACCTCACCCAGGTCCTCGACGCGCCCTCCCTGGACGACCCGGCCAGGAAGGTCCGGGACATGCTGATCCCCGGCACCGTCGAACAGGGTACCCAGGGCGGCAAGTTCGTCGCCCTCTACTACGTCTACACCGTGTTCGGGTTCTGGTACTCCGGCAAGCTCTTCAAGGAGAAGGGCTGGACCGAGCCCAAGACCTGGGACGAGTTCCTGGCCGTCTGCACGAAGGCCAAGGAGGCCGGCCTCGGCGGCCTCGCCCACCAGGGCAAGTACCCGTACTACATCAACGTCGTCATCATGGACCTGATCGCCAAGAAGGGCGGCCTGGACGCGATGAAGGCGATCGACAACCTCGAACCGAACGCCTTCGAGGGCAACCCCGCCGCCCTAGCGGCGGTCGAGGCGGTGTACGAGGTCGTGGAGAAGGGCCTGCTGATGCCGGGCACCAACGGCCTCACCCACACGGAATCCCAGACCGCCTGGAACCAGTACAAGGCCGCCTTCATCCCCTCCGGCTCCTGGCTGGAGAACGAGCAGCTCAAGCAGACCCCGGAGGACTTCGACATGAAGTTCCTGCCGGTCCCGCTGCTGGCCGACAGCAAGCTGCCCTTCGAGGCCATCCGGGCGGGGGCGGGGGAACCCTTCATCGTCCCGGAGAAGGCCGCCAACAAGGCCGGCGGACTCGAATTCCTGCGCTCGATGCTGTCACGCGAATGGTCGACCACCTTCGCCCAGCAGGCCAACTCCCTCACCGTCGTCAAGGACGGGGTGGACCCCGGCGTCAAGCTGCGGCCGGGCACCGCGTCGGCGGTGGCGGCGGTCAAGGCGGCCGGGACCAACACCTTCAACTACCTGTACCCCGACTGGTACAGCGAAATGGACACCGAGATCCAGAACGCGTCCAATGAGCTGATGGCCCAGCGGATCCAGCCCAAGGAATGGATCAAGCGGGCCCAGGCTGCGGTAGACAAGGCTGCCAAGGACCCGAACGCGAAGAACAACCGCCGCAGCTGACGTCACCGGACGGGACGGACACCATGAGCCACGTTGCCCGCAGCAGAGGACGGGGCGGTTTCATCACCGGCTTCCTGATCCTGCCGCTCGCGCTGTACCTGACCTTCGTCATCTGGCCCTACATCCAGACGTTCGGCTACTCCTTCACCAACTGGTCGGGGCAGTCCCCGACGTTCGGATTCGTCGGCCTGGACAACTACGCGGCGCTGATGAAGGACGAGGTCTTCCGCGGCGCCCTGTGGCACAACCTGCTGCTCCTGGTGTTCGTCCCGGTGATCACCATCCTGCTCGCCCTGTTCTTCGCCTTCATGGTGAACGCGGGCGGCCGCAGCGGCGCCGGCGGGGTGCGGGGCGTACGAGGGTCGGGCGTCTACAAGATCGTCTACTTCTTCCCGCAGGTCCTCTCCCTGGCCATCCTCGCCGTGCTCTTCGGCGCCGTGTACCGCAGCGACGCGGGCGGCCTGCTCAACGGCTTCCTGACCAAACTCGGGTTCGTCGACCCGACCCGCCCCGTCGAATGGCTCAACGAGCCGAACCTGGTGCTCTGGTGCCTGCTCCTGGTGGTCGTCTGGCACGGCGTCGGCTTCTACCTGGTGCTCTTCTCCGCCGCGATGCAGTCCATCCCGAAGGACATCTACGAGGCCGCGCTGCTGGACGGCGCCGGACGCGCCCAGACCTTCTTCAAGGTCACCCTGCCCCTGCTGTGGGACTCGGTGCAGACCTCCGCCGTCTACCTGGGCATCGCCGCGATGGACATGTTCGTCCTGGTGTCCACCATGACCTCGGGCCAGTTCGGCGGCGGCCCGGACCACCACAGCGAGGTCATGGCCACGGTGCTGATGCGCAACTTCCTCTACTTCGGCAAGAGCGGATACGCCTGTGCCATGGGCGTGGTCATGCTCGTCCTGACCATGATCCTTTCCATCGTCACGCTGCGCGCCACCCGCCGCGAGCGCATCGAGTTCTGAGCGGGAGACACCCATGACCACAGTGATCAAGGCTCCCGGAGAGGCCGCCGCCGAGCGGCCCGGCGGCGCCGGCCGCGCCGGCCGCGCCAAGGAGCGCGGCACCGGCCGCTCCGACGGCACGGTGCTCAACGTCTTCTCGCACGGGTTCCTGGCCGTCTGGGCGATACTGATCGTCCTGCCCCTGATCTGGCTCGCGCTCGGCTCCTTCAAGACCGACTCGCAGATCGGTGGCTCGGCCCTGAGCTGGCCCTCCCACTGGCACCTCGACGCCTTCTCCCGCGCCTGGGACAAGGGCATCGGCGACTACTTCGCCCACACGCTGATCGTGCTGGTGTTCTCGGTCCCGCTGACCATGCTGCTCGGTTCGATGGCGGCGTACGTACTGGCCCGCTACCCCTTCCCGGGCAACCGGGTCGTCTACTACTTCTTCGTCAGCGGGGCGATGTTCCCCGTCTTCCTGGCGCTCGTCCCGCTGTTCTTCATGGTCAAGCGCCTGGACATGCTCAACACGTACCAGGGCCTGATCCTCGTCTACGTGGCGTACTCGATGCCGTTCACCGTCTTCTTCATGCACTCGTTCTTCCGGACGCTGCCCACCGCCGTCCACGAGGCGGCGGTGATCGACGGGGCCTCCGACACCCGGATCTTCTTCCAGGTGATGCTGCCGATGGCCAAGCCGGGCCTGATCAGCGTCGGGATATTCAATGTCCTGGGCCAGTGGAACCAGTACATCCTGCCCTCCGTGCTGATGCAGCCCCAGAGCGGATCTGACCCAGAGCGCTACCTGCTCACCCAGGGCCTGATCCAGCTCCAGTACCAGATGGGCTACGAGACGGACCTGCCCGTGCTGTTCGCCGGCGTGACCATCGCGATGATCCCGATGCTGGTGGTCTACCTCTCCTTCCAGCGCCAGATCCAGGCCGGCCTGACCTCCGCCACCCTCAAGTAGCACCGCCCGCACGATGTAGCCGGACTTGTTTCACTCCATACGCCCTTTAGTGACCGATTCGTGCTGCGTCAGCCTCTTGACGTCTGACGGGCCAAAGGCTCGACTTAAGGTTCACAAGTTGGAGAGACGCCGGTGTCTCGGAGCACTCAGCCCTGATGGCCGGCCGGGGGGCGACGGCCGGCCGTCGCTTATGGGCAGGAGTGGATGAGTCGTGCAGACTCCCGGATCGCAGTCGTCGCTGCATCGCGCGAACCTCGAACGCGTCGTGCGGGCCGTCCGGCTCGCGGGTTCACTGACGCAGGCGGAGATCGCCCGCGCCACCGGACTGTCGGCGGCCACGGTCTCCAACATCGTCCGCGAGCTGAAGGAGGGCGGGACCGTCGAGGTCACCGACACCTCGGCGGGCGGCCGGCGCGCCCGCAGCGTCTCGCTCAGCGGGGACGCCGGCATCGTGATCGGCGTCGACTTCGGCCACACCCACCTGCGGGTGGCGGTGGGCAACCTCGCCCACCAGGTGCTCGCCGAGGACTCCGAGCCGCTGGACGTGGACGCCTCCTGGACCGAGGGCTTCGACCGCGCGGAAGCGCTGGTCGGACGGCTGATCGAAGGCGTGGGCGTGAGCCGCGACAAGGTCATCGGCGTCGGCCTCGGCGTCCCCGGCCCCATCGACGTGGAGTCCGGCACCCTCGGCTCCACCGCGATCCTGCCGGGCTGGGCCGGGATCAACCCCCGCCAGGAGCTGTCCGGCCGGTTGGGCGTACCCGTGTACGTGGACAACGACGCCAACCTCGGCGCGCTCGGCGAGCTGGTCTGGGGGAGCGGCCGGGGGGTCAAGGACCTCGCCTACATCAAGGTCGCGAGCGGTGTCGGCGCCGGCCTGGTGATCAACGGCCAGATCTACCGCGGACCCGGCGGCACGGCGGGCGAGATCGGGCACATCACCCTCGACGAATCGGGCCCGGTCTGCCGCTGCGGCAATCGCGGCTGCCTGGAGACCTTCGCCGCCGCCCGCTACGTCCTGCCCCTCCTGCAGAGCAGCCACGGCGCGGAGTTGACGATGGAGCGGGTGGTCGAGCTGGCCCGCGAGGGCGACCCCGGCTGCCGCCGGGTCATCACCGACGTCGGCCGGCACATCGGCAGCGGCGTGGCCAGCCTGTGCAACCTGCTGAACCCCAGCCGGGTGGTGCTCGGCGGCTCGCTCGCGGAAGCCGGTGAACTCGTCCTGGCCCCCATCCGTGAATCAGTGGGGAGGTACGCGATCCCCAGCGCGGCCCGGCAACTCTCGGTGCTCACCGGCTCCCTGGGCGGCCGCGCGGAAGTACTCGGCGCACTGGCTCTCGTACTGAGCGAGATGGGCGATTCGACGCTTTTGGCGGAAAATGGAATCGGAGTACGGGCTCCCGCCCTGATGTCTTCAGTTAGATAACGGATGGCACCGTTGTCATCTCGTTAAGGATTCACTCCTTGACGGCAAACTGTGGCCGGGGTTGACTCGCATCCACCTCGGCCGCACTGTCGCGGCCTCGTCAGGGAGGTTCAACCAATGAACACTCGTATGCGCAGAGCCGCTGTTGCCGTCGCCGCCGGCGCCATGGCCGTTTCCCTCGCCGCATGTGGGAGCGCGAAGGAGTCCGGCGACAAGACGAAGGAGTCCGGCGCCGCCAAGGGTGACGCGATCACCGTCGGCCTGCTCCTGCCGGAGAACCAGACGGCCCGTTACGAGAAGTTCGACAAGCCGCTCATCGAGAAGAAGGTCGCCGACCTCACCGGCGGCAAGGCCAAGGTCGTCTACGCCAACGCCAAGCAGGACGCGACCACGCAGAACTCGCAGGTCGACACGATGATCACCAACAAGGTGGACGTCCTGATCGTCGACGCGGTCGACGCCAAGGCCATCGCGGGCTCGGTCAAGAAGGCCAAGGACGCCGGCATCCCGGTCGTCGCCTACGACCGCCTCGCCGAGGGCCCGATCGACGCCTACACCTCCTTCGACAACGAAGAGGTCGGCAAGGTCCAGGGCAAGGCGCTGCTCGACGCGCTGGGCGACAAGGCCAAGGACGGCCAGATCGTCATGATGAACGGCTCCGTCACCGACCCGAACGCCGCCCTGTTCAAGAAGGGCGCGCACTCCGTCCTCGACGGCAAGGTGACCATCGGCAAGGAGTACGACACCAAGGAGTGGAAGCCGGAGAACGCCAACACCAACATGGCGGGCGCGCTCTCGGCGCTCGGCAAGGACAAGGTGGTCGGCGTCTACTCCGCCAACGACGGCATGGCCGGCGGCATCATCACCGCCCTGAAGGCGGCCGGCCTGTCCCCCCTGCCCCCGGTGACCGGCCAGGACGCGGAGCTCGCCGGTGTGCAGCGCATCGTCGCGGGTGAGCAGTTCATGAGCGTCTACAAGCCGTACGCGCCGGAGGCCTCGGCCGCCGCCGAGATGGCCGTGGCCCTCGCCAAGCACGAGAAGACCAGCGACATCGTCAACCAGAACGTCGACAGCCCGACCACCAAGGGCGTCCCGTCCGTGCTGATCCCGGTCGTCTCGCTCACCAAGAGCAACATCAAGGACACCGTCATCAAGGACGGCGTCTACACGGCCGACGAGATCTGCACCGACAAGTACGCGGCCGCCTGCGCCAGCCTCGGCCTGAAGTAAGGCCCCCGTCGCCCCGGACGGGGCGGCCCCCGCGCCTGTACGGCGCCCCGCCTCCTTTCCCCGCCATCCGCGGGGCGCCGTACAGAAACGTTTCCTCTGATTTCCCCCATAGCCCCATTCGCGTTCCTGCTCTTTTGCACGACATCCCCGCCGGTCAGGCGGCGAAGGAGATGGTTCATGTGTCCGCTGCGCCCGTGCTGGCGTTGCGAGGGGTCTCGAAGCGGTTCGGCGCCGTTCAGGCCCTGACCGACGTAGAACTCGAGATCCACTCCGGCGAGGTGGTCGCCCTCGTCGGTGACAACGGCGCCGGCAAGTCCACGCTGGTCAAGACGATCGCCGGCGTGCACCCGATCGATGACGGAGTCATCGAGTGGGAGGGCCGCCCGGTCTCCATCGGCAAGCCCCACGACGCCCAGAACCTGGGCATCGCGACGGTCTACCAGGACCTCGCGCTGTGCGACAACATCGACGTCGTCGGCAACCTCTTCCTCGGCCGCGAGCTCAAGCGCCGCGGCATCCTCGACGAGGTGGAGATGGAGCGCCGCGCCCGCGAGCTCCTGACCACCCTGTCCATCCGGATCCCCAGTGTCCGGATCCCCATCGCCTCGCTGTCCGGCGGTCAGCGCCAGACCGTGGCGATCGCCCGCTCCATGCTGGGCGAGCCCAAGCTCGTGATCCTCGACGAGCCCACGGCGGCCCTCGGCGTCGAGCAGACCGCCCAGGTCCTCGACCTGGTGGAGCGGCTGCGCGAGCGCGGTCACGCCGTCATCCTCATCAGCCACAACATGGCCGATGTGAAGGCCGTCGCCGACAAGGTGGCGGTCCTGCGGCTGGGCCGCAACAACGGCGTCTTCAGCGTCGCCGACACCTCGCAGGAAGAGATCATCTCCGCCATCACCGGGGCCACGGACAACGCCGTGACCCGCCGGGCGGCCCGTACCGGGGAGGCCCGCAAGTGAGCACCCAGAACCCTCCCGCCGGTCCGCTGGACAAGGGTCCCGCCGGCCAGGCGCAGCACGTCGATCCGGTCAACCCGGCCGCCGCGGCGGACGCCATCCCGGCCGTCGACCCCCGCCTGCTCGTGCGCGAGCAGGGCCTCTCCGGCTACCTCAACGAGTTCGGCCGCAAGATGAAGGCCGGCGACCTGGGCTCCATCCCGGTGGTCCTCGGCCTGATCATCATCTGGGGCATCTTCCAGGGGTTGAACGCGAACTTCCTCTCCCCGGAGAACCTCACCAACATCGCCATCACGATGGTCGCCACCGGCATGATGGCCGTCGGCATCATCTTCGTGCTGCTGCTCGGCGAGATCGACCTCTCGGTCGGCTCGGTCAGCGGTGTCTCGGGCGCGATCGTCGCCGTCCTCGCCGTCACCCACGGGGTGAACGAGTGGCTCGCGATCCTCGTCGCCGTCGCGGGCGGCGCGCTGATCGGTGCCATCCACGGCTTCTTCTTCGCCCGGATCGGCGCCCCGGCCTTCGCCGTCACCCTGTCGGGCCTGCTGTTCTGGTCCGGCGCGATGCTGCAGATCCTCGGCAGCAACGGCACGATCAACCTCGACCCCGACGGCGTCGTCGGGAAGCTCACCACGTACTACTTCACGGACGTGGCGGCTGCCTACGGCCTCGCGGCGATCGCGGTGGCGGCCTACTTCCTGGCCTCCTTCTTCGACAACCGCCGCCGGCAGGCCGCGGGCGTCCCGTCCCGGCCGCTCGGCGAGATCGTGCTGCGCACGGCCGTGCTCGCGGTGTTCACCTTCGGCCCTGCCGTGGTGTTCAACCAGTACAAGGGCCTCCCGCTCGCGGTGGTGCTCTTCCTGGTCGTGCTGGTCGGCACGGACTTCGTTCTGCGCCGTACCTCCTTCGGCCGCAACATCTTCGCGCTCGGCGGCAGCGTCGAGGCCTCCCGGCGAGCGGGCATCAACGTCACCGGCATCCGCATCGCGGTCTTCTCCATCGCGGGCACCTTCGCCGCCATCGGCGGGCTCTTCTGGGCCTCCAAGATCGCGGCGGCCAACCAGAGCGCCGGTGCCGGCGACCTGCTGATGAACGTGATCGCGGCGGCCGTCATCGGCGGCACCAGCCTCTTCGGCGGCCGGGGCCGGACCTGGAACGCGCTCCTCGGCGTCATGGTCATCACCTCCATCCAGTACGGTCTGGCCCTGGAAGGCATCGCGACGCCGATCCAGTACATGATCACCGGCGCGGTCCTGCTGGCCACCGTGGTCATCGACTCGGTCACCCGCAAGACCCAGAAGACCGCCGGCCGCGCCTGACGGCGCGGCCGGAGGCCGAGACCCGGCGGTAAGAACCGTCACAGTGCCCGGTGCCACTTCGTGTGGCGCCGGGCACGTGTGCGTACATGTGTGCGTACGCCTGTGCGGGTATGCGCCCGTTTGGGATGTGTGAGGGTGCGAGGACGTGTACAGGTATGACAACGGCGTGACCGCCCCGGTACCGCCCGATGATGCTCGTCGCGAGCGGAACATTAGACTCGACAGACCAGCAAGCAACTGCAAGGAGGCACGGGTGCTGCTGACCCGCATCAAGGGACCGCGCGATCTGGACCGGCTCAGCCAGGAGGAGCTCACTCAGCTCGCCGACGAGATCAGGTCCTTCCTCGTCGACGCCGTCTCCAAGACCGGCGGGCACCTCGGCCCCAACCTCGGCGTGGTCGAACTGACGATCGCCTTGCACCGGGTCTTCGACTCGCCCAGGGACAAGGTCCTCTTCGACACCGGCCACCAGGCCTACGTCCACAAGCTGCTCACGGGCCGCCAGGACTTCGCTAACCTGCGCTCCAAGGGCGGCCTGTCCGGCTATCCCTCGCGCGCCGAGTCCGACCACGACGTGATCGAGAACTCCCACGCCTCCACGGTGCTGGGCTGGGCCGACGGCCTGGCCAAGGCCAACGAGGTGCTCCGCCGCGAGGACCACCACGTCGCCGCCGTCATCGGTGACGGCGCGCTGACCGGCGGCATGGCCTGGGAGGCGCTCAACAACATCGCCGCCGCCAAGGACCGTCCGCTCGTCATCGTCGTCAACGACAACGAGCGCTCGTACGGCCCCACGATCGGCGGCCTGGCCAACCACCTGGCCACCCTGCGCACCACGGACGGCTACGAGCGCTTCCTGGCCCGCGGCAAGGAACTCCTGGAGCGCACCCCGGTCGTGGGCAAGCCGCTCTTCGAGACCCTGCACGGCGCCAAGAAGGGCCTCAAGGACTTCATCGCCCCGCAGGGCATGTTCGAGGACCTGGGCCTGAAGTACATCGGCCCCATCGACGGGCACGACATCGAGGCCCTGGAGTCCGCCCTCCAGCGCGCCAAGCGGTTCAGCGGCCCGGTGATCGTGCACTGCCTCACCCAGAAGGGCCGCGGCTACACGCACGCGGAGCAGGACGAGGCCGACCGCTTCCACGGCATCGGCCCGATCCACCCGGACACCGGCCTGCCGGTGAAGACCGCCGCCGCCAGCTGGACCTCCGTCTTCGCCGACGAGATGGTCAAGCTCGGCCACGAGCGCGGGGACATCGTCGCCATCACCGCGGCCATGCTCCACCCGGTCGGCCTCAAGAAGTTCGCGGATACCTTCCCCGACCGGATCTACGACGTCGGCATCGCCGAGCAGCACGCCGCGACCTCCGCGGCCGGCCTCGCCACCGGCGGCGTCCACCCCGTCTTCGCGGTCTACGCGACCTTCCTCAACCGGGCCTTCGACCAGGTCCTGATGGACGTCGCCCTGCACAAGTGCGGGGTCACCTTCGTCCTGGACCGGGCCGGCGTCACCGGCGACGACGGCGCCTCCCACAACGGCATGTGGGACATGTCCATCCTCCAAGTCGTCCCGGGCCTGCGGCTGGCCGCCCCGCGCGACGCCGAGCAGCTGCGCGCCCAGCTCCGGGAGGCCGTCGAGGTCAAGGACGCGCCGACCGTCGTGCGCTACTCCAAGGGCGTCGTGGGCCCGGCCGTTCCCGCGGTCGGCCGGATCGGCGGCATGGACGTACTGCGCACCCCGGCCCCGGAAGTCACCCGGCCGGACGTGCTGCTCGTCTCGGTGGGCGCGCTCGCCCCGATGTGCCTGGAAGTCGCCGACCTGCTCGACAAGCAGGGCATCTCCACCACCGTCGTCGACCCGCGCTGGGTCAAGCCCGTCGACGAGGCGCTGGCCCCGCTCGCGGAGCAGCACCGGGTGGTCGTCACCGTCGAGGACAACGGCCGTACCGGCGGTGTGGGCGCGGCCGTCGCGCAGGCCCTGCGCGACGCGGGTGTGGACGTACCGCTGCGTGACTTCGGCATCCCGCAGCGCTTCCTGGACCACGCGCTGCGCAAGGAGATCCTGGCCGAGATCGGGCTCACCGCGCCCGACATCGCCCGCCAGGTGACGGGTCTGGTCGCCAAGCTGGACGGCCGCTACGACAGCGAACCCGCCGCGACCGTCGACTGACGGGCGGGACGCGCGCGGTTGCACGCGACGGGCCGGGAGATCACCCTTGGAGGGGTGGGCCTCCCGGCCCGTTCGTGTGCCTCGTCACCAGCCGGAGGTGCGTCGGTGAGCAAGGATCTGAAAAGTCCCTTCCGGACCAAGACGGTGGAGCAGTCCATCCGGGACACGGAAGAGCCGGAACACGCGCTCCGGAAGTCCCTCTCCGCCCTGGACCTGACGGTCTTCGGGGTGGGCGTCATCATCGGCACCGGCATCTTCGTGCTCACGGGCATCGCGGCGCGGAACAACGCCGGACCCGCCACCGCCCTGGCCTTCGTCGCCGCGGGCATCGTCTGCGCCCTCGCCGCGCTCTGCTACGCGGAGTTCGCCTCCACCGTTCCGGTCGCCGGTTCGGCGTACACCTTCTCGTACGCCTCGATCGGCGAGCTGCCCGCCTGGATCATCGGCTGGGACCTCGTGCTGGAGTTCGCGCTCGGCACCGCCGTCGTGGCGGTCGGCTGGTCCGGGTACCTGCGCCAGCTGATGAGCACCAACCTCGGCTGGGACATGCCGGCCGCGCTGTCCGGGCCGGATGGCGGAGGGACCTTCGACCTGCTGGCCTTCCTGCTGGTCCTGGTGCTGACCGCGATCCTCGTGGTGGGGACGAAGCTGTCGGCCCGGATCACCGCGATCGTCGTCGCCATCAAGGTCACGGTGGTGCTGCTGGTCATCATCGGCGGCCTGTTCTTCATCAAGGCCGACAACTACAAGCCGTTCATCCCGCCGGCCGTGGCACAGCCCGCCGGGAGCGGCTGGAAGGCGCCGCTGGTCCAGCTGCTCTTCGGCTACGCCCCCACCAACTTCGGCGTCATGGGCATCTTCACCGCGGCCTCCCTCGTCTTCTTCGCCTTCATCGGCTTCGACGTCGTGGCCACCGCGGCAGAGGAGACCAAGAACCCCCAGCGGGACATGCCGCGCGGCATCATCGGCTCCCTGATCATCTGCACGGTGCTCTACGTCGCCGTGACGCTGGTGGTCACCGGCATGCAGAAGTACACGGAGATGTCGGCCACCGCCCCGCTCGCCGAAGCCTTCAAGTCCGTGAACCAGCCCTTCTTCTCCGGCGCCATCAGCCTCGGGGCGTCCGTGGGCCTGATCACCGTGTGCATGATCCTGCTGCTCGGCCAGACCCGGGTGTTCTTCGCGATGAGCCGTGACGGACTGCTGCCCCGCTTCTTCTCCGTCACGCACCCGAAGTACCGCACGCCCTACCGCGCGACCATCACGCTCGGCGTGATCATCGCCGTCGTCGCGGGCTTCACGAGCCTGGAGAAGCTCGCGGAACTGGTCAACATCGGCACGCTGTTCGCCTTCGTGGTCGTGGCCCTCGGCGTGATCGTCCTGCGCCGCACCCGCCCCGACCTGCACCGGTCCTTCCGCACTCCGTGGGTGCCGGTGGTGCCCATCCTGTCGATCGCCGCGTCGCTCTGGCTGATGCTCAACCTGCCGGCCGAGACCTGGCTGCGGTTCGCCGTCTGGATGGTGATCGGCTTCTTCGTCTACTTCCTCTACGGGCGCCACAACAGCCGGCTGGCCAAGGTGGGAGCGGACGCCGAGTACTGACGGACGCCACTGCGGTGCGGCCGTCGTGCCCGACGGCCGCACCGACGGGTCAGCCCTTGGCCGGGGAGTCCTTCGCCGAAGCGGGGATCTTCTGGTCGGCGCGCAGGGCGTCCCACAACTGGGTCGCCTGCGGCTGGGCGACGATGACCCGGTTCGGGTCGACCTTGTCGTAGGCCACCGGCAGCATGATGGTCTCCATCGTCTCCGGGTCGACGCCCTTCATGCTCTGCGCGAAGTCGGCCAGCGCGGTCAGCGAGGCGAGCTGGGAGTCGGTGGTGAGCGACTTGGTCCCGGCGTCGGCGAGCTTGTAGAGCCGGGCCGGGTTGCCGAGGGCGTCCTGCTTCTTCATCTCGGCCAGCATGGCCAGCATGAACTTCTGCTGGAGGCCTATGCGTCCGAGGTCGCTGCCGTCGCCGTAGCCGTAGCGGGTGCGGACGAACTTGAGCGAGTCGGTGCCGTTCAGCCGGTGGGTGCCCGCGTCGAGCTTGAGGCCGCCCTTGGCCCCGCTCATCGGCTTGTCGAGGGTGACGGTGACCCCGCCGAGGGCGTCGACCAGCTCCTTGAAACCGGCGAAGTCGACCTCGACGAAGTGGTCCACCCGGATCCCGGAGAGCTGCTCGACGGTCTTGACCACACAGGCCGGGCCGGCCACCGAGTAGACGGAGTTGAACATGACCCGGTTCGCGGCCGGCACGGTGGCGCCGTCCTTGTCCTTGCACTCGGGCCGGCTGATCAGGGTGTCGCGGGGGATGCTGACCGCGGTGGCCCTGGAGCGGCCCTCGGGTATGTGCACCAGCATGGCGGTATCGGAGCGGGCTCCGCTGACGTCGCCGTGATCGAGCTCGCCGTTGGCCCCGGCCCGGGAATCGGAGCCCAGGACCAGGAGGTTCTGGGCGTTCGCCACCATCTTGGGCGGGCGGTTGTCACCGATCGCCCGGTCCAGGTCCACGCTGTCGATGTTGCCGTTGAGGTGGCTGTACGCCCACCAGCCGGCGCCCGCGGTGCCCAGGATCAGCACGGCGACCACGAGCAGGACGATCCGCAACACCCGGCGCTTGCGCGGGCCTGCCCCCCGGTCCGCGGTCCGGCGGCGCCTGCGGGTGGCGGTGTCTTGGGTCATACTGCTCGAATCCTCGGGGCCTGGGGCGGGCGTCAGTGGGGCGGACGTCCGGATGCCGCTGCACTATAAGCAGATTTCCGAGTCGAATGGGAGAGCGCTTATCGTCCTCCTGGTCGGTCGTGAAGCGGAGATCCCGGAGTCCGCGAGGCGCCAGGGAGGAGGAGAGGAAGCCGTGGCCCGAGCAACCAGACGCCGTGCGCGACGCGGTGGGACGTCCCGCGAACCGCTGCCGGGTACCGATCCGCGGCCGGGCCGCGCGGCGCCGGTGGCGATCGTCGTGGCCGGCCCCGCCGATGCCGTTCCCCTCATCCGTTCCGAACCGGCCGGCTCCGTGATCGAGGTCATCTGCCTCGACGGCGGCGGCGACGCCGAGTACCGCGCGTTGGAAGCGGCCGTCACCCAGGCGCGGCGGCGCGGCTGCGTCTTCCCCGGGGAACCGTTCTTCCTCGATGCCGAGGCGGGCAACCTCACCGGCCAGATCCTCGACGCCCTCCACGACATCGGGCCGCTGCGCGTGCGGACCCTCGATCCGGATCCCGTTCACGACGACATCGACCGGGAGCGCAAGCTGCCGGTCGTCAACGAGCCGGAGGCGCGCGGCCGGGTGGCCCGCAGTGCGCTCAGGGCCGCCCGCCGCTACCAGCTGGCCGCCGGCACCCCGGTCTTCGTCGACTGCCGCAGGGCCGGCGCGGAGGCCGGCCTGCCTGCCGAGGCGTGTACCCGCTATCCGCTGCCCACCCGGTGGCTGGTGGCCGGCACGGACGGCCGGCTGTCCGCCTACCTGCCCACGGCCGCCGGCGTCGTCCGCTGGACCGAGGGGGCCACCGAAGCGGCGGGGTGGCGCGGCCCGGAGCTGCTCGAGGGCCCGGAACTGATGCCCGGGCTGACCGTGCTGCGGGGGCCCGAGGGCTACGCGCACCTGATAGGGCTGAGCCGGACCAAGCGCAGGGAGGGCGGTTTCGCGGTCGAGGTGGTCTGTGCCACCCAGTACCAGACGGGCCGTCCGGTCGGACCCTGGACCTCGATCGGCAATCCCAATGCCGCGAGCTGGCAGAAGGCCCGCGAAGTCGGCTTTCCGGCGGCCACCTTCGACGCCGTCGGCGTTCTCCACCTTTTCGTCCGCAATTTCGGGCACAGCGTCAGCGCGCGGAGGCAGTCGCCCAAGGGTGTCCTGAGCGGCTGGGAGACGCTCGGCGGCATGCGGACCGCCGACGAACTGACCGCTTTCCCGGCCGCCGACGGCGGGGTGCACATGGTGGCGAGGGCGCGCGACGCCCAGGCCGCGGTGCACTGGTACCGGCGGGACGCGGCCTCGGGGTGGGCGGAGGACCGCCGGATCCCCGTGAGCCCGTACCCGGGGAGCCTCTGCGCGGCCCCCGAGGCCGGCCAGATCCGCTTCCGTTACGCCGGCAGCAACGAGGTCTGCATCTGGTGGCCGGGTGCGCAGGCGCCGATCGGCCTCGGCGGACCGGATGGGGTCGGTCCGATCGGCGGGGTGACGGGCGCGGACATCCAGGGGTGGGGCTGCACGGTCCTCGTACGCGGCGGCGCCGGGGGAGTGGCGGCCATCGGCGCACACCCGGACGGGCGGCCGGACACGGGCGTGTGGTGGGCGGAGTCCGGAGAGCCCTCTTTGGTTCCACCCGCAGCCGCATTCGACAGCCGGGGTCGTGTGGTGATCGCCACAGTCGGAACGGACGGAAGACTGCGTGTGGCCCGGCAGCAACTGGGACCATCTGGCTTGGAGTTCACTCGCTGGGACGTCCAGTAAGGGCCATTCTGGTGGTTCACACGGGGTTTGGTGTCAGTAGTTGTCATCTTGCGCTCTGGCTGGCGTCACATGTGACTTGTTATGGTCGCTCAGCGCCCTTTACCTAAAACATAGGTGAACGTTCGGCGTCACGGTGGCGGCGCCTGCTGTCGCCCGTGCTCGTGGGTTCGAGCGTTGGCGCCCCTGTAGGCCAGGTTCGACGCCGTTGACGACTGAGGGGTTATGTCCAAGCTGTCACTGAAGGCCGTCCAGAAGCTGACCTGCAAAAAACGGGACGCCTGGTGGACGGTCCTTCTGGTCGACCCGATAGCGACCCGCCTCGTCTGTCGGTTCGCCCGTTGGAACTTCGTGACGCCCAACCGAGTGACCTGGGCCGCGCTCTACGTGGGCCTGGGCTCGGCCTGGTTCTTCCTCCAGGGCGACTGGCCCTCCCTGTGCATCGGCGCCGGCCTCTACCACGTCAGCTTCATCCTCGACTGCATCGACGGCAAGCTCGCCCGCCTCAAGGGCAACGGCACCATATTCGGCGGCTGGCTCGACTACGTCTTCGACCGCATCCGCGTGCTCTTCTGCGCGCTGGCCCTGATGGGCGGTCAGTTCCTGATCCACGACGAGGAGATCTACCTGCTCGCGGCCCTCGCCGTGATCTTCCTCGACATGCTCCGCTACGTGGACGCCCTCCAGATCTACAAGATGCGCATGTCCATGCGCAACAAGATCGAGGCGGTCACCCTCGCCCGCCAGGCGGAGCAGGGGCTCGAGGAGGAGGAGCGGAAGGTCGTCTTCATCGAAGACCTGCTGCGGGAGAACCCCCTGGGTGAGGCCGACGCCCTCAAGCGGGAGAAGGCCGAGGCCGACCACGCCGAGGTCATCGACCTGCACCAGCAGTTCCGCGAGCGCTTCCCCTGGTACGCACGGGTCCGCCACGCCCTGGTGCAGAGCCGCATCCGGCCGCACCTCATCAGCGGCATCGAGTTCCAGATGTTCATCTTCATCGTCGGCCCGGTCATCGGCCACGTGCTGTGGACCACCGCCGTATCGGCCGTGCTGATGGGCGCCTTCGAGCTCGTCATCATGTTCAAGTTCTGGCTCTCCACCCGCGACTTCACGCGCACGATGGAGCGGCTCGACCCCGGCAACACCCCCTCGCGCGCCGGCTCCATCGCCCCGCACCTGCACGCCGGACGCCACCGCCGCCGCGGCGAGGACGACGCGGGCACGATGCGGGCCGACCAGATGTTCCCCGCGCCCGAGCCGTACGAGGACCCCGGCTTCCAGCCGTACCCGCGGCCCTACACGGACGAGTACACAGGCGGTGTGACCGACACGATGCAGCTGCACAAGATCCCGTCCCAGCCGTCGGCGCGACGTGACTACGCCGAACCGGAGCGCCACCCCAGATGAGTTTCCCGGTCGACACTTCGCAGTACCGCGTCACCATCGTCATCCCGGCCTTCAACGCGAGCGCCACGCTCGCCCGTGCGCTCCAGTCGGCCCTGGCCCAGACGCACCGCGGCATCGAGGTGCTCGTCGTCGACGACTGCTCCACCGACAGCACCCTCGGGGTCGCCCGCCAGTTCGCCGGCCAGGACGGCCGGGTCCGCGTCATCGAGCGACCGCACAACAGCGGCGGCTGCGGCGCCCCCCGCAACAACGGCATCGAAGCCGCCTCCGGCCAGTTCGTGATGTTCCTCGACGCGGACGACGAGCTTCCGCTCAAGGCCGTCGAGACGCTGCTCTCGTCCGCCCTCACGACGGGCTCCGAGGTCACCGCCGGCCGTGTCGTGCGCATCAACCTCGCCACCGACGAGGTCACCGTCTGGCAGCCGCAGCTGTACCCCGCCGAGCAGACGGTGGGGGGCCTCGACGCCATGCCGGAGCTCTTCGAGGACCCGATCGCGGCCGGCAAACTGTACCGCCGGGACTTCCTCGACAGCTTCGGCATCCGCTTCCCCGAGGGCGTCTTCTTCGAGGACACGTACTTCTCCACCGTCGCGAACTTCCACGCCCGGTCCCTCACCGTCCTCGCCACCCCCGTCTACCGGTGGATGTGGGAGCGGGAGTCGGACCAGCCCTCGATCACCAACCGCCGGGGCGAGCTGCGCAGCATCCGCGACCGCATCCTGGTGCACCAGTACACCGACAGCTTCCTGTACAGCGTCGGCCGCCCGGACCTGCTGGCCCGCAAGGCCGCCAAGTTCCTCTCGCACGACCTGCGGCTCTACACCCCCGAGCTGCGCACCGGCGACCGCGCCTACCACAACGGTTTCCTGGCCGCCGTGGCCCCGTACCTGCGCACGCTCGAACCCGCCGCCTTCGAGCTGTGCGGACCCATGGAGCGGGTGCGCGCCTTCGGCCTGATGCACGGCCGGGTCGACATCGCCGTCTCGGCGTCCGACTACATGCGCCGCCGCAGCGTCATCAGCTCCGACATCGTCGAACGGGACGGCCGGGTGTTCTGGTCGGCGTCGCTGCTCGGCCGCCCCGACGCCGAGCGGTTCCTCGAGGTCACCGAGCTGGAGCTGACCGGCCAGAAGCTCGCCGACGCCCGCCTGTACAACGAGGCGACGTCGGTCGAGCTGGTGGACGGCGAACTGCACATCTCTGGCGCGATACGCAACCAGTTCGGCCGGGTCCGCCCCGACGACAAGGTCGAGCTCATCGCGGTGCTGCGGCGCCGCAGCACCAAGACGGACCACCACTTCCCCGTCTCCGGCGTCGAGATCGACGCGGACTGGATCCGCTACCACAGCACCGTGGACCTCGCCTCCGCCGTGGACAAGGCCGACCAGGCGGGTCACTGGAACTTCTTCGTCCAGCTCCGCCACGACGGCGAACGCGCCTCCACCGCCCTCAACATCAGCGGCCTCGACGTCACCGGCCTGCGCCACCCCGGCAAGGCCGGAGTCCTGGAGGTCTACGAGACCGTCAGCGGCAACCTGGGCCTTCGCCCGGAGACCGAGCGGCGGCAGGTCACCACATCCGAGCGGGGCACCCCCTGGCTGTGGTGGCAGGACGCCGCCCCGGCCGGCCCCGTGGCACCGCCCGAGCGGTACGAGGCGGCGCTCGTGGTCCAGTGCCACAACGACGAGTACCACCTGCGCGAGTTCCTCTCCTCGCTCGTCGCCCAGCGCAGCTTCCCCGGCACCCAGGTGGTGTTCGTCGACGACGGGTCGAGCGACAGCACCGCGCAGCAACTGGCTGCCTTCGCCGCCTACTACCGCAACGCCGTCGTCGTCACCCAGCACCGCCTCGGCGTGCGCACCGCCTTCGACCACGGGCTGCGGTACGTCGCGGCCCCCTACGTGATGTTCGCGCGCGCCCGGGACATCCTCGGCGAGGACTCCGTCGGCAGGCTGCTCACGGCGGCCCGCCGGGTCCGGGGCGCCGACGTGGTCGTGGGCCAGGCGGACAACTTCCCGGGCCCGTGGCGCGGCGCGGACGAGCCGTGGCAGCGGTACTTCAGTGCGAAGCAGCCCGTCCGCACACTGGCGGACGCACCGTACCTCGTCTTCTCCACGCTGCTCGGCGGGAAGCTCTTCAAGACCGCCCACGTCCGTGAGCACGGCTTCCGCTGCGGCCCGGGCCCCGGCCCCGAGGACGACTGGTTCACCGTCCCGGCCCTGCTGTACGCGAAGTCGGTGACCATCGCACCGGACGCGCGCTTCTTCGAACGCGAGGAGCAGAAGCAGGACTCGCTCTTCGACCACCCCTGGAACGACCCCGTCAAGGCGGTGGACCGGGTCCGCCTGGCCGCTTTCGTCCTGGACTCGGTCCGCGGAGCCCCGGCCCGCGTCGTGCGCCTGGCCCAGCGCTTCGTGGTCCGTACGACCCAGCCCTACGTCCGCAACATGCACCGGATCATGAGCAGACCGGAGCTCGCCGCGGTCCTCCCCCTGCTGAGATCCGTCTACGGCCAGATCCCCGACGACGTGATCCTGCAGTACGCGACGCACCCCCAGTCCAAGGTCCAGCACCATGCGCTCGTCACGGGCAACCTCGACCTCTTCGCCGACCCGCTCGGCAGACCCGACTACCTGCCCACCCTCTTCCTCGACGAAGAGGGCATGTACCGCAGGCTCGCGAGCGACCCGGTCCAGACGAAGCTGCTGCGCATCCAGCGGGCCACCGCCGTCCTGGAGACGTTCGTCTGGGACGACGACGAGATGCATTTCGAAGGGCTCCTCGTCTTCTCCGGTGTGGACATCGACACCGCCTTCACCAACCGCGTCCAGCTGGTGCTGTCCGACGGGGTGCGTGAGGTGACCGTCCCCGTGGAGCAGGTCTACCGGCGCGATCGCTGGCGTACCCGCAAGAACCAGGACTGGCTCTCCGGCTGGCGCGCCACGGCCCGCCCGTCGGCGCTCGACACCCTGCGCAACGCGGAGCTGACCCTGGCCATCCGCGTGCTCAACGGTGACCGCCACCACGACATCCACGTGGCGGCCCGGCAGATGCTGCACCGCTTCAAGGGGGTGCACACCTCGGGGCGGCAGCGCTTCGTCCTGTCGATCGACGCGGACGAGCAGGTCACCGTCCGCTGGGTGCGCGGCTTCCTGGCCCGGCACAAGGACAAGCTGCGCCGGTTCCGCTGGGAAGTGGGCAACTCGCTCCCGGGCCACCCCGGCTGGCGCACCCGCCTCATGTACTGGCTCACCTACCCCTGCCTGCACGGCCGGGGCATCTGGATCATCGGCGAGCGCGAGGACACCGCGCAGGACAACAGCTACCACCTGTTCAAGTGGATCCGGCAGAACCGGCCCAAGTGCAAGATCTACTATTCCATCAACGGAGACTCCCCCGACTGGGACAAGGTCGCCCGCTACGGGCAGGTCATCGACCGGCTGTCGTGGAAGCACCGCGCGTACCTGCTCCACGCGGAACGCCTGATCAACGCCTACGACCTGGAGGCCTACCTCGGCTTCCCGGGCCTGCACAAGCGCGCCTTCCTGCGGGGGTACGGCGACCTGCTGCGCTACAAGCGGGTGTTCCTCCAGCACGGCGTCGTCTACAACGACGTCGTCGCCTCGATCCACGGCCAGGCCACCAACGTCGACATGGTGCTCACCACCGGGCGCAGCGAGCGGTCCTACTACGCCGAGCACTGCGGCTACGGATACCAGCGCGTCGCGGCGACCGGCCTGCCCCGCTTCGACGCCCTGGAGCCGGTGCCCGGGCTGCGACGGGTGCTGGTCATGCCGACCTGGCGCCGGGACATCGTGGCACCGTCCTACAACAAGGCGGCCAAGCCCGAGATACCGTTCCCCGCGTCCGAGTACTACCGGTTCTTCTCCTCGCTGCTGCGCAACGAGCGGCTGCTGAAGGCGCTCCAGTACTACGGCGCCGAGCTGGAGTTCATGCCGCACTACGAGATCCGGCCCTACCTCAACCACTTCAAGATCGACCATCCGTCGATCACCGTGTCCTCGACCGGCCGGGACGTGCAGCTCGCGATGCGGGAGTGCTCGATGCTGGTCACCGACTACTCGTCCGTCTTCTTCGACGTGGCCTACATGGGCAAGCCCATCGTCTACACGAACTTCGACGACGAGTCCTTCTACAGCAAGCACTACAAGCGGGGCTACTTCGACCTGGCGCGCGACGGCTTCGGTCCGGCCTGCCGGACCGTCGACCACGCGGTCGACGAGATCATCGCGATCATCGAGCGGGACTTCGAGGTGGAGCCCCGGTACCGGCAGCGCGCCGAGGAGTTCTTCGTCCTGCGCGACACCTCGAACTGCGAGCGCGCCTACCAGGTGATCGAAACGATGGATGCGAACGCCGTGGGTGACCAGCGGGCGCAGCTGTACCTCGGAGCACGCGGCTTCGGGGAGTTCTGAGAGGTACGTGACAGTCGCACCATGACGTCGGTATTCCTGGCGGGCGAATCCACTGTGTGCGGTCGCCAGCGCAGCAGGGCCCCCATGGCCGGTTGGGGCCAGACCCTGCCCCTGTTCCTCCAGGGGCCCGAGGTGATCAATTGCGCCCGGGCCGGAGCGAGCAGCACGAGCTTCGTGCAGCGCGGGCGCCTGGGGTGGATCCTGGAGCACATCGCCCCCGGCGATCTGCTGCTGATCTCCTTCGGCCTCAACGACATGAAGCCGGAGGAGGACGTGTTCGCCGCGCCCTTCGAGGGGTTCCAGTCCAATCTGCGGCACTACGTGGACGAGGCGCGGGACCGGGGCGCGCACCCGGTGCTCGTCACTCCCCACGAGCGGCGGGTGTTCGACCGTTTCGGCAACATGCGCCGACCGCTGCACCTGTACCCGGCCGCGATGCGCGAGGTGGCCGTGCGGCTGTCCGTGCCGCTGATCGACCTGAACGAGTGGAGTGTCGCCTGGTGGCGGCAGGCCGGCCCGGAAGGAACCAGGGCGATCTTCCTCCACCTGGCACCGGGAGAGCACCCCAACTACCCGGAGGGCGTGGCGGACAACACCCACCTGCGGGCCGCCGGCGCGATCGAGTGTGCCCGCTTCGTCGCGAGCGAGCTGCGGGCGCGGGTCCTGCTGCCGGCCGCCTGCTTCCGGAACCTGGAGACGGCCTTCGATCCCGACCAGGCCGTGGAGTTCATCGACGACGCCGCCTTCGCGTACCTGACCAAGACCCGGACCACGGGAGGCAGGCGATGAGCGGCTGGTTCCCGCTGGTCCGTGCCTGGGTCGCGCAGGGCCCGTACGGGGGTGTGCTCGACCTGGCGGCCACCGCCGACCCGGCGCTCGCGCTCGTACCCGGGCAGCGGTTCCAGCTCGCCATGACGGTGACGCCCAGTGGCGGGGCCTACCGGACGTACGGCTACCTCCTGGGCGAGGACCTGGGCGACGCGGTGATCCTGGAGGACCTGCAGCAACTGCGCCGGCTGCCCAACGGCCGGTACGCCGCCTTCGCCCCGGAGACCCAGGCGATCACCGCCACCTGCGTGGTCAGGGTGCGGGACGACGCCCCGGACGGCTCCGTCGTGATGCCGCGCGTCGTGGTCGGCCTCATGACCGCCCAGGGCGAGAAGCTCCTCCCCTCCGCGGGTATCGAGGACCGCGGCTTCCACGTGCGCCGCCGGGTGATCCCCGGCCGGCCCCTGCTCCTCGCCCCGGGCGCACACGTCACCCTCCCCGGAGGAACCGCCGACGGACTGAAACTGAGCGCGGTCTCCCCCGCCCGTCGCGGAATGCTCAGCTGCGCCCCCGACGGGTCGGTCACCTACCAGGCACCGGCGTCCTTCCAGGGATACGACTGGTTCACCTGTACCTACGAGGATCTCGCGGGGCACACCCATCCGTCCGAGGTGGTCATCCACATCGGTGACCTCGGCACGTCCCCGGGGGCGCTGAATGTCTTCCACGGCTAGAAGGACCACCCTGGCGGTCGTCCTGACGACGGCCCTCGCCCTGACGGGCTGTTCGGGTTTGACGGGCACCCCGGACGGCCGGAACTCCTCGGAGGAGCAGCTCCACGACGTCTCCCTGCCCCAGGGCGTCTCGTACAGCGCGTTCGTCCGGAAACTCGACGGCCGCTCGCCCTCGCACATCCACGTGCTGGCCATCGCCCCCGACGCCCGGGCCCGGGTGGGGGGCCTGCACGGCGGCAACCTCGCCCGCGCCGAGACGGTACGGAAGATGGCCGAGTCGGCCGGGGCGCTGGCCGCCGTCAACGCCTCCTACTTCGACATCCACACCGGCAAGTACTACGGCGGCTACGAAGGCGATCCGCTGGGCCTCTACACGGAGGGCGGCAAGGTGCTCAGCGAGGCGACGAACGGCCGGCCGGCCCTGCTCCTCGGCTACACCGGCGGCCGGCTCGACGCCCGGGTCGACGAGATCACCACCGACGACCAGGTGAGGTCGGACGACGGTGAAGGCCACGAACTGGACGGTTTCAACCGGGTCCCGGGCCGCGTACTGGGCTGCGGAGGGGCCGGCGGCGACCGGCTGTCCGACACCGAAGAACCGATGCAGGAGCCGTACGGCGGACTGTGCACGGACACGAGCGAGCTCGTGGCGTTCACGCAGGAGTGGGGCGAGCGCACTCCGGCCGGCCCCCCGGGCAGCCTGGAGGCGGTGCTCGACGCCGACGGCCGGGTGGTGAGCGTACGCAAACCGGCCGGCGGGAACGTGCCCAGGAACGGCAGCACGCTCTACGCGATCGGGTCCGGCGTCGACTGGCTGCGCACCCACGCACCCAAGGGCAGTGTGATCACGCGCTCGGTGCAGATGAAGGACCCGACGGGGCGGATGGTGCCCGGGCCCGTCGAGACGGCGGTCGGTGGACGCTACCGGCTGCTGCGTGACGGGGTGTCCGCGCTCGGGGAAGACGCCGCGCTCACCAGGAGGGCCCCGCGCACGGCGGCCGGAGTCACCGCGGACGGCACCCTCCTGCTGGTGACGATCGACGGCCGGGAATCCGGAGTCAGCGCCGGGGCCACGCTCAGCGAGGCCGCCGACCTCATGGCCTCGCTCGGCGCCGAGAACGCCGTCGGCATCGACGGCGGCGGATCCACGACCATGGTCGTGGGCGGGAAACTGCGCAACAGGCCCCGGGAGACCGAGGGGCAGCCGGTCACGGAACGGCCCGTGGCCAACGCACTGGCGCTCTTCGACCACTGAGCGCGGCGACCGCCGACAACGGCCGATGCCGCACCACCCCCGCCGGGGTGGTGCGGCATCGGCCGTCCGCGCGACGGGTGACCCGTTACGCCGGGACGCTCGCCAGGCCGGGAGCCAGGAACTTCTTGCCGTTCACCCGCTCGGAGACGCCCTCGCGGTCCAGGTACGGCGTGATGCCGCCCAGGTGGAAGGGCCAGCCGGCGCCCGTGATGAGGCAGAGGTCGATGTCCTGGGCCTCGGCCACGACACCCTCCTCCAGCATCAGGCCGATCTCCTGCGCCACCGCGTCCAGGACGCGGTCGCGCACCTGCTCCTCGGTCAGGACCGAGTCGCCCTGCACCAGGAGGGCGGCGACCTCGGGGTCCAGCTCCGGCTTGCCGGAATCGTAGACGTAGAAGCCGCGCTTGCCGGCCTCGACGACCCGCTTGAGGTTGGGGGAGACGGTGAAGCGCTCCGGGAAGGCGCGGTTCAGGGTCTCGGAGACGTGCAGACCGATCGCCGGGCCGACGAGCTCCAGCAGCACCAGCGGCGACATCGGCAGCCCGAGGGGCTCGATGGCCTTCTCCGCGGTCTCGACCGGGGTGCCCTCGTCGATGACGTTCTGGATCTCGCCCATGAAGCGGGTCAGGATGCGGTTCACCACGAACGCCGGGGCGTCCTTGGTGAGGACCGCGGTCTTCTTCAGCTTCTTGGCGACGCCGAAGGCGGTGGCCAGGGAGGCGTCGTCGGTCTGCTCGCCGCGGACGATCTCCAGCAGCGGCAGGATCGCGACCGGGTTGAAGAAGTGGAAACCGACCACGCGCTCCGGGTGCTGGAGCTTGGAGGCCATCTCCGACACCGACAGCGACGAGGTGTTGGTGGCGAGGATCGCGTGCGCCGGGGCGACCGCCTCGACCTCCGCGAACACCTTCTGCTTGACGGACATCTCCTCGAACACGGCCTCGATGATGAAGTCCGCGTCCGCGAAGCCCTCGGCCTTGTCCAGGACACCGGTCACCAGGGCGGTCAGGCGGTTGGCCTTGTCCTGGTTGATGCGGCCCTTGCCGAGCAGCTTCTGGATCTCGGCGTGGACGTAGCCCACACCCTTGTCCACGCGCTCCTGGTCGATGTCGGTGAGGACCACCGGCACCTCCAGGCGGCGCAGGAACAGCAACGCCAGCTGCGAGGCCATCAGGCCCGCGCCGACCACGCCGACCTTGGTGACCGGGCGGGCCAGGGACTTGTCCGGGGCGCCGGCCGGGCGCTTGGCGCGCTTCTGGACCAGGTTGAAGGCGTAGATGCCCGAGCGCAGTTCGCCGCCCATGATGAGGTCGGCCAGCGCCTTGTCCTCGGCGTCGAAACCGGCCTGGAGGTCGCCGTCCTTGGCGGCCGCGATGATCTCCAGCGCGCGGTAGGCGGCCGGGGCCGCACCGTGCACCTTGGAGTCCGCGATGAAGCGGCCCTTGGCGACGGCCGCGTCCCAGGCGTCGCCGCGGTCGATCTCGGCGCGGACGACCTCGGTCTCGCCGTTCAGGACGCGGGCGGTCCACAGCAGCGACTGCTCCAGGAAGTCCGCGCCCTCGAACAGCGCGTCCGCGATGCCGAGTTCGAAGACCTGCTTGCCCCTCAGCTGTCGGTTCTGGTTCAGCGAGTTCTCGATGATCACCGAGACGGCGCGCTCCGGGCCGATCAGGTTCGGCAGCAGGGCGCAGCCGCCCCAGCCGGGGACCAGGCCGAGGAAGACCTCGGGGAGGGAGAAGGCCGGGATGGCCTTCGAGACGGTGCGGTAGGTGCAGTGCAGACCGACCTCGACGCCGCCGCCCATCGCCGCACCGTTGTAGTACGCGAAGGTGGGGACGGCCAGGGCCGACAGCCGCTTGAAGACGTCGTGGCCGCCCTTGCCGATGGCGAGCGCCTCGTCGTGGTTCTTGAGCAGCTCGACGCCCTTGAGGTCGGCGCCGACCGCGAAGATGAACGGCTTGCCGGTGATGCCCGCGCCGACGATGGAGCCGGCGGTGGCCTCCTGCTCGACCTGGTCGATCGCCGCGTTCAGGTTGGCGAGGGACTGCGGGCCGAAGGTGGTCGGCTTGGTGTGGTCGAAACCGTTGTCCAGCGTGATGAGCGCGAAGCGCCCGGCGCCGAACGGCAGGTCCAGGTGGCGCACGTGCGCCTGGGTCACGACCTCGTCCGGGAACAGCTCGGCCGCACCCTTCAGGAGCTCAGCGGTGGTGCTCACTTGGAGTCTCCCTCGGCGTTGAAGTTCGGGTTCTCCCAGATGACCGTGGCGCCCATGCCGAAGCCGACGCACATGGTGGTCAGGCCGTAGCGGACGTGCGGCTGCTCCTCGAACTGGCGGGCCAGCTGCGTCATCAGGCGCACGCCCGAGGAGGCGAGCGGGTGACCGAAGGCGATGGCGCCGCCGTACTGGTTCACCCGGGCGTCGTCGTCGGCGATGCCGTAGTGCTCCAGGAAGGCGAGGACCTGGACCGCGAACGCCTCGTTGATCTCGAAGAGACCGATGTCGTCGATCGTCAGACCGGCCTGGGCGAGGGCCTTCTCGGTGGCCGGGATCGGGCCGTAGCCCATGACCTCCGGCTCGACACCGGCGAAGGAGTACGCGACCAGGCGCATCTTGACCGGGAGGTTGTTCTCCCGGGCGAAGTCCTCGGACGCGATGATCGCGGCGGTGGCGCCGTCGTTGAGACCGGCGGCGTTGCCCGCGGTGACCCGGCCGTGGGTACGGAACGGGGTCTTGAGGTTCGCCAGGTTCTCCAGCGTGGTGCCCGGGCGCATCGGCTCGTCGGAGGTGACCAGGCCCCAGCCCGTCTCGCCCACCGCCTCGTTGGTGTTGCGCACCGAGATCGGGACCAGGTCCTGCTGGATCTTGCCGTCGGCGTACGCCTTGGCGGCCTTCTCCTGCGAGCGCACGGCGTACTCGTCGGCGCGGAGCTTGGTGATCGTCGGGTACCGGTCGTGCAGGTTCTCGGCGGTCATGCCCATGAACAGGGCGGACTCGTCGACCAGCTTCTCGGAGACGAAGCGCGGGTTCGGGTCGACGCCCTCGCCCATGGGGTGGCGGCCCATGTGCTCGACGCCGCCGGCGAGGGCGACGTCGTAGGCACCGAAGGCCACGCCGCCCGCGACGGCGGTCACGGCGGTCAGCGCACCGGCGCACATGCGGTCGATCGAATAGCCCGGGACCGACTGCGGAAGACCGGCGAGGATGCCGGCCGTGCGGCCCAGCGTCAGGCCCTGGTCGCCGATCTGCGTGGTCGCGGCGATGGCGACCTCGTCGATCTTCTTCGGGTCCAGGTCCGGGTTGCGGCGCAGCAGCTCCCGGATCGCCTTCACGACGAGGTCGTCGGCGCGGGTCTCGTGGTAGATGCCCTTCGGGCCCGCCTTGCCGAACGGGGTGCGGACGCCGTCGACGAAGACGACGTCCCTGACGGTACGAGGCACGTTGGCTCTCCTCCAGGTGCGGGATGGCACTACTGCGCGTGTGCGCCGCTCACTGAGCGGCCGCTCACCCGGCCCATGCTACTTGCGGGTAACCAATGTGCACACCCCCACCCCGAACAGCGGCGAAGGTCACACTCGGGCGGCGGCCGGTCGGAGGACGGGACGCAGCCACAGACCCCGGGCTGACGGGCGGCAGCTACTACGTGGACAACGCCGACAACCACTCGCCCCTGCCCGTGTAGTGCCCGGCGCCGCGGGGACGCGGAGAGCCCCCGGCCGGGCGGCCGGGGGCTCTCGGGACATCCGTACGGGGCGGGAGGCTCAGGCCGCGGTCGCCGTGAGGGCCTCGACCAGGGCCGGGGTGACCTGCTCGACCTGCCAGGGGCGGGCGCCGTAGCCGGTCAGGGCCTCGGACACCGCCTCCGGCTCCAGCCGCTGCGGCGGCTCCCAGCACAGCCGGCGGACCGTGTCCGGGGCGATCAGGTTCTCCTGCGGCAGGTTCAGCCCCTCCGCCAATGCGGAGACGGCCGCGCGGGCCGCCGACAGCCGCGCCGCGGCGGCCGGGTCCTTGTCCGCCCAGGACCGCGGCGGCGGCGGGCCGGCCGGGGTCGCCCCGGGCTGCGGCAGCTCGCTCTCGGGCAGCGCCCGCGCCCGGTCCACCGCGGCCATCCACTGCTCCAGCTGCCGGCGCCCCATCCGCTGCCCGAAGCCGGGCAGCGCGGACAGCGCGGTGGCGTTCGCGGGCAGTGCCAGGGCCGCCTCGACGATCGCGGCGTCCCCCAGCACCTTGCCCGGTGACACGTCGCGGCGCTGGGCGATCCGGTCGCGCGATTCCCACAGCTCCCGTACGACGGCCATCTGCCGGCGCCGGCGCACCTTGTGCATGCCGGACGTACGGCGCCACGGGTCCTTGCGCGGCGGTGCGGGCGGCGCCGAGGCGATGGCCTCGAACTCCTGGCGGGCCCACTCCAGCTTGCCCTGCCGGTCCAGTTCCTTCTCCAGCGCGTCCCGCAGGTCCACCAGCAGCTCCACGTCGAGCGCGGCGTACCGCAGCCACGGCTCGGGCAGCGGCCGGGTGGACCAGTCGACGGCGGAGTGGCCCTTCTCCAGCACGTAGCCCAGCACGCCCTCGACCATCGCGCCCAGTCCGACCCGCGGGAAGCCGGCCAGCCGGCCCGCCAGCTCGGTGTCGAACAGGGAGGTGGGGGTCATGCCTATTTCACGCAGGCACGGCAGGTCCTGGGTGGCGGCGTGCAGGATCCACTCCGTACCGGTCAGGGCGTCGCCCAGCGAGGACAGGTCGGGGCAGCCCACCGGGTCGATCAGCGCCGATCCGGCACCTTCGCGGCGCAGCTGCACCAGGTACGCGCGCTGGCCGTAGCGGTACCCGGAGGCGCGTTCGGCGTCGACGGCGACGGGTCCGGTGCCCGCGGCGAAGGCCGCGACCACCCGGGCCAGGGCGTCCTCGTCGGCGACCACCGGAGGGATCCCCTCGCGGGGTTCGAGCAAGGGAATCGGCGCCTTTTCGACGTCGTCCGGGGGGCCGCCCCCGGTGGTGGTGCGCAGGTCTGCTGCGGTCTCTTGGGCGTCGGTCACCGCTCAAGGGTATCCGTGGATGTGACGCGCCCGTCGCCGGAACGTTCCGTCGACGGGCGCGGGAGTGGAGCGGGGGTGCGGCGCGGACGTTTCCCGGGGGTTCCCCGGGACGTCGCCCAGGAGCCTCCGGGCGGGGTCAGTGGATGATCCCGGTCCGCAGTGCGACGGCGACCATCCCGGCTCGGTCGCCGGTGCCCAGCTTGCGGGCGATCCGGGCGAGGTGGGACTTGACGGTCAGGGCGGACAGGCCCATCGATACGCCGATGGCCTTGTTGGACTGGCCCTCCGCGACGAGGCGCAGTACCTCGACCTCGCGGCCGGAGAGCTCGCGGTAGCCGCCCGGGTGGCTCGGGGCACCCGGGGGGCGGCGGTGCATACGGGCGGCCGCGGCGCCGATGGGGGCGGCGCCGGGACGGGTGGGGAGCCCGATGTTGGTCCGGGTGCCGGTGACGACGTAGCCCTTGACTCCGCCCGCGAGGGCGTTGCGTACGGCGCCGATGTCGTCGGCGGCGGACAGGGCCAGGCCGTTCGGCCAGCCGGCGGCGCGGGTCTCGGAGAGCAGGGTGAGACCGGAGCCGTCGGGCAGGTGTACGTCGGCAACGCAGATGTCGCGCGGGCTGCTGACGCGGGGGCGGGCCTCCGCGATGGACGACGCCTCGATCACATCACGTACTCCGAGGGCCCACAGATGGCGGGTCACGGTGGAACGGACGCGCGGGTCGGCCACGACGACCATGGCCGTCGGCTTGTTCGGGCGGTAGGCGACCAGGCTTGCGGGCTGCTCGAGAAGAACGGACACCTAGGCCTCCTGGGGGAGTGGCGGGGCGTCCGGCTCGGGGAAGGAAGCCGGTCGCACCGTGCTGATGGTCACTGACTCTTTCGGCACGTCACCCGCCCGGCTTTAGGGAATGATCACGATTTGGTGAGTAACAATTCGGGCAATTCGGACGGGTGATCGATCAAGCGATGATCAGAAGGCCGCACGGAGCGCCCTTTTACGACCGTCCGGCGCTCCGGCGCGGCCCCCCGGTCGCCCCGCCGTCCGCCCGGTGGGCCGTCCGGCCCCCGGCTACGGGTGGTGCGGGCCGCGCCGTTGTGGCAGGGAGACCACCCCGGTGCCCGAGTCCGTGGGCCCCACCGGCGGCAGCCCGGCGATCTGGCACAGCAGCTCGCACCAGGCCGACAGGTGCGCCGCGGTGTCGGGCACCCCGCCCACCCCCTCGCGGGGCGTCCAGGAGGCCCTGATCTCGATCTGGGTGGCCGGACGCCGCTCCGCGAGCCCGCCGAAGTAGTGCGAGCTCGCCATCGTGACGGTCCCGCTCGCCTCCCCGTACGTCAGCCCGCGCGCGTCCAGCGCCCCCGTCAGCCAGGACCAGGACACTTCCGGCAGCAGCGGATCGGCCGCCATCTCCGGCTCCAGCTCCGCCCGTACGAGCGTCACCAGCCGGAAGGTGCCCTGCCAGGCGTCGTGCCCGGCCGGATCGTGGAGCAGGATCAGCCGGCCGTCGGCGAGGTCGTCCTCGCCGTCGACGACCGCGGCCTCCAGCGCGTAGGCGTGCGGGGCCAGTCGCTGCGGCGGCTTGGTCGGTTCGATCTCGATGCCGGAACGCAGCCGCGCCTTCTTCAAGCCGTCGACCGCCCGCCGGAACGGGAGCGGGACGGAGCTCTCCTTCGCGCTGTCCGCACCGTCAGCGCCATCTGAAAATCGTCCCTGAGCCGCAGCCATGCGGGGAAGACTAGGCGGAACGAGCGCCCGTGCGGCGCAGGGACACCCGCACCGGGCCGGGCACTTCTTCATACGTGCGAAGATTTGGCTCGTGAGCGCCATCCACCGCCCGACGGGCCAGCCGAGTCAGACGTACGATTCCGCCTTCCTGAAGGCGTGCCGGCGGGAGCCGGTGCCGCACACCCCGGTGTGGTTCATGCGGCAGGCCGGGCGGTCCCTCCCCGAGTACCGCAAGGTGCGCGAGGGCACGGCCATGCTGGAGTCCTGCATGCGGCCCGACCTGGTCACCGAGATCACGCTCCAGCCGGTGCGGCGCCACAAGGTGGACGCGGCGATCTTCTTCTCCGACATCGTGGTGCCGCTGAAGGCCATCGGCGTCGACCTGGACATCAAGCCCGGCGTCGGCCCGGTCGTGGCCCAGCCGATCCGCCGCCGCGAGGACCTCGCACAGCTGCGCGACCTCACCCCCGAGGACGTCTCGTACGTCACCGAGGCGATCGGCATGCTCACGGGTGAACTGGGCTCCACGCCGTTGATCGGCTTCGCCGGCGCGCCCTTCACCCTCGCGAGCTACCTGGTCGAGGGCGGCCCGTCGAAGAACCACGAGCACACCAAGGCCCTGATGTACGGGGACCCGCAGCTCTGGGCGGAGCTGCTGGACCGGCTCGCGGAGATCACCGCCGCGTTCCTCAAGGTCCAGATCGAGGCCGGCGTCTCGGCCGTCCAGCTCTTCGACTCCTGGGTCGGCGCGCTGGCCCCGGCGGACTACCGGCGCTCGGTGATGCCGGCGTCGGCGAAGGTCTTGCAGTCGGTCGCCTCGTACGGGGTCCCGCGCATCCATTTCGGCGTGGGCACGGGCGAGCTGCTCGGCCTGATGGGCGAGGCCGGCGCGGACGTCGTGGGCGTCGACTACCGGGTCGCGCTCGACGAGGCCGCCCGCCGCGTCGGCCCCGGCAAGGCGCTCCAGGGCAACCTGGACCCGGCGGTGCTGTTCTCCACCGAGGACGCGGTGCGGGCCAAGACGGACGAGGTCCTGGCGGCCGCGGCCGGCCTGGAGGGCCACGTCTTCAACCTCGGGCACGGCGTCCTGCCGACCACGGACCCGGACGCCCTGACCCGCCTCGTGGACTACGTCCACACCCGCACGCAGCGCTAGTCCTGTCCGGGCGGAGCGGAGGGACCGCTGCGCGGAGCCGGCCCGGCCCCGCCCTTCCTCCGTTCACCGGGCTCCGCCCGGACCCGGTCCTCAAACGCCGGACGGGCTGGAAGGACCAGCCCCGCCGGCGGTTGAGGCGCCGGCCCCGCAGGGCCGCCTACGCGTCCGCCGCCCGCACCGCGCCGACCGCACGGCGGGCCGCCACCAGGATCGGGTCCCAGACCGGCGAGAACGGCGGTGCGTAGCCGAGGTCCAGGGACACCACCTGGTCCACCGTCATCCCCGCCGTCAGGGCCACCGCCGCGATGTCCACCCGCTTCGCGGAGCCCGCGCCGCCGACGATCTGGACGCCGAGCAGCCGGCCCGTACGGCGCTCCGCCAGCATCTTGACCGTCATCTTCGCCGCGCCCGGGTAGTAGCCCGCCGTGGTGGTCGACTCGATCGTCGCCGTCACGAAGCGCAGGCCCGCCGAGAGCGCGTCCTTCTCGCGCAGGCCCGTACGCGCGATCTCCAGCTCGCACACCTTGCTCACCGCCGTGCCCACCACCCCCGGGAACGTCGCGTAGCCGCCGCCCACGCCCGAGCCGATCACCTGGCCGTGCTTGTTGGCGTGCGTGCCCAGCGGGATGTGCCGGTTGCGGCCCGCCACCAGGTCCAGGACCTCCACGCAGTCGCCGCCCGACCAGATGTTCTCGTGGCCCCGGACCCGCATCGACAGGTCCGTCAGCAGCCCGCCCGACTCGCCCAGCGGCAGCCCCGCCGCCCGGGCCAGGGCGGTACGCGGCTCGACCCCGATGCCCAGCACGACCACGTCCGCCGGGTACTCCGCACCCGACGCCGTGGCCACCGCCACGGCCCGGCCCTCCTCGTCCGTGAGGATCTTCGCCACCTCGGCCCGGGCCACCGTACGGATGCCCATGCGGTTCATCGCGCCGTGCACCAGCGCGCCCATGTCCGGGTCCAGGGTGGCCATCGGCTGCTCCCCCCGGTGCAGCACGGTCACCTCGTAGCCCCGCACCACCAGGGCCTCCGCCATCTCCACCCCGATGTAGCCGGCCCCGACCACGACCGCCCTGCGGCCCGCGGTCCGCTCCAGGGTGTCCATCAGCCGCTGCCCGTCGTCCAGGGTCTGCACCCCGTGCACCCCGTGCGCGCCGATGCCGGGCAGCCGCGGGCGGACCGGGCGGGCGCCCGTCGCCAGCACGAGCTTGTCGTACCCCGTCCATTCCTCGGCGCCCGATTCGAGGTCCCGGGCGCGGACCCGCTGCCCGGCGAGGTCGAGTTCGACGACCTCCGTGCGGGTGCGCAGGTCGATGTCCCGGGCCCGGTGCTCCTGCGGGGTGCGGGCGATCAAGTCGTCCCGGTCGCTGACCCGTCCGCCGATCCAGTACGGGATGCCGCACGCCGAGTACGAGGTGAAGTGCCCGCGCTCGAACGCGGTGATCGTGAGCTCCGCCGGTCCCTTCAACCGCCGGGCCTGGGAAGCGGCGGCCATCCCCGCCGCGTCGCCGCCGACCACCACCAGTCGTTCCGCTGCCATCGTCCGCACCGTCCTCCGCCTGCGCCACCGTCACGTGCAGGACACGCTACGGGCGAACGGCCGAATGCGTGTTCCGTTCCCGGCCGCCGGACCCGGGGAGGAGGCGTCCGGCCCCGTTGATCGGTCTGCGACGATGTGTCCATGCACGAAGCGGACATGCGTACGGACCGGCCGGGGACCCCCGGTCACGTCGTCGTCATCGGCGGTGGCATCGCCGGCCTCGCGGTCGCCCACCGGCTGCTCGGCGACGGCGTCCGCGTCACGCTGCTGGAGGCCGGCCCGCGCCTCGGCGGCAAGCTGTACGCCGGAGAGCTGGCCGGGGCCCCCGTCGACCTCGGCGCCGAATCCATGCTCGCCCGCCGCCCGGAAGGCGTGGCCCTGGCCCGCGCCGTGGGGCTCGGCGACGCGCTCCAGGCGCCGGCCACCGCCACCGCCAGGCTGTGGACCCGGGGCGCGCTGCGGCCCATGCCGCGCGGCCATGTCATGGGCGTCCCGGGCGACTTGGCCCCCCTCGCCGCCTCCGGGGTGCTCTCCGCCGAAGGCCTCGCCCGGATCGGGGCCGAGCCGACGCTGCCGCCCGCCGAGATCGGCGAGGACGTCGCCGTCGGCGAGTACGTCGCCGCCCGCCTCGGCCGCGAGGTCGTCGACCGGCTGGTGGAACCGCTGCTCGGCGGGGTCTACGCAGGCGACGCCTACCGGATCTCGATGCGGGCCGCCGTGCCGCAGCTCTACGAGGCCGCCCGCACGCACGCGCTGCTGGGCGAGGGCGTACGGGAACTGCAGCGCCGGGCGGCGGCACTGCCCCAGGCGGCCGGTCCGGTCTTCGCCGGCATCGAGGGCGGCATCGGACGGCTCCCGCTCGCCGTGGCCGAAGCGTGCCGGGCTGCCGGAGCCGGCCTGCACACCGGCCGTCCGGTGCAGGAGGTCCTGCGTACCCCCGCAGGCTGGCGCGTGGTCGCCGGATCCGAGGTCATCGAGGCCGACGGCGTGGTCCTGGCCACCGCCGCCGGACCCGCCGCCCGGCTGCTCGACGCGCTCGCGCCCGCGGCCGCCGCGGAGCTGCGCGGCGTCGAGTACGCCTCGATGGCCCTGGTGACCATGGCCTTCCGGCGCTCCGACCTGCCGCCCGGGATCACCGCCGGCGGCGCCAGCGGGTTCCTTGTGCCGCCCGTCGACGGCCGCACCGTCAAGGCCTCCACCTTCTCCAGCAACAAGTGGGCCTGGTCGGGCGCCGACCCGGACCTCTTCCTGCTGCGCACGTCCGTCGGCCGCTACGGCGACGAGACCGTGCTGGAGCGCGAGGACGCCGAGCTGGTCGAGGTCTCGCTGCGGGACCTCGGCGAGGCCGTGGGCCTCGCGGCCCGCCCGGTCGCCTCCACCGTCACCCGCTGGGACGGCGGCCTGCCCCAGTACCCCGTCGGCCACCTCGCCCGGGTCGCCCGGATCCGGTCCGCCGTCGCCGCCCTGCCGGGCCTCGCGGTGTGCGGTGCGCTCTACGACGGGGTGGGGATCCCGGCGTGCGTCGCGAGCGCCGACAAGGCCGCCGACGTGGTGCTCGGCGCACTCGGGGGCACGTTCGGCACCCCTGGCACAGACCACTGATCAGCACACGGGACAATAGGCACATGACTGCACCAGAGAAGATTCCCAACGCGGGGAAGAAGGCGAAGGACCTGAACGAGGTCATTCGCTACACCCTGTGGTCCGTCTTCAAGCTGAAGGACGTTCTCCCGGAGGACCGCACCGGCTTCGCCGACGAGGTCCAGGAACTCTTCGATCAACTGGCCGCCAAGGACATCACCGTCCGCGGCACCTATGACGTCTCCGGCCTGCGGGCCGACGCGGACATCATGATCTGGTGGCACGCGGAGACGGCGGACGAGCTGCAGACCGCCTACAACCTCTTCCGCCGCACCAAGTTCGGGCGCGCCCTGGAGCCGGTCTGGTCGAACATGGCCCTGCACCGCCCGGCCGAGTTCAACAAGTCGCACATCCCGGCGTTCCTGGCCGACGAGAACCCGCGCGAGTACGTCAGCGTGTACCCCTTCGTGCGCTCGTACGACTGGTACCTGCTGCCCGACGACGACCGCCGCCGGATGCTCGCCGACCACGGCAAGATGGCCCGCGGCTACCCCGACGTGCGGGCCAACACCGTCGCCTCGTTCTCGCTCGGCGACTACGAGTGGCTGCTGGCCTTCGAGGCCGACGAGCTGTGGCGCATCGTCGACCTCATGCGTCACCTGCGTGCTTCCGAGGCCCGTATGCACGTCCGGGAAGAGGTGCCCTTCTACACCGGACGCCGCAAGTCCGTCGCCGATCTGGTGGCCGGGCTCGCCTGATACCTCCCCTGGGGGGAAGGACCGGCGCAGTGCCCCCGTGACTTGGGGGCGGCCGCCGGTGATCGGGAGGCCCCGCCCCCGAATCGACGCAGCCGGAGACCCCGCCCGGAAGTTCAGACGACAGGCGGCAGCAGCGCCCTGGGAGCATTCCCCGGGGTGCCCGCCGCCCGCTCGTCCAGCGACACCGGTGCGGGCTCCGGATGCGGCGCACACGTGGCACGCCGCCCCGGGGTGTCACCCGTCAGCAAGTACCGCTCCACGTGCCCGTCGACGCAGTCGTTGCGGCCGCCGGACACCCCGTGGTGACCGGCCCCCTGCTCCGTGACCAGCGCGGCCCGCGGGCCGAGCCGCCGCTGGAGTCCGAGCGCGCCGGGGTAGGGGGTCGCCCCGTCCCGTTCCGCCGCCACGATCAGGGTGCGGGGGAGCCCTTGCGGCCCGGCCCGCACGTCCACCGGGCGCTGCCGCTCGCGCACCGGCCAGGAGGCGCAGGGCAGGTTGAGGAACGCGTTCGCCCAGGTCTCGAAGGGCGCCCGGCGCGCCACCGCGGTGTTGTCCCGGTCCCAGGTCGCCCAGTCGGCCGGCCAGTCGGCGTCGTTGCACAGCACCGCCGTGTACACGGCCGTCGCGTTCTCCACGGCGGCCCCGCGGGCCGGATCCGGCGCGGCCTGCTGCGTCAGCGGGCCCGGGTCGCCGCGCAGGAAGGCGGCCAGCGCCCGGGCCCGGTCCGGCCAGACGTCGTCGTAGTACACCGTCTGGAGGAAGGCGGCATGGAGTTCGCCCGTCCCCACCACCCCGCCGGCGGGGGTACGGGCCACCGCGCTCCGGACGCGTTCGTAGGCGCCGAGCACGGCCTCCGCGGTGCTGCCGAGGCCGTACGCGGCGTGGTGCCGGGCGGCCCAGGCGCGGAAGTCGTACCAGCGGCGCTCGAAGCCGGGGCCCTGGTCGAGGTTGTTGCGGTACCAGACGCGGTGCGGGTCCGGGTCGACCGCCGAGTCGAAGACCATCCGGCGCAGGTGGCCCGGGTAGCGGGTGGCGTAGACGGCCCCCAGGTAGGTGCCGTACGAGGCCCCCAGGAAGTTCAGCTCCGGTTCGCCGAGCGCGGCGCGCAGCACGTACAGGTCGCGGACGTTGTTCAGGGTCGTGTAGTACGGCAGGGCGGCGCCGGCCCGCCGGGCGCAGCCGCGGGCGTAGGCCCGGGCGGCGGCGAGCCGTTGCCGCTTGTACGCGGGTGAGGGTTCGGCCGGGACCTGCGCGGGCGCCTGGGCGCGGGCGGCGGGGTCCTGGCAGGACAGCGGGGCGGAGCGGCCGACCCCGCGCGGGGCGTAACCGACGAGGTCGTAGGCGGCGGCGACGCGCTCCCAGGCGGGCAGGCCGCCGAAGAGCGGGAACGCCATCCCGGAGGCACCGGGGCCGCCCGGGTTGTAGACGAGGGCGCCCTGGCGGGCCGCTCCGCCGCTGCCGGTGGCCGGGACGCGGCTGACGGTGAGGGAGATCCGGGGGCCGGCGGGGCGGGCGTAGTCGAGGGGGACGCGCAACGTCGCGCACCGGACGGGGTCCGGCAGTGCCTCAACTTCGGGGCAGGGCCCGAAGGCGAGCGGCGGCGGGTCGTGGGCGACGAGCTCGGCCCCGGCCGACTCGGCGTCCCCGTCGGCCGCCCGGGCGGGGACGGGACCGGCCAGGGCGAGGCCGAGGACCGCCGCGGTGAGCGCGCGTCGGGTGAGCTTCCTGCGCATGGCGGCCCTCTCATCTCATCGGCTGGTCCGATGAGATGCCGACCGGCGGCCCCTTGTACAGCACCCCGGCCCGGGTGTCGTCCGGCCTCCCCCCATTGCCGTACCCACCTCGGCCGGAAGCCGCCCCTGGCGCCCTTGCCCCGCGCGGGCTGAGCGCGCGGGGGCGCGCCGTGGTCCACGGCGGACCGGCCGGCCCCGGCGGCTCTCGGCGCGCCTGGCCGGACGGGCCGTCAGGAACTGCTGGAGCAGCTGGAGCCCGAGGAGCAGCTGGACCCGGACGAGCAGCTGGAGCCGGACGAGCAGCTGGACCCGGACGAGCAGCTGGAGCCCGAGGAGCAGCTGGACCCGGACGAGCCGCAGCCGGGGCTCCCGCCGTCGGTCGCCGCGCACCACACGAGCGGCGCGAACTCGGCGCCCGAGCCGGACGAGCCGGAACCGGCGGTCCGCCGCGCGCCCGCCTGCGCCGCGGCCAGACGGGTACCGCGGGCGGCCGGCACCAACTGCTGCCGCAGGTACGGGTCGCGCAGCCCGCGCAGCCCGAACAGGGCCGTCCGGACCCGCGGGGTGTGGTCGCCCGCGTACCGGGCCCGCATCGCGCCCAGCGCCTCCCGCCCCGCCGGGGTGATCCGCCGACGGGCGCGCCGGGCGCCGGCGATGCCGAAGCCGAACCCGGCCACCAGAACGGGCAACACCTCGCAGATGAAGGGCACCTGGAATTCGGCATCCGAATCCCACGCCACGAAGGTCAGCACCATCGACGGCGGCACCAGCAGCGCGCACACCACCGCCTGGACCAGCCCCCAGCGGCGTCGCCCGCGCCCCGAACCGGGCACGGTGATCAGCCCCCGGCCGGCCAGGGCGTCCCCCGTCTCCTGCACGGCCGGGTCGGCCATGGCCGCGTACCGCACCCGGTACAGCCATCCGGAGGGCGCCTGCACCAGGGCCTGGAGCACGGCGCGCTCGGCTACGTCGGCGGCCCGCACCCCGGGCCTGGCGTGCACGATGCCCGGGCCGCCGACGACCAGCCGGCCGTCGCACAGCAGCGAGACGAGCGCGCTGTCGACGACCGCTCCCGGCCCGCCCGCCAGGAACGCGGCCTCGGACAGGTCGTGCAGGTACGCCGCCGGGCCGGACGACGCGGACCGTCTGCCGCCCGGGCCGCGCAAGAGCAGCACGGTGGAGGCGGCCACGGCGAGCCAGACCGCCACGGCGAGCGCGTTCACGCGGCCTTCCCGACGAGCGCCCGCGCCCAGCGCGCGACCCGGCCCAGCGGCCGCGCCCCGGCCCGCTCCCGCCACCAGGCGGTGAGCCGGCGGCGGGCGGCCGGGTCGGCCGGGAGGTTCCGGATCAGCAGGTGCTCGGCGAAGTCCAGCGCGTCCCGGCGGTATCCGGCCGTCATGGGGCGGCCGCGGGCGTATCCGAGGAACGCGGTGCGGTACGCGTCCCCGCCGCCCAGGAGGGCCGGCAGCTCCGGGGCCAGCTTCGCCACCACCGACGCCCGCTTGGCGGCCAGCGCCCTGGCCTGCACCCGGATCCGCTGCCGGTCGAAGCCCTCCGGTACGGGAGTGCCCGCCACGAGCGCCGACAGCAGCGCGGCCTGCCGCAGCCCGAGCCGGATCCGGACCCCGTCCGTCACGGGGGCCTGCACGGCCTCCGGGCCCGGTTCCCGGGGAGCCGGACCCGGCCTCGACGGGGCGGGCGCGGCGGCCAGCACCCCACGCACGGCCCGGAGTTCCGCCGCCAGCTCGCCCTCCGGCGGGAAGTCGTCGTCCCGCTCCAGCAGGACCCCGGCCGGCTCCACCCGTTCCCGCAGCTGCGCGAGTACGTCCAGCACCACCCCCGGCACGGGGTGCGCGTGCGTGTCGTGCCACACCCCGTTCCGCTCCACGCCCCCGGCGACGTGCACGTACGCCAGCGCCTCCAGCGGGATCGCGTCCAGCACCGCAGCCGGGTCCTCGCCCCGGTTCACCCGGTTGGTGTGGAGGTTCGCCACGTCGATGAGCAGCCGCACCCCGGTGCGCTCCACCAGCTCGGTCAGGAACCGGGCCTCCGTCAGCTCGTCCCCGGGCCACGGGAACAGCGCGGCGATGTTCTCCAGCGCCAGCGGCACGGGCAGTGCGTCCTGCGCCATCCGGACGTTCTCGCAGAGCACGTCCAGTGCCTCCCGGGTCCGCGGCACGGGCAGCAGGTGCCCGGCCTCCAGGGCCGGCGAGGAGGTGCGTACGTACGCGATGTGCTCGGTGACCAGCGGCGCGCCCAGCGCCACGGCCCGCTCCCCGAGCGCGGCCAGCTTCCCGGCGTCCGGGCGGTCGGCGCCGCCGAGGCCCAGCGAGACCCCGTGCGGGACGACGCGCACGCCGCGCTCCAGCAGCCGGGTCAGCGGGGCCGGCAGGTGCCCGGGGCAGATGTTCTCCGCCACCACCTCGACCCAGTCCAGGCCCGGCAGCCGTTCCACCGCTTCCGCGATCTCGGGCCGCCAGCCGATGCCCACCCCCAGGTGTGCCACGGGCTTCATGTCCCCCCGCCCCCTTCCATCGGTCCTTCGCCGATGTGATGGCCCCGGCGGAGTCCGCCCAACCCGCCGGAGGGGACGTTCAGAGCTACATTTGAGGTTCCGCCGGGGCCGGCGCCGGGTTTCCGGGCCCGGGCGCTGCCGCTCGCCGGGCTACAGCCGCGCCCGCAGCGCCGGATGGTCCGAGACCACCGTGCAGGAGCCCGGCGCGATCTCCGTGAACCCCGCGTCCCGCACCACCGGCAGCCCGCTCCCGCTCCCGCTCAGCTCCGCCCACCGCTCGCGCGGGGCCGTCCGTACGGCCAGCGGGAAACCGGAGTCCCGCCAGGCGCCGCGCTCCGCCGGGGTCAGCTCCCACCACGCCAACTGCGCCGCGTGCCCGGCCTGGGCCATCGCCTTGCCGGCCGACATGTCCAGGTCCGGGTTGAGCCACAGCACGGGCACGCCCGGCGCCGCCGGAGCGGCCGGTTCCGGATCGTCGAGGTCGGTGCCCGACACCTGGAGCTTGGCCAGCTCCTTGGGCCAGCCGTCGAGCGGCACCGGCGGGAAGACCCGTACCTCGGTCTGCGCACCCGACGGGCCGGCACCGCGGACCGTGATCCCGGGCAGGGTCCCGGCCTTGCGCCACTCCGCCCCGCGGGCCCGCCGGACCACCTTGCGGATCCGGGCGTCCTGCCAGTCGCGGACGGCCCCGGCCCACTCGCCCTCGCCGTGCGAGCGTTCGTCGGTCAGCAGCACGAGCACCGCGCGGGCCGCCGTCTCCAGCGCGTCGGTCCTGGCGGGCGGTGCGGTCTTCTCGATCCGCACGACCAGCGGCAGCACGAACTGGGGGGCCCCGTCGCGGGCCGCGTGCTCCTTGCGGAAGGGGCTGTCGGCCCCCACGGCCGGCACGGGGGCGGTGTCCTGGGGGGCCTGGGTGTCCTCGGTGCTCATCCGGCCCAGTCTGCCAGCCTCCGACTTCAGGAGGATGCCGCAGGGGTGGCGCCCGGGCGAGGATCGGGCCCATGAAGAGTGATCTTTTCGCGTCCGAGAACCTGGTTCAGCCCGCCGCCGCAGCGGGGATGACCCTCCAGAACGCGAAGTCCGTCAAGTACACCGTCAACGGGGAGATGCTGGCCCGCCAGGGCTCGATGGTCGCCTTCCGCGGCAACCTCCAGTTCGAGCGCAAGGGGCAGGGCATAGGCGGCATGCTCAAGCGCGCCGTGACCGGCGAGGGGCTGGCCCTGATGTCGGTGCGCGGCCAGGGCGAGGCGTGGTTCGCCCACCAGGCCGCGAACTGCTTCATCGTCGAGTTCGAGCCCGGCGACGCCCTCACCATCAACGGGCGCAACGTCCTGTGCTTCGACCCGTCGCTCTCCTACGAGATCCGGATGGTCAAGGGCGCGGGCATGACCGGCGGCGGGCTGTTCAACAGCCTGTTCACCGGCACCGGCAAGCTCGCGGTCATCTGCGAGGGCAACCCGATCATCATCCCGGTCACCGCGCAGGCGCCGGTGTACGTGGACACGGACGCGGTGGTCGGCTGGAGCGCCGCCCTGGAGACCGGGCTGCACCGCTCCCAGTCGATCGGGTCGATGATCCGCGGCGGCTCCGGGGAGGCCGTGCAGCTCAAGCTGAGCGGCGAGGGCTTCGTCATCGTCCGCCCCAGCGAGGTCACCGAGGTGACCGCGGCGCACTGAACGGCCCTGGCCGGCAAGGGCCCGGGCTACTTCCCGATCAGGTCGGAGACCTTCACGAAGCGGTAGCCGCGCTTGCGCAGCTCCGGGACCACCTTGCGGACCGCCTCCTCGGTGACCGGGGCGGCGCTGCGCGTGCAGTGCATGACCACCACCGAGCCAGGCTTGACCCCGGCCAGCACCTGCTCCGCCACCGCGTCGGGGTCCTTGGCGAAGGCGTCACCGCTGACCACGTCCCACTGCACGGCCGTCACCTTCGCCGGGGACAGCGCCCGCAGCGCCTGGTCGTCGTAGCAGCCGCCGGGGAAGCGGAAGTAGGGGACGGTGTTGACCGCACCCGCCTTCCGGAACGCGCCGAAGGCCCGGTCCACGTCGGCCCTCGCGGCGGCGGCGTCGAGCGCGGGGAGCCCGTAGCAGGGGGACTTGAAGGCGTGGTGGCTGTACGAGTGGTTGGCGATCTCGAAGTCGGGATCGGTGCCGATGGCCTTCGCCTGGTCCGGGTACTCCTCCGCCCAGCGGCCGGTCATGAAGATGGTGGCGGGCACCTTGAGGGCGCGCAGGGACGAGATCAGCTGCGGGTTGTCGAAACGTTCCCCCGAGGCGGCGCGCGGCCCCTGATCGGAAGTCATGTCCGCGTCGAAGGTCAGTGCCACCGTCTTGTCCGTGCGCTGCTTCGCCCGTTCGAAGACCGGCGTCAGTCCGTTCGGGCCGGGCGGCAGCACCGGAACGGCGGCCGGCGCGCCGGCCTTCGGCGGGTCCGGGGCGCCGACGGACGGGGAGACCGAGGGGCGAGCCGCCGGGGTGCCCATCCGGGCTTCGTTGGCGGGCTTCGGCGAGCCGCTGCCGGCCCCGCAGCCGGCGAGGGCGGCACCGAGGGCGGCCACGGCCGCGGCTTTGCGCACTGCTACGGAGAGGGTCACGCCAGGCAAAATATCCGACTATGTGGCAAGTAGACGTGCGCGGCACTCGGCTACGTCGAAATCAGCACTCGGATAGCGCGGACCGATGGCCTCCAGATGCTCCGCCAAGAGCTTGCCGACGGCCCAGTTCCGGTACCACTTGCGGTCGGCGGGTACGACGTACCAGGGCGCGGCATCCGTGGAGCAGCGCTCCAGCGCCAGCTCGTAGGCACGCCGGTAGGCCGGCCACAGCGCCCGCTCGTCGATGTCGCCCGGGTTGAACTTCCAGTGCTTGGACGGGTCGTCGAGCCGGGCCAGCAGCCGCTCGCGCTGCTCCTCGTAAGAGAGGTGGAGGAAGACCTTCACCACGGTCACGCCGTCCTCGGCGAGCGACTCCTCGAACCGGTTGATCTCTTCGTAGCGCCGGTCCAGCGTCCCGGGGGGAACCAGTTCGCGGACGCGGGCGATCAGCACGTCCTCGTAGTGCGAGCGGTCGAAGATGCCGATCTCCCCGGGCCGGGGCAGGGCGTTCGTCACGCGCCACAGGAAGGGGTGGCTCCGTTCCTCCGGGGTGGGTGCCTTGAAGGCCTGGACCCGGCAGCCCGAAGGGTTGAAGGAACCGATCACGTGCTTGACCGTGCCGCCCTTGCCGCTGGTGTCCATGCCCTGGAGGACGAGCAGGAGCCGGCGCCGGTCACCCGCGGTGCTCGCGGCGTACAGCCGTTCCTGGAGCGAGGCGAGCGGCCCGGCCATCCTGGCCGTGTCGGCCACGCCGTCCGCCTTGCGGGAGGGGCCGCCCGGCGTCGAGGACGCGTCGACGGCGCCGAGGTCGACCCGGCCGGCCGGGACGCGCAGCAACTCGCGCAGGGCGGGCGGCGACCCGGCCTTCGTGGTCCGCCGAGCGCCGTTCTTCTCCTTCGCCACCGCCGTCCACCCCGATCAGTCGACTCCGTCGATCATCCGGCATCGGGGACGGCGGCGCACGGCGGGCCGGCCGGCCGTGCGGGGGTCCGCCACCGCGAGCGACCGGCCGCACCGCGAGCGGCGTCAGATCAGCTCGGCGCTCAGGGTGATCGTCGTGCCCGTCAGGGCCTGGCTGACCGGGCAGTTCTTCTTCGCGTCCTCGGCGGCGGCCGCGAAGGCTTCGGCATCCAGCCCCGGAACCTCGGCGCGCACCGTCAGATGGATGCCGGTGATGCCCTCACCCGGCTGGAACGTCACGTCGGCCTTGGTCTCCACCCGGGTGGGCGGGGTGCCCGCACCGTCGAGGCCGTGCGAGAGGGCCATCGAGTAGCAGCTGGAGTGCGCCGCGGCGATCAGCTCTTCCGGGCTCGTCTTGCCGTTCGCGGCCTCGGCGCGCGAGGGCCAGGAGACGTCGAACGAACCCCGACCCGAGGAGTCGAGGGTGACGACACCGCCGCCCTTGAGGAGGTTGCCCTCCCAGTTGGTGTGGGCGGTACGCGTGGTGGCCATGGTGGATCCCTTCGCAGAAGTGGGAAACGACCGGACCGGCCGTACGCATGACGATCCGTACGCGCGAACGGCCCGGCGCCACCCAACCTACTGGGCCACCAGCCCCTTCGCGTCGCGTGCCAGGGCGGTGAGCCGGGATATGGCGCGGAAGTACTTCTTCCGATAGCCCCCGTTGAGCATTTCTTCACTGAACAGGCGGTCGAACGGCACGCCCGAGGCGAGGACCGGTATCTCGCGGTCGTACAACCGGTCGGCCAGGACCACCAGCCGCAGCGCCGTCGACTGGTCCGGGACGGGGCCGACATCGGTCAGGCACACCGCGGATATCCCGTCCGTCAGCGCTCCGTAGCGGCTCGGGTGCACCTTCGCCAGGTGTTCCAGCAGCCCGGGGAAGTCGTCGAGGCTCGCGCCCGGCGTCGCGTACGCGGCCTTGGCCACCTGCTCGTCCGAGAACGGCGCCGGCGCCTCCGGGAGCCCGCGGTGCCGGTAGTCCTGGCCGTCGATCCGCAGTGGCCGGAAGTGCGCCGACAGGCCCTGGATCTCCCGCAGGAAGTCGGCCGCCGCGAACCGGCCCTCGCCGAGCTTGCCGGGCAGCGTGTTGGAGGTCGCGGCCAGCGCCACGCCCTGCTCGACGAGCCGGCTCAGCAGCGAGGACACCAGCACGGTGTCACCCGGGTCGTCCAGCTCGAATTCGTCGATGCACAGCAGCCGGTGGCCGCCGAGGGTCTGCACGGTCTGCTGGAAGCCGAGCGCGCCCACCAGGTTGGTCAGCTCCACGAAGGTGCCGAAGGCCTTCAGCGCGGGCTCGGCCGGGGTCGCGTGCCACAGCGAGGCCAGCAGGTGCGTCTTGCCGACGCCGTAGCCGCCGTCGAGGTAGACCCCGCCGGGGGCGGCGGCCGGGGCAGCGGGCTTCTTCGAGAACCAGCGCCGCCTGCCGGACCCGCTGGCGTGCGCCCCGCCCAGTCCCGCGGCGAAGGCGCTGAGCACGGTGACGGCCTCGCGCTGGCTGGGCTGGGTGGGGTCGGGTTCGTAGGTGTCGAAGCGCACCGAGTCGAAACGCGGCGGCGGCACCATCTCGGCGACCAGCCGTTCGGCGGGCACGCGGGGGGCCCGGGCACACAGGGCCTGGGGACCCGCGTCGGCTATCGGCTGCCGCCCGGAGGCCTGACCGGAGGTCGTGAGAGAGGTTGACACAGCCCTTAACTCTACGGGCCGTGGCACACTGCATCGATGCGACGCCTGTTCCCTGTGACCGATCAGACATCAGCAGACCGGAGCGACCGGCCGTGGTCGCCGGACGAGCTCGCGGAGGCCTACGCGTACCCCGCGCTCGGCCCCGACGGCCACTGGCTGCGGGCCAACATGGTCTCGACCCTCGACGGAGCCGCCCAGCACGACGGCCGCTCGCAGCCCATTTCCAGCGAGACCGACATGCAGGTCTTCGGCACCCTGCGCGCGCTGGCGGACGTGATCGTCGTCGGCGCGGAAACGGTTCGCCAGGAGGGCTACCGCCCGGCACGGGCCCGGGCGGCCTTCGCGGAGCGGCGCAGCGCCGCGGGCCAGGGCCCGGCGGCCGCCATCGCGGTGATCACGGCGAGCATGGACCTGGACTTCTCCCTGCCCCTGTTCACCTCCCCCCTCGTGCCCACGCTGGTCGTCACCGGCGCCGCCGCCCCCGCCGACCGGGTGGCGCAGGCATCCGCGGCCGGGGCCGAGGTGGTGGTCGCGGGCGACGGGGCGGCCGTCGACCCCGCACGGGCGGTCGGGGAACTCGCCGCGCGCGGACTGCGCCGCCAGCTCACCGAGGGCGGACCCCGACTGCTGGGGCAGTTCGTGGCCGCCGACGTGCTGGACGAGCTGTGCCTGACGATCTCCCCGATGCTCACGGCGGGCGGTGCCCAGCGCATCGCCGGAGGCCCCTCCGTCACGGTTCCGCACCGGCTCGCGGCGGCCGGTGTGCTGGAGGAGGCCGGGTTCCTCTTCACCAGTTACCGTCGAATCTGAACAAGGGGCGGAATTCGCCGTTCCGCTTTGCTTCCGGTGGGCACATACCTGGGCAGAGATATCCGCGCAAGCCCGCGCGAGAGCGGGGCAGGATGGTTTCCGCAGAGGCCGGCCCCCCGGCCTCGGCCCATGAAGGAGAGGGCGTCCGTGTTCACGAGCGTATTGATGATCGAGCAGCCGCTGACCCCGGTGGACGTGGACTTCGTCACCACCCTGCACGGAGACGACGAGGTGTCGTTCCTCGTCCTCATGCAACCGAGGGGGGACCAGGACAGGCTGCTGCGCGCCATCGACGACGTCGCGCTCGGCGAGCTCCCCGAGGCGCTCCACGAGGGTGACGAGCCGGAGGGCACCGCCGCCCGCCGCCCCGCCGCCCAGGCCCTCGAACACTCGTTGGAAGCCCTGCGCAGAAAGGGCGCCAAGGCCGTCGGCCAGCTCGTCGAGGACCACCCCCTGGACCGGCTCAAGGCCGTCGTGGACGAGACCGGGGCCGACGAGGTGATCGTGCTGACCGCGCCGCACTTCGTCGAGGAGTTCTTCCACCGCGACTGGGCCTCCCGCGCGCGGCACAAGGTCGGCGTTCCGGTGCTCAAGCTGTTCGCCCACAACGAATAGGCTGGCCCCGGCTCACCCCTAGCAATCGATTCCTGGAGCGACCTGAATGAAGCCCGGCCTGCCGACCGCCATGGAACGGCCCCACTTCATCGGCATCGGCGGAGCCGGCATGTCCGGCATCGCGAAGATCCTCGCCCAGCGCGGTGCGCGGGTGGCCGGCAGTGACGCCCGTGACTCCGAGACCGCCCAGGCGCTGCGCGCCCACGGCGCCACGGTGCACGTCGGGCACGCCGCCGGCCACCTCGCGGACGACTCCACCTGCGTGGTCGTCTCCAGCGCCATTCGCGCCGACAACCCCGAGCTGGCCCGCGCCGCCGAACTGGGCATCCCGGTCGTGCACCGATCCGACGCCCTGGCCGGCCTGATGGACGGCCTGCGGCCGATCGCGGTGGCGGGCACGCACGGCAAGACCACCACCACCTCCATGCTGGCGGTGTCCCTGTCGGCCCTGGGCCTGGACCCCTCCTACGCCATCGGCGGCGACCTCGACGCCCCGGGGTCCAACGCCCACCACGGCGAGGGCGACATCTTCGTGGCCGAGGCGGACGAGAGCGACCGCAGCTTCCACAAGTACGCCCCGCAGGTCGCGATCATCCTCAACGCGGAGCTCGACCACCACGCGAACTACGCGTCGATGGAGGAGATCTACGAGTCCTTCGAGACCTTCGTCTCGAAGGTCGTCCCCGGCGGCACCCTGGTCGTCGCCCACGGCCAGGCCGGTGCGGCCGAGATCGCCGCCCGGGTGGCCGGCCGGGAGGGGCTGCGGGTCGTCACGTACGGCGAGGAGGCCGGCGCCGACGTCCGGATCACGAAGATCACCCCGCGCGGCCTGACCAGCGAGGTCACCGTGGTCCTGGGGTCCCCCGGGCCGGAGGCCGGGGGAGGGCGGATGCTCACCTTCACCGTCTCCGTCCCCGGCCGGCACTACGCGCACAACGCCGTCGCCGCCCTGGCCGCCGGTGTCGCGCTCGGCATCCCGGCGCACAACCTCGCCTCCGCCCTCGGCAAGTACACCGGCGTCAAGCGCCGCCTCCAGCTCAAGGGAGAGGCCGCGGGCGTGCAGGTCATCGACTCCTACGCGCACCACCCCACGGAGATGACCGCGGACCTGGAGGCCATCCGCGGCGCCGCCGGGGACTCGCGCATCCTCGTCGTCTTCCAGCCCCACCTCTTCTCCCGCACGCAGGAACTCGGCAAGGAGATGGGCCTGGCCCTGGCCCTGGCGGACGCCTCCGTGGTGCTGGACATCTACCCGGCCCGCGAGGACCCGCTGCCCGGCGTCACGAGCGAGCTCATCATCGAAGCGGCCCGGACCGCGGGCGCCGACGTCGCGGCCGAGCACGACAAGGACGCCGTCGCCGACGTCATCGCGGGAATGGCCAAGCCCGGTGATCTCGTTCTCACCATGGGCGCGGGCGACGTCACGGATCTGGGACCGCAGATCCTCGCCCGCCTGTCGAGCTGAAGGCCAGAGGGAGCGGGAACGTCATGGCGTACGAGGTCGAGAAGACGGACGAGCAGTGGCAGGCGGAGCTGACCCCGTCCGAGTACCAGGTGCTGCGTCTCGCGGGCACCGAACCGGCCTTCCGTGGTGAGTACACCGACACCAAGACGGAAGGCGTCTACTCCTGTCGGGCGTGCGGCGCCGAGCTGTTCCGTTCCGACACGAAGTTCGAGTCGCACTGCGGCTGGCCGTCCTTCTACGACCCGAAGGACACCGACGCGGTCGAGCTGATCGCGGACACCTCGCACGGCATGGTCCGTACCGAGGTCCGCTGCGCGAAGTGCGGCTCCCACCTGGGCCACGTCTTCGAAGGCGAGGGCTACCCGACGCCCACCGACCAGCGGTACTGCATCAACAGCATCTCCCTGCGGCTGTCCCCGACGGAGAACTGACCCGCGGCAGGGCTCCCGTCGAGCGCCGGCGGGCCCGGGAAACCGGGCCCCCCGGCGCTCCGGCGTCCGGGGCGTCACCGCCGCGCGCACTGCCCGGTGAGGTAGTCGTCCAGGCTGCGGGCCGGGCTCCAGCCCTGGGAGCGGGCCCGGGTCAGGTCCAGGACCACCGGGTGGGCCAGCTGGTCCACCGCGTAGCGGCTCAGGGCCGGTTCCCCGCGGGACAACGTCTCCGCGATCCGGGCCGCGGCGACGGCCACGCCCGGCGGGAGGTGCCGGATCCGGGCCCGCATGCCGTGCGCGCGCAGGACCGCCCCGACGGCGGCGTCCCGGGAGTACGGGCGTGCGTCCGCGATGTTGTACGCCCCCGGTGCCCAGCCGGCCGCCGCCAGACAGGCGCCGGCCAGGTTCTCCACCGCCGTCAGGCTCAGCCGCACGTCCGGCCCCGGCAGCAGCAGGGTCCCGGCCCGGACGCGGGAGAGCAGCCGGGGAAGCAACTGGGTGTCCCCGGGGCCGTAGACGGCCCTCGGGCGCAGCACCACCGCACCGGCGGCCAGCGCCAGGTCCTCGCCCGCCGCCTTGGTACGGCCGTAGGCGCTCAGCTGCCCGGTCCGCGGATGGTCCTCGCGGACCAGGGAGCGGTCGCGGTGCGGGTCGTAGACGCTGGCGCTGCTGACCCAGACCACCGGACGCCCGCCCGCCGCCCGCAGCAGCCGGGCGGCGCCGTCGACGTTGACCGCCCGCATCGCGGCCTCGGCCGCCGGGCCGGGGGAGGGGTCGCCGACCGCCGCCGCGCAGTGCACCACCAGGTCCGTGCCCGACAGGTCCGGCTCCGCGCGGGCCGCGTCCCAGAACCGGTGGGAGCCGGCCGGCCCGGGACGGCGGCCCACGCACACCACCTCCGCCCCGCTCGCGGCGGCCGCCCGGGCCACGTGCCCGCCGCAGAAGCCGCTCGCTCCGGTCACGGCGATACGGAGTTTCACGCGCCCGCCCCCACCGTCAGAGTGCGCCACCCCGGAAGGGCCGCCCGCCGGTCCACCCGGGCCCGGGTCACCACCGGCCGGTACGGTGCCAGCGCCTCCAGCACGCCGTCCAGTTGGGCCCGTGCCAGCCGCGCCCCGGGACACGCGTGCGGCCCCGCCCCGAAGACCAGGGCGGCCACGCCCGCGGGCGCCGGCCGGCGGGCGTCGGGGTCGCGCCGGTGGGCCCCGGCGGCATGCCGCGCGACCAGCAGCAGCCGGTCCCCGGCCCGCACCGGGCAGCCCCCGGCCGACCCGGCCGCCGCGGCCACCCGGGGCAGCAGCGGCGAGGCCGCCGTGACCCGCAGCAGCTCGTCCACCAGCCTCGGCCGCAGCAGCGGATCGCCCGCCTGGTCCCACAGCCCGGCGTCCGCGCACCAGGCCACCGCCCGAGGCAGCGCCGCCACGGTCGTGTTGACGGCGGCCACCGCGACCATCGCCGCCAGGGCGTCGTCCCGGGGGCCGCCGAGGAGTTCCCGCAGCCGCGCCGCGGTACGGGCCGCTGCGGCCCGCGCCCCCGGCCGCGGCGGTCCCGGCAGGTGCCCCCGCACCGAAGCCGCCGCCGCCTCGGCCGCCGCCCGGGCGACGGCCCGCGGCTCGGCCGGGCAGTCCAGCAGCGCGCAGACCACCACCCCGGCCAGTTCCCGCGCCAGCTCCACCGCGTCGACCTCACCGCCCCGTGCCAGCGGCAGGAGCCGGCGTACGAGCAAGGGCTGCCAGAGCGCGCGCAGTTCCGCGACCCCCGCCGCGCCGAGCCGCTCGGCCAGGACCCGCCGGTCCGCCCGGTGCCCGCTGCCCTCCTGGTCGAACAGCACGCCCCCCGCGCCCTCCAGCGCGGCCCGGGCGGCGCCGCCCGTGGTGCCCGGCGCCGTCCGGTCGAGCGGCAGCCGGGTCAGCGCCTCGCGGTAGGCCTCCGCGTCGTGCACCAGCACGGAACCGCCGATCCGGCGTACGGGCCGGCCGCGGGTGGCGGCGAGCAGCCCGAACAGCAGCGGGTGGCCGCCCAGGTAGACCCGGCGGTCACGCCGCCGGGCCCGCAGAGCCGGGTTCACCGGACACCGCCCTTCCCCATGTCCAGGGCGGCCGCCGCCAGCTTCGAGGCAGCAGCCCGGTCCGGTTTGCGCGAGCGCCCCGCGAGCGGGACGTCCGCGAAGAGCAGCGCGTCGGGCCGCGCCGTCCCCATCCGCCGCAGCGGTTCCGACAGGGCCGCCCGCAGCGTCGGTTCGGCCACCCCGCGCCGCGGCTGGACGACGGCCACCAGCCGCTCGTCGCCGTCGTCCGCCGGCACCCCGACGAGCACGCCCAGTTCCACACCCGGCACGTGCAGGGAGGGTTCGTACAGGCCCGGGTAGATGTTCTCCGCCCGCCGCAGCACCATGTCCTTGCACCGGCCCTCCAGCACGATCCGCCCGGCACCGTCCAGCCGCGCCCTGTCCCCCGTACGCACCCACGCCTCGGGTTCCTCCCCCAGGTAGCGGTCCCGGGCCGCCGGGCCGGCCAGCAGTAGCTGCCCGCCCGCGTCCCGTTCGGCCCGCACTCCCGGCAGCGGCGTCCCCGCCAGGTCCCCCGGGCCGGTGAAGGCGGCCTTCTCGCGGGACTCAACGGCCGCCGCGGGGAACAGCTCCGTCAGGGCGTACACGCCCCAGGCCTGGTCGGCGCCCGCGTCCCGGACGCGGTTCAGCAGCTCGGCGCCGGCCGGCGCCGAGCCCGTCCACACCCGTCCCGTGAAGCCCGCCCCCGCGGCCAGCGCGTCCCGCAGCTGCGGCGGCGTCAGGTAGGTGTCCTGCGGGCGGAGCCGCTCCAGCTGCCGGGCCAGCGCGCGCGGGGAGCGGGCCGGCAGCGCGACCGGCGCGCCGCGGGTGAGCGAGGGGACCAGGACGAAGAAGGTGCCGCCGAGCACCGGCTCGCCCGGCCGGGCGCCCGCGAACAGCGCCGACACCGTCTCCATGCCCGCCGCCAGGCTCGCCCGGGTGTGCACCACCGCCCGCGGTCGCGACGTCGTCCCGGAGGTGAACACGATCACCGCGTCCCCGTCCCCGTCGAAGCGCGCCGGGACCCCGGCGCGCGGGGCGTCCCGTTCCAGGGCGGGCGCGCACCACGGCAGCCGCCGCCCGACGGTCGCCACCGGGCCGCCCAGGCCCGCCAGGTCCGGCAGCTCCAGCCGGGCCCGCCGGGCCAGCGGCGCCGCCCAGCCCGCGACCGCCTGCGCGGCGGCGTCGGCGAGCACCAGTGCGGGCCGGGCCAGCGCCAGCCGGGCCCGCAGCACCTCGGGCCCCGCGCCCGGGTCGAGCACCGCCCCGCGCAGCCCGAGCCGCCACAACGCGAGCAGTACCGCCAGGGCCCGCGGTCCGGGCCGCACCGCCACCCCGACGGTGTCCCCGGCCCGCAGTCCGCGCGCGTGCAGCGCGGCGGCGAACGCGTCGGCCTGCCCGGCGAGTTCCCCGCGGGTGGCCCGCACCACGGGGGCGCCGCCGCGGCCGGCGGTGAGGACCGCCGGCAGACCGGGGCGGGCGCGCAGGGCGTGTTCGAGTCGGTCCAGCATCAGCGCGGGTCGTCCGTTCCGTGCGTACCGCTGCCCAGGTCCAGGTACCAGCGGGCGGTGCCCCGGAGCCCGTAGGCCCGAAGCCGCCGCGTCGAGTTCTCCACCACCATCGCGCGGCAGTGTGTGATCCGGTCGGTGTGCCGGCGTACGGCGTTCAGGAACAGCCGGTCCGTCGGCGAAGGGCGCCGGGGCATCCCGCCCACGGCCAGGTACAGCTCGGCGGTGACGGCCATGTTGTTCCCCGCGTGCATCCGGTACGGGGCGCGGTAGCCGTGTCTGCGCGCGTGCCGGGGCCGCAGCCGGCCGAACAGCGCGGCGAGCGCCACCAGCCCCGCGAACCCGGCCCGGCCGAGCGGCCCGTGCTCGTCGCGCCGGGCGGTGATCCGCCCGCACACCAGCCCCGGCCGCCGCAGCAGTGCGTCCCGCGCCGCGGCCGTCCAGCCGGGCCGGGGCAGGCAGTCGGCGTCCGTCCGGGCGAGCAGGGTCGCGCCCTGCGCGATCGCGTACCGGAAACCGGTGTCCACGGCGGAGCCGACGCCCTTCTCCGGCTCCTCGGTCACCTCCACCGCGAACGGAGCCCGCTTCGCGAACTCCCGGGCGACGGCCGCCGTGCCGTCGGTCGACGCGTTGTCGACGACCAGCAGGGTGAAGTCCCGGTCCCGTTGCGCCGCCAAGGCCCGCAGGGTGTCGCCGAGGCGCGCCTCCTCCTGGTGTGCCGGCACCACCACCCACAGGTTCACGACTTCTCCCAGACCATCGTCATGATGCTGATGCCGCCGCCGAGCCCGACGAAGAGCACCCGCTCCCCGGCGGCCAGCCCGCCGAACACCCGGTCCAGCTGCACCCCGATGCTCGCGCTCGCCACGTTCCCGAGCTCCGGCACGGTCACCACCAGCTTTCCCGCCGGTACGCCGGTCAGCTCCGCGAACCGCTCCAGGTAGGGCACGGTCACCTGGTGCACCAGCACCTTCGCGAAGCCGTCCCACTCCATGCCCGTCCGGTGCAGGGTCCGGTCGATGACCGCCGTGCCGACCTTCTCGAACACCCCGCGCAGTTCGTGGCCGTCGCCCTGGAAGTAGGTGTACTCGTCCCCGCGCGGGTGCCGGGAACCGCCGCCCGGGATGCCGCCGACCTCCCAGTGCTCCGAGTGGGTCTCGGTGTCCACGTCCAGGATCCCGCCGCGCTCCACCGCCTCCACGACCACCGCCGCGCCCGCGTCGCCGAAGGTGTAGCCGGCGAAGCCCGCGCGGAACTCCGCGGCGTCGGCGGGCGCAGTGCGCACCGCCCGGCTCGGCGTCTCGCCGGTGACCACCAGAGCCCGGTGTGCGCGGCCCGAGAGGATCATGGAACGGGCCAGGTCGATGCCGTTGACGAAGCTGTTGCAGGCGTTGGTGACGTCCAGGGCGTGCGCCCGCGACCCCAGTTCGGCCTGCACGATGTGGGCGGTGGCGGGCTCGACCAGGTCCCGGGAGGCGGAGGCGAACACCAGCAGGTCGATGTCGAGCGGGCCGAGCCCGGCCGCGGCCAGGGCCCGGCGGGCGGCGCCCACGGCGAGCGTGGAGGCGTACACCCCGTCGGCCGCGACGCGGCGGGAGAGGATCCCGGTGGTCTGGGCCAGCACCCTCGGCGGCAGCGCGAGACCGCTGTGGCGGGCCACTTCCCGCTGGAGCTCGTCGGAGGAGAGCGCGTCCTCGGGCAGCGTGCTGCCGACGGCGGTTATCCCGGCGGCGTGCGGCCGCGGCTGCCGGTGGGAGGGGCTGGGCCCTGACTGAGTGAACATGTCCACACGATGGCAAGCGCCGGCCGGGCGGACCTGAGTACGGATGCTCAGATCGGCCGTGTGCGGTGCCCGAGTAGCCGGCCCAGGGGCAAGCCCCTTGCGCACGACGTCTGTTGTGCGCGGCCCTGACGTCGTACCGTTCCCCCGGCGGAGCGCGGACCGGTGCCGCGAGCCCTTCCGTTCTCCATTTGTACGGCGCAAGGTCAGACGAGGATCTCCGTCCGGCCCCCCGGGACCGCTGTCCTTGGGGCGCCCCTCGACCCCCCTCCACACCCCCAGAGGTCTTCACCGTGGCTGAACTCAACCGTCGCAGGTTCCTGCAGATCGCGGGCGGCACGGCCGCCGCCGCCATGCTGAACGAGAGCATCGCTCGGGCCGCCGCCATTCCGGCACAGGGCAGCACCGGAACCATCCAGGACATCGAGCACATCGTCGTCCTGATGCAGGAGAACCGTTCCTTCGACCAGTACTTCGGCACGATGAAGGGCGTCCGCGGCTTCGGCGACCCGAGGCCCGTGCTGCAGGACAACGGCAAGTCCGTCTTCTACCAGTCCAACGGGACGAAGGACGTCCTCCCCTTCAACCCGCAGGTGGCCGACCTGGGCATGCAGTTCGTCGAGGGCCTCAACCACGACTGGGCGGGCGGCCACCAGGCCTACAGCAACGGCAAGTACGACAAGTGGGTCCCGGCCAAGACCGCGACGACGATGGCGTACATGACACGGAACGACATCCCGTTCCACTACGCGCTCGCCGACGCCTTCACCGTCTGCGACGCCTACCACTGCTCCTTCATCGGCGCCACCGACCCCAACCGCTACTACATGTGGTCAGGCCACACGGGCAACGACGGCGCCGGCGGCGGCCCGGTCCTCGGCAACCAGGAGGCCGGCTACGGCTGGAAGACCTACCCCGAGCGGCTGGAGGCGGCCGGGGTCTCCTGGAAGATCTACCAGGACATCGGCGACGGCCTGAACGCGGCCGGCTCATGGGGCTGGATCGGCGACGCGTTCCGCGGCAACTACGGCGACAACTCGCTGCTGTACTTCAACAGCTACCGGGGCGCCCAGCCGGGAAGCGCCCTCTACGAGAAGGCCCGTACGGGCACCAACGCCAAGGCCGGCGAGGGCTACTTCGACAAGCTCCGCGCGGACGTGGTGGCCGGCACCCTGCCCCAGGTCTCCTGGATCGCCGCCCCCGAGGCGTTCAGCGAGCACCCGAACTGGCCGGTCAACTTCGGCGCCTGGTACATCTCGCAGGTCCTGGACGCGCTGACCGCCAACCCCGCGGTCTGGGCGAAGACGGCGTTCTTCATCACCTACGACGAGAACGACGGGTTCTTCGACCACGTCGTCCCGCCGTACCCGCCGGCGTCCTCGGCCTGGGGCCTGTCCACGGCCGACGTCTCGAAGGACCTGTACGCCGGGGGCGGCGGCTACGCGGCCGGCCCGTACGGTCTCGGCCCCCGCGTCCCGATGATCGTCGTGTCCCCCTGGAGCAAGGGCGGCTACGTCTGCTCCGAGACCTTCGACCACACCTCGGTGATCCGCTTCATGGAGAAGCGCTTCGGCGTGCAGGAGCCCAACATCTCGCCGTGGCGCCGCGCCGTGTGCGGTGACCTGACCTCCGCGTTCGACTTCGGCAAGGCGGACGCCTCCCCGGCGGCGCTGCCCTCCACCGCCGGATACGTGCCGGCGGACCACAACGCGCACCCCTCCTACCACCCCGTCCCCCCGGCGACCGGCACCCTGCCCAAGCAGGAGGGCGGCACCAAGCCGACGCGCGCGCTCGGCTACGCCCCGTACGTGGACGGCAAGGCCACCGTCTCCACCGGCAAGTTCACGCTGACCTTCGCCTCGGGCCCCACCCTGGGCGCCCACTTCCACAGCACCTCCGGCAACCGCACCGACGGCCCGTGGCCCTACACGGTCGAGGCGGGCAAGACCCTGTCGGACACCTGGAGCACCAGCAGCTCCACCGGCTACCAGATCAACCTCAGCGTCTGGGGGCCGAACGGGTTCCTGCGCACCTGGAAGGGCCCGGCCAAGAAGGCCGGCCCCGAGGTCACGGCCCGCCACGACGCGGCGACCGGCAACCTCAAACTGACCCTGACCAACTCCGGTACGACCGCCGTCAACCTCACGGTGACCAATGCCTACGGGGGCGCGTCCCAGACCCTGCGGGTCGCGGCGGGCGGCACGGCCACCTGCACGGCGGACCTCGCCTCGACGGGCCGCTGGTACGACGTCAAGGTCGTCTCGGACGCCGACGCCACCTTCCTGCGCCGCTTCGCGGGCCACGTCGAAACCGGCGCCCCCGGCGTCTCGGACCCGGCGATCACCACGGTCTGACGCCCCCGGCCCTACCGCGCCGCACCGCAGCCGCCGTCCCGGGACCGCCACGTCCGCGGGCGGCGGCTGCCCGCGGTGTGACGGCAGGCGCGGTGGGCAGAACGTACGGCGTCGCTTTCCACGCCTTCGTCACCGAGGGAGAACGCATGGCCATCGCCCACCGCAGGATCGGCACCGGCCCCACCCGCGTCATCGTGCTGCACGACTGGTTCGGCACCTCCGCCAACTGGGGGTCCGTGCTCGACTACCTGGACCCCGAGGGGTTCTCGTACGCCTTCCTCGACTACCGCGGCTACGGCGAGCGCCGGGACGTCACCGGCCGGTACAGCCTCCCGGAGATCGCCGACGACGTCCTCGGACTCGCCGGCCAGCTCGGCTGGGACACCTTCTCGCTGCTGGGCCACTCCATGGGCGGCAAGGCCGCCCAGCAGGTCCTGGTCCGGGCACCCGAGCGGATCGAGAAACTGGTCGGGCTCGCCCCGGTGCCGGCCGCCCCGTACGAGATGGACGACGCCACCCACGAACTCTTCTACGGCGCCGCCGAGAACCCCGAGAACCGTCGGATCATCCTCGATCTGGTCACCGGCAACCGCGCCAGCCGCCACTGGGTGAACCGCATGGTCGCCCACTCCCGCGAGGTCTCGCGGCCCGAGGCCTTCGCCGCCTACCTCGCGAGCTGGCAGCCCCTCGACCTGTCGTCCGCCGTCAAGGGCAACACCGTCCCGGTGCTGGTCCTCGTCGGCGAGTACGACCTGGCCCTCACCGCCGATGTGATGCGGGCCACCTGGCAGGCGTGGTACCCGGACTGCCGCGTCCGTACGATCCCCGGCGCCGGCCACTACCCGCCGCACGAGACCCCGGTGGCCTTCGTCACCGAGGTGGAGGCGTTCTTGCGGAGCTAGCCCCGGTCGCGCGGACCTCGTGAAACGCCTGTGGGGGTACGAGGAGAACCTCGTACCCCCACAGGGTCAACAGGGTGAGTGACGGGACTTGAACCCGCGGCCACCTGGACCACAACCAGGTGCTCTACCAACTGAGCTACACCCACCACGAAGGGCGGCGGACCACCCGTTCGACGTGCACGCACAGCATAGCTGATCAGACGGGTGGTCCTGCGACGCTTTACCGGGCGGCGGGCGCCCCCGCCGCGTGCGCCACGGCCGCCGCCGCCAGGGCCCGCACGACGGGGTGCGGCTTCGTGCCGTCACCGGCGAGCTCCGGCTGGAACAGGGTGGCCAGGAAGAACGGATGCCCGGGCAGCTCCGCCATCCGGACCTGCCCGTCCTCGTCGTGCCCCGACAGCCGCAGGCCCCCGGCCTCCAGCGCCGGCAGGTGGCGGGGCGCCGGACCGTAGTTGCAGTGGTAGTGCTCCAGGCTCCGCTCGGCGCCGAGCACGGACTCGGCCAGCGACCCCGGCTCGGCCCGTACGAGACCCTCGTGGCCGACCAGCGAGCAGGAGAGCGGCGCGATCACCGGGTCCCCGGCGTCCGGGTCGTTCTCGGCGTGCGCGGCCCCGCTGAGCCCGCACACGTTCCGGGCGAACTCCAGCAGCGCGTGCTGGAAGCCGCCGCAGGTGCCGAGGAAGGGGATCCGCTCCTCGCGCGCCACCCGGATCGCCGCCAGCGTCCCCGCCTCGCTCGCGTACGGGCTGCCGGGCAGCACCCACACCGCGTCGAAGCGGGCCAGTGCCCCGGAGGCGGCTTCGGCCCCGGCGTCGGACGTCGGGAGCCAGTAGGCGTCGAGGACCAGCCCGTCGCGGGCGGCGAGGGCGTCGAGGAGCAGCGGGATCCGGGTGTGGGACTTCACGTGCGGGGAGCGGTCGCCGACGAGGGCGATCCGGGCGGCGGCCGGTGCGGGCCGTACGGGCTGTGCGGTGGTGTTCATGCGTTCATCCTGGGCGCCGAGGTCCGTTCAGCGTCAACGATTGTTTCTGCATGATCGATAAGCGATCCTGATGGCATGGATCCGCACCTGCTGCGCACCTTCACCGCCGTCGCCCGGCTCGCCTCCTTCTCCGCCGCCGCACGGGAACTGGGCTACACCCAGTCCGCCGTCTCCCAGCACATCGCCGCCCTGGAGTCGGACCTGCGGACCGAGCTGCTGACCCGGCGGCCCGTGGCGCCGACGCCCGCCGGGGATCGGCTGCTCGAACACGCCGGGCCGCTGCTGCTGCGCCTCGACGCCGCCCGGGCTGACGTGTTGCGGCTGGCCGCCGCGCCGCCCGGGCGGATCACCCTCGCCGCGTCCCCGCTCGCCGTCGGCCCCCGGCTGCTGGCCGCCCTCCCCGCCACCGGGGTCACCCTGCGGGTGCTGCCGCCCGCGCAGGTGCCGGCCGTCGTCGCCGCCGGGGGCTGCGACCTCGGGCTCGTCGACGGGCCGGCCGCGCCCAGCGATCCGCTCCGGCTGCCCGACGTGGCCCCGCTGCGGGTCACCGGCGTCGGTGAGGAGGAGCTCGCCGTCCTGTTCCCGGCCGGGCATCCGCTCGCCGGGCGGGCCGCCGTCCGGCTGGACGACCTCGCCGACGCGCGCTGGCTCGACGCCCCGGGGGTGGGGCTCGCGGCCGCCGCCGTCCGCACCGCCCCGGCCCTGCGCTACGACGGCACCGACCTGCACGCCCTGTGCGCCCTCGCCGCCGCCGGCCACGGCCTGGCCCTGCTGCCGCTGCGGGTGGCGCGGGCCGCCGGCGCGGGGGTCGCCGTACCGCTGGAGTCGCCGCGGCTGGTGCACCGTACGGAACTCCTCACGCCGGGCGCCCCCACCGGCACGGCCCGCGCCGTCGCCGAGCGGCTCACGGCGGGACCGGCGTAGCGGTCACGGCCCCAGGACCACCGCCGACTCGCCCGGTACGTGGATCCGCCCGTCCCCGCCGGGATGCTCCAGCGGCTCCCAGGAGGCCAGCACCCGGACCCCGTTGCGGCCCAGCGCGATCGTCACCGGCTCGGCGGACAGGTTCACCGCCACCCGGACGTCGCCCCGCCGGAAGGTCAGCCAGCGCCGCTCCTCGTCGTGGGCGACCCGGACCGCCGCCAGGTCCGGGTCGCGCAGGTCCGGGTGGCTGCGGCGCAGCGCCACGAGGGTGCGGTACCACTCCAGCAGCCGGGCGTGCCCGGTCCGCTCCGGCTCGCTCCAGTCCAGACAGGACCGGTCCCTGGTCGCCGGGTCCTGCGGGTCCGGGACCTCTTCCTCCTTCCAGCCGTGCGCGGCGAACTCCCGCCGCCGGCCGGTCCGTACGGCCTCCGCGAGCTCCGGATCCGGGTGGTCGGTGAAGTACTGCCACGGCGTGTCCGCGCCCCACTCCTCGCCCATGAACAGCATCGGCACGAACGGCCCGGTCAGCGCGAGCGTGGCCGCGCACGCGAGCAGCCCGGGGGACAGCGTGGCGGAGAGCCGGTCGCCCAGCGCCCGGTTGCCGATCTGGTCGTGGGTCTGGGTGTAGCCGACGAAGCGGTGCGCGGGCGTCCGGCGCCGGTCGACGGGGCGGCCGTGGGTACGGCCACGGAACGAGGACCAGGTGCCGTCGTGGAAGAAGGCCCGGGTCAGGGTCTTGGCGAGGGCCGCGAGCGGGGCCACCGCGAAGTCGGCGTAGTACCCCTGCGATTCGCCGGTCAGCGCGCAGTGCAGGGCGTGGTGGAAGTCGTCGTTCCACTGGGCGTGGAGGCCGAGGCCGCCGGCTGCGCGCGCGGTGGTGGTGCGCGGGTCGCACTGGTCGGACTCGGCGATCAGGAACAGCGGCCGGGCGGTCTCCGTGGCCAGCGCGTCCACGGCGGCCGCCAGCTCCTCCAGGAAGGTCAGCGCCCGCCCGTCGGCCAGTGCGTGTACGGCGTCCAGCCGGAGTCCGTCGATCCGGTAGTCCCGCAGCCAGGCCAGGGCGCTGCCGATGAAGTAGGCGCGGACCTCGTCCGAGCCGGGCGCGTCCAGGTTGACCGCCGCGCCCCACGGCGTGCGGTGGGTGTCGGTGAAGTACGGCCCGAAAGCGGGGAGGTGGTTCCCGGACGGTCCCAGGTGGTTGTGCACCACGTCCAGCACCACGCCCAGCCCGGCCGCGTGCGCAGCGTCCACGAACCGCGCCAGCCCGGCCGGGCCCCCGTACGGCTCGTGCACCGCCCAGGGCGCGACCCCGTCGTACCCCCAGCCGTGCCGGCCGGGGAAGGGGCAGACCGGCATCAGCTCGACGTGCGTGACGCCGAGCGAGGTGAGGTGCGGGAGGCGGGCGGCGGCCGCGTCGAAGGTGCCCTCGGGGGTGAACGTACCGACGTGCAGCTCGTAGAGGACGGCGTCCTGGAGCGGGATGCGCGGGGCCGGGGCGTGCGGATGGAGCGGTGTGAAGTCGACCACGGCCGACAGGCCGTCAGGCCCGTCCGGGAGCCGGCGGCCGCGCGGGTCCGGAAGGGGCCGCGGACCGTCGTCCAGCAGGAACCCGTACCGGTCCCCGTCGGCGGCCGGGGCCTCCACCACCCACCACCCGGCCCGGTCCGGTGCCGGATCGCGGGTCATCTCGTAGGCGGTGTCGTTCAGTCGCACGGCGACCCGACCTGTCTGCGGTGCCCACACCTCGAACTGCACGGACGGTCCCCTCGTCTCCGGCGGTACCTGGCCCTGTCGCCCTCACCGGGGCCCATCATCCCGCCCGGGGCGGGGGAGTTCTGGACACTTCGCCCACGACGGGCCGACAATCACCCTGTGACGTCCAGTTTCGAGTTCCCCGCCTATCCCGCGCCGCGGGTCTCCGATGCGCAGCGCGACCGAGTGCTGGGGGAGCTGCGGGAGGGGGCCGCCCTGGGCAGGCTGTCCCACGACACCTTCCTGCGCCGGATGGAACTCGCGCTGGTCGCCCGCCGGTCCGAGGAACTCGCCGCCCTGACCGCCGACCTCCAGACGCGCGAGCAGGGCGAAAGCCCCTGGGCACGTCGGCTGTTCGGCTGGGTGGGCCGCGTCTCGGCCGTCAGTGTCGGGGTCCGCCGCGCCTGGCGGGCGGAGAAACTGCCCACGCTGCTGATGCCGCATCCGAGCGCGGCGCCGCTGCGGATCGGCCGGGACCCGGGCAACGGACTGCGGCTCAGCCACGAGACCGTTTCCCGGGCGCACGCCGAACTCAGCCTGCGCGACGGCGTGTGGGTGCTCACGGACCTCGGTTCGACGAACGGCACCACCGTCAACGGACGGCGCGTGACCGGCTCCGCGGTGGTCCGCGACGGCGACCACATCGGGTTCGGCCGGATGACGTTCCGGCTGACGGCGGGCTGAGCGGCGGGTAAGGGCCGGCGGGGGTCGTGGCCGGCCGGGGGCGCAGGATGGAGGGCATGACCGAACACAAGGCCGTGGTACGTCCGGCCCGCCCCGAGGACCTCCCGCGCATCGTCGAACTGATCCACGAGCACATCGCGTACGAGAAGTCGCATCCGCGCCCCCCGGGACTGGCGGACCGCCTCGGCCCCGCGCTGTTCGCGGCCGGCGCGCGGGTGTGGGTGCTGCTCGCCGAGACCCCGCGGGGCGAGGTCGCCGGATACGCCGCCTGCTCCGAGGAGTTCTCCTTCTGGGACGGCGGCCCCTTCCTGCACATGGACTGCCTCTACCTCGCCGAGGAGGCGCGCGGGAACGGCCTGGGCGGCGCCCTGATGGACGGCGTGGCCGCTCTCGCGCGCGAGCGGGGCCTCGGGCACGTCGAGTGGCAGACCCCCGACTGGAACGAGGGCGCCATCCGCTTCTACGACCGGCTCGGCGCCACCGGCCGCACCAAGCGGCGCTACTCCCTTCCGGTGCGGCCGCCCGCTACCGGATGACCGCCGTCAGCCGCTCGCACGCCGCCAGCACCGTCCGGGACTGGTGCTCGACCTGGGTCGCCACCGGCACCCAGCGGGCCTGGAAGCGCGCCGCGAACTCCTCGCACCAGCCGGCGACGAGCCGGTCCAGCCCGCCCGCGGCCGGATGCCCCTGTGCCCGCAGCACCCGCAGCAGCATTGCGGCCGCGCGCAGCGAGAGCCGGCGCCCGAAGGCGTCGATGCTGCCGATGTGGGCCGCGGTGGCCTCGGTGGGAGCCCCGGGGCCGGTCCACTCCGCGGTGACCCGCGGCACCAGCGCCAGGGTCCAGTCCACCGCGCGCAGCAGCGGCGCGGCCCCGCCCGGCACCGGGCAGTCCCGTATCTCGTCCCGAACGGCGGCCACCCGGGCGGAGTCGGCGGTGAGCCGGCCCGCGAGCATCCGCAGGGCGCGCCGGGGGTCGGGGTGCGGAGCCGGGTCGTCCACCGAGTCGGAGGCCCACATCGGGACTTCGACGATCGCGGTGGTGCCCGAATAGCGATGGGCGTGGTACCAGGTGCTGAGCCGGGTGTCCTCGGGGTGGAAGCTCCCGTCGGGTCGGGATCCCGGCTCCGGCATGACGAAGATCCCCGGCCCCGGTGAGGGCCAGCCGGTGGCGTCCGAGGCCCCCGTTTCGACGGGGATGCGCAGCTCGGCGGCCGACTTGGCGAACGGCTCCGCGAGGCCGGGTATGTCCCGGGTGAGCTGCACCCAGGAGCCGCCGAGGTCGGTGGCGTGCAGGGAGACCTGGAGGACGGGCCGCAGTTCGTCGATCAGCGCGGTCAGGGCCACGGTCTCGGGCGGCAGCCGGTCCGGGGGCAGTAAAGACGGCGCCCACTCCGGCTGTTCGGGACCGGGCGGCCGGAAGAAGGCCCGGTGGTAGTCCAGGAGCGAGTACGGGCGGGGCGTGCGGTGCAGGGCCGCGCCGTCCGGGTCGGCGCAGAGCAGGAAGTGCCAGCCGCAGCCGTTCGCGGTGGCCGGCTCGGCGATGATGCGGCGGGCCAGGGCGAGCGCCGTCGCCCCGCCGACGGGCTCGTTGGCGTGCGCCCCGGCGACGACGAGTACGTTCTCGTCCGGCCCCGCGGCGTCGACGGACAGCACCCAGAGCGGTTCCCCGCCCCGGGAGAGGCCGGCCCGGCGCAGCCGGGCGCGGACCGGGTTTTCGTCCGCCAGGCGGCGTGCGGCCACGGCGAGTTGGTGCGGTGTGGGGTAGCGCATGTCGCGAAGGAGGGTCACACCTCATGCCATGCCCGCCGCGCCCGCCCCGTACTGCTCCGCGCGCCCCGCAGTTCTCCGAAAATCCGGGAAAAGCCCTGGCCAACGCCTTGCCGGCGGTGATCCGGAGGCGCTGGCTCCGGCCGGACTCAGGAGCCCTCGTCGAAGGCCCCCGACTCCACTTCGAGGGCGAGTTGCTGGAGGACCTCGATCGAGGAGAGGTCCGTGCGACCGCCGTCGTGCGCCATGGCGAGGCTGGTGAAGGCCAGGCTGAATCCGGCGACCATCGTGTGCAGGGCCGGCCCGAGCGCCTCGGCGACCAGCCGGGCGACCTGCTGCGGGGAGGACTCGGCCGGAACGCTGATCGACGGCAGCATCTCGTTCAGCAACTGGGTGACGACCCCCGCCTCCGCCGCGGGGACCTCCTCGTCCTCCCCGGCTTCGGCCGCCCTGCGGATCTCCTGGGCTTCGGTGAGGATGCCGATGACTCGCTTCAGAACCTCTGCGCGTTCCATCTTCGGAGGGTAACGCCGACGGGGCCGCTCGGGTGGCCGGTCGCGGTCGTCGACGTGCGACCCCGACCGGCCGCCCACGCTCCGGGCGCCTAATCCGCCCGGACCAGGGCCATCGCCGGGATGTCGGCCAGCAGGTGGGACAGCAGCGCCTCGCCCTCGTACGCGCCCTCGCCCAGCAGGGGCGTCCAGCGGCCCGGCGGCAGCGGGAGCGCCGTGTCCCGCCAGCCGCCCTCGCCCGCGAGCCGGTGCGAGAGCCGGGTGGCGACCGCGATCAGCGCGGGCGAGCGGCCGAAGGCCACGCAGTGCCCGGCCGCCGGGCCCCGGGCCGGCAAGGGCCGGTAGCCGGTGAACAGCTCCGGCCGGGTGCGCCGCAGCCGCAGCAGGGCCGCCGACAGGGCCAGTTTCTCCCCCGCCAGGCCGTGCGGGACGCCGCCCCCGTCCAGCCGGGCCAGCTCGTCCCGGGGGAAGACCACCGGCCGGCGGTTGTCCGGGTCGACCAGCGCCCGGTACTCGCTCTCCGCCCCCTGGTACACCTCCGGCACCCCCGGCATGGCCAGGTGCAGCACGGTCATGCCGAGCACGTTGGCCCGGGCCGCCTCCGCCAGGTCCGGCGGGAGGTCCACCTCCGGCGGGGCGGCCACCGCCCCCTCGTACTCCTCGTCCGGATCGGTCCAGGACGTGCGCAGCGCCGCTTCCCGGGCCCCCTTGAGCAGGGCCGCCGCCAGCCGGGACTCCCGGTCGGGGATCTGCCCCAGGCCCAGCGCGCTCTGCCGCGCCACCCACGCCAGCTGCGCGTCCGGGACGGCGCCGGCCCCCGCCATCAGCTCCGGGGCCTGGGACAGCACCGCGATCCGGGCCCGGACGTCGGCGCTGCGCTTGGTGTCGTGGGTGGACAGCACCGTCCCCGAGGCGGGCCAGTGGCGCTCCAGGTCCGCGCAGTACGCGTGGAACTCCGCGACCGGCACCGCCGGGTCCCCGGGTTCCCCGCCCACCTCCGTCGCCGACAGCAGCGGGGCCCAGCGGTAGAAGGCCCGGTCCTCCAGCGACTTCGCGCGCAGGGCCGCCGAGGTCTGGGCGAAGCGCGCCGCGAAGGCGGGATCCCGGCGCAGGAGGCCGCGCACGCCGTCCACCGCGCCGACGCCGGCCAGCGCGGCCGCCCGCTCCAGGGCCTCCGGCGGCAGCCCCGGGCCGCCCGGATACGGCCGGTAGACCGGGTTGGCGACCAGCAACTCCAGGACCGCGCCGCGCAGTTCCTTGCCGGCCGACCGTTCCAGCGCGGCCAGCTCGGCCGCCAGATCGCCGGTCAGCACCTCCCGGGCGCACGCCTCGGCCGTCTCGGCCCAGGAGCCGGACCCGGTGGACTTGCGGTAGTCGCGGGTCAGTTCGGCGGCCCCGGCGGGATCGGTGAACACCCCGTCCACCCGGTGCAGCGCGTCGTACCCGGTGGTGCCCGCCACCGGCCAGGAGGGGGGCAGCCGCTCGGAGCGGGCCAGGATCTTCTCCACCACCACCCAGCAGCCCTCGCCGGCCTCCGCGCGCAGCCTCCGCAGGTAGCCCTCGGGGTCCGCCAGCCCGTCCACGTGGTCGATCCGCAGCCCCTGGAGCACCCCGTCCCGGACCAGCTCCAGGATCTTGACGTGCGTCGCGGCGAAGACCTCCGGGTCCTCCACTCGGACCCCGATGAGGTCCGAGATGGTGAAGAACCGCCGGTAGTTGAGGGAGGTGCGGGCCTCGCGCCAGAACGCCGGCCGGTACCACTGCGCCGCCGCCAGCTCGGGCAGCGGCAGCCCGGCGGTGCCTTCCCGCAGGGGGAACTCGTGGTCCCCGTAGCGCAGCACCTCCCCGTCGACCGCGAGCGACTCCACCTCCAGCGGCCCGGTGAGCACCGGCAGCAGCACCTGCCCGCCGCCGGCCTCCCAGTCGATGTCGAACCAGCGCGCGTACGGCGAGCCGGGTCCCTCCCGCAGCACCTCCCACAGGGGCCGGTTCAGCCGCAGCGGCGAGGGGACCGCCATGTGGTTCGGCACGATGTCGAGGACGAGGCCCAGCCCGTGGCCGCGCGCGGTCCGGGCGAGCGCGCGCAGCCCCGCCTCGCCGCCCAGCTCCTCCCGCACCCGGGAGTGGTCGGTGACGTCGTACCCGTGCGTCGAGCCGGGCACCGCCTCCAGGGACGGCGAGAGGTGCAGGTGGGACACGCCGAGCGAGGCGAGGTACGGCACGGCCGCCTCGGCGGCCGCGAAGGGGAACTCGGGACAGAGCTGGATACGGTAGGTGGATGCCGGCATCACGACTGTCGGAACGTCAGCTGTCGGTCGGACGCGTTCGTATGACTGGCTCATGAGAACCTACGTACCCGCCCAGCCGGATTCCGTGCCATTGCCCCGTGCATCCGGGTGACCGCACCTGGCCGGCGTCCCGGCGTCGGCAGCGCCGCCGTGGCAGCCGGGACCGCCCGCCCGCCCGCACGGCGCCGCCGGCGGCCCTCAGGCGGCGGGGCGCTGGAGCACCACCAGGGAGCGGCCCGTCAGCGGCACCCGGTCGCCGGCCGCGTACTGCGTGCCGGTGCCCGGGGGCAGGACGTCCGGCTTCGCCGTGTCCACCACCAGCAGCCACCGGGCCCCGTGCCCGGCCGGGACGGTGAACTCCTGCGGCTCGGCACCGGCGTTGAACATCAGCAGGAACGAGTCGTCGGTGATCCGCTCCCCGCGCGACCCCGGTTCGGAGATCGCCTCGCCGTTGAGGAACACCGTCAGCGAGCGCGCGTGCTGCGCCTGCCAGTCGCGGGCCCGCATCTCCTCGCCGTGCGGGGTGAACCAGGCGATGTCCGAGAGCTCGTCGTGGGTGCCCTCCACCGGCCGGCCGTGGAAGAACCGGCGCCGGCGGAACACCGGGTGATCGCGGCGCAGCCACACCATCTGGCGGGTGAACTCCAGCAGCGCGGGCGCCGGTTTGCCCGGCTCGGGCCAGTCCACCCACGACAGCTCGTTGTCCTGGCAGTAGGCGTTGTTGTTGCCGCCCTGCGTGCGGGCGAACTCGTCCCCGTGGCTGAGCATCGGAACGCCCTGGGAGAGCATGAGGGTCGCCATGAAGTTGCGCATCTGGCGCTCGCGCAGCTCCAGCACCTCCGGGTCCTCGGTGGTTCCCTCCACGCCGCAGTTCCATGACCGGTTGTGGGTCTCGCCGTCCCGGTTCCCCTCCCGGTTGGCCTCGTTGTGCTTCTCGTTGTACGAGACCAGGTCGTGCAGGGTGAAGCCGTCGTGGCAGGTGGTGAAGTTGATCGAGGCGAGCGGCCGCCGGCCGTCGTCCTGGTAGAGGTCCGAGGAGCCGGTCAGCCGTCCCGCGAACTCCGCGAGCGTGCGCGGCTGTCCGCGCCACAAGTCCCGCACTGTGTCGCGGTACTTGCCGTTCCACTCCGTCCACAGCGGCGGGAAGTTGCCCACCTGGTAGCCGCCCTCGCCCAGGTCCCAGGGCTCCGCGATCAGCTTCACCTGGCTCACCACCGGGTCCTGCTGCACCAGGTCGAAGAACGAGGACAGCCGGTCCACCTCGTGGAACTGCCGGGCCAGCGTGGCCGCGAGGTCGAACCGGAAGCCGTCGACGTGCATCTCGGTGACCCAGTACCGCAGGGAGTCCATGATCAGCTGTAGCACGTGCGGGGACCGCATCAGCAGCGAGTTCCCGGTGCCCGTGGTGTCCATGTAGTGGCGCGGATCGTCCGCCAGCCGGTAGTACGAGGCGTTGTCCAGCCCCCGGAACGACAGCGTCGGCCCCAGGTGGTTGCCCTCCGCCGTGTGGTTGTAGACCACGTCCAGGATCACCTCGATCCCGGCCTCGTGCAGTGCCCGGACCGCCGACTTGAACTCCAGCACCTGCTCGCCCCGGTCGCCGGACGCGTAGCCGTTGTGCGGCGCGAAGAAGCCGATGGTGTTGTAGCCCCAGTAGTTGCTCAGACCGTCGTCGACGAGGCGGTGGTCGTTGACGTACTGGTGCACCGGCATCAGCTCGAGCGCCGTCACCCCGAGCTTGGTGAGGTGCCCGATCACCGCCGGGTGGGCGAGCGCGCCGTACGTGCCCCGAAGCTCCTCCGGGAGCTCCGGGTGACGCATGGTCAGCCCCTTCACGTGGGCCTCGTACAGCACGGTGTGGTGGTACTCGTGGCGCGGTGGCCGGTCGTTGGCCCAGTCGAAGTACGGGTTCACCACGACCGAGGTCATCGTGTGCGGGGCCGAGTCGAGGTCGTTGCGCGAATCCGGCCGGCCGAAGTGGTAGCCGTACACCTCCTCGCCCCACGCCACGCTGCCGCTGATCGCCCGCGCGTACGGGTCCAGCAGCAGCTTCGCCGCGTTGCAGCGCATGCCGTGCTCGGGCTCGTACGGACCGTGGACGCGGAAGCCGTAGCGCTGGCCGGGCATGACGCCGGGCAGGTAGGCGTGCCGGACGAAGGCGTCCGTCTCGCGCAGCTCGACGGCGGTCTCCGAGCCGTCGTCGTGCAGCAGGCACAGCTCGATCCGCCGAGCGGCCTCGGAGTAGACAGCGAAGTTGGTTCCGGCGCCGTCGTACGTGGCACCCAGCGGATACGCCTGTCCCGGCCAGACCTGCATAGATAACGACTCTTCCCTCGGTGTCGGCTGACGTCCCGGCTGATCGGGCATGGACAACGTCTCTGCCAGATCTTCCCCGAAAGGAGGCCGCCACGCGTGGACTTGGGATGGTTCTGCCGGGTGACCCGGAGAGCTGATATCCGGGTCAGCGGACTGTCCGCGCATCGGATAATGGGTCAACGGACAGTCGGTGCACGGACCATCGGGCTGCGTCGGGCCGCACGCGCGGAGTACCCTTCCGTGATCACTGGAGACGGGCGTCCAGACGCAGAAGGCGGTGCACGGGTGAGCTCGGGAGGTCTGGAGCTGCCCCCTGGTGACAGCGGGCACGAGGGTGGCCCGGCGGACGCCCCTGGGAGCGCGCAGGCCGGGGTACCGGCCGGGGCGGTGACGCTGGCCCCGCCGGAGCCCGGCAGCGCCCGCGCCGGGGCCGAGCTGGACTGGGGCGCGGACGCCTGGAGCGAGGTCCGCACCCGGGCGCAGCGGGCGGGACGCGCGTACATCTGGCTGAACCTCATCGAACAGCGGCTGCGGGCCGTCGTCGGCGCGGTGCTGCGCCCCATCTACGAGCCGGTGCACGGACAGGACGACTGGGTGGTGGCGGCGGCCGGGCCCGCGGGGCAGGAGTGGGTGCAGCGTGCCGTGGCCGTTCACGAGGTCAGCAGGCGCAAGGGCTATCTGCTGGACCCGGCCGACGACAACGTCCTGTGCTTCCTGACGCTGCCGCAGCTGCGGGAGCTGATGGTCCAGCACTGGCCGTGCTTCGAGCCGTACTTCGACGACCGGCGGGAGATCGAGCTGGCCCTGGACGAGCTGGAGGTCACCCGCAACGTGGTCTCCCGCAACCGGGCGCTCTCGCGGGCGGTCCTGGAACAGGCGGAGCGGGCCTCGGCGCGGCTGCTGGAGGTGCTGGGCGGCGGCGCGGGCAGCCCGGGGGCGGACCGGCTGCCGATCGACGCCGTCGAGGACCTGGTGGGGGACCGGTACGCCGACGTCATCTCCGTGCACCCCGACAGGGTGCGGCTCCAGCGCCAGCTCCCGGCGGAGGACCTGTTCGGGGGCGCCCGGCGGCTGGACGCCATCGGCATAGGCCTCAACCTGCTGGTGCAGAACTTCTCCGGCCGAAGACTCGTCCGGCTCACGGAGGCGGGCTGCCGGGTGCGGCTGCTGTTCCTGAACCCGGCGAGCAGCGCCGTCAAGCGGCGCGAGCGGGAGCTGGGGCTGCGCAAGGGGGAGCTGAGCCGCTCCGTGGAGATGAACATCCTGCACGTACGGCGGGTGCGGGCCGGCCTGCGCGACGCGTCGCGGTTCGAGATCCACGTGTTCGACGAGACGCCGCGCTTCACGGCGTACCTGGTGGAGGGGGAGTCCTCGGGCATCGCGGTGGTCCAGTCGTACCTGCGGCGGGCGCGGGGCATGGAGGCCCCGGTGCTGGTGCTGCGCGGGGGCGGCCGGGGCGTCCCCAAGGACGCCGACCACGGACTTTTCACCACGTACCGGGAGGAATTCGAGTCGGTGTGGGAGGATTCCCGGCCGGTGTCCTGACTGTCAGTGCCCCGTGGCAGGCTGAAAGTCGTTGACCGGATGTACGTACGGGGGAGGGACGCCATGATGGCGTGGCACGGGGGAACGCCGGCGGGGGGCGTGTGATGGGCTGGATCAGCGGACCGTTGCTGGCCTTCGACCTGGAGACCACCGGCACCGACGTCGAGACCGACCGCATCGTCACGGCGGCGGTCGTGCGGCTGGATCCCGACGGGGCCGTCTCGCAGGAGCGGACCTGGCTGCTCGATCCCGGAGTCGCGATACCGGAGCAGGCGTCGGCGATCCACGGCATCTCGACGGAGCGGGCCCGGCGGCACGGGATGCCGGCCGCGGCCGCGATCGAGGAGATAGTGCGGGCGCTCGCCGGGGGGCTGCGTGCGGGGACGCCCCTGGTGGTGATGAACGCCCGCTACGACCTGTCGCTGCTCGACCGTGAATGCCGGAGGAACGCGGTCGAGTCGGTCAGCGAGCGGCTGGGCGACGTGCCTTCGCCCGTCATCGATCCGCTGGTGATCGACAAGCACGTCGACAAGTACCGGAAGGGCAAGCGCGCCCTGCACGCGCTCTGTGCCCACTACGGGGTGCCGCTCGACGACGCGCACGACGCGCGGGCGGACGCGGTGGCCGCCGCCCGGGTGGTGCGACGCATGGCCGAGCGGCACCGGCCCGTGGGGCTGATGCCGTTGGCCGACCTGCACGAGCTACAGGTGCGCGCGGCGGCCGAGCAGTCGGTCTCCCTCCAGGCGTACCTGCGGCGCACCGCGGACCCGGCGGCGGTGGTCGAACCGTCCTGGCCGCTCATTCCCCGCCGGCGCTGACCCCCGTCCGGCGGTGGGTCTCGGCGCGCGACTCTCAGAAGGGGTGCCAGCGGGTCTCGGGGTCGCCCTCGCGGAGGGAGGCCACGCGGCGGCGGAACTCCGCGAGGGCCGCCGGGTTCGCCGGGGCGTGCTGGGCGACCCAGGCGCAACTGGCCGTCTCGCGCGCGCCGCGCAGCACCGCGCAGCCGGGCCACTCGCGCACGTCCCAGCCGTACGCCGTCACGAACGCCTCGTACGACTCGGCGGCCAGCCCGTACCGGTCGCGGGAGAGGGCCATCACCACCAGGTCGTGCTCGCGCAGATCGGCCGATACGGTCTCCAGGTCCACCAGCACCGGCCCGTCCGGGCCGACGTGCACGTTGCGGGGCAGCGCGTCGCCGTGGATCGGCCCCGGCGGCAGGTGAGGGGGCAGCGCCGCCACCTGCCCGGCGTAGCCGTCGCGCCGGGCCCGTAGGTACGCCGCGTCCGCCGGGTCGATGGCGTCACCGGCCAGCCGCAGCCAGCGTTCGACCCCGCCCAGCAGGTCCCGCGCAGGCATCGCGAACGGCGGTGCGGACAGGGCGTGGATCCGCCGCAGGAGGAGCGCCAGGTCCTGTGGGGCCGCCGGGCGGACCGCCGCCGGGAGGCGGTGCCACACCGTCACCGGGTGCCCGTCCACCAGCCGGGCCCGCGGCTCGGCCGCCCGGACCGCCGGCACCCCGCCGGCGGCGAGCCAGTCCGCGACCGCGACCTCCCGTTCGGCCCGCTCCAGCAGTGCCGCCTCCCGGCCCACCTTCACCACCAGGCCGCCGACCGCGAACACGGCGTTCTCGCCGAAGGCCAGCAGCTCGGCCGCGCCGGTGACACCCGCCGCCGTCAGTACGTCCCTGGCCCGCGCCTCGTCCATGCCGCTGTCGCCCCTGCCTGTCCGGATCGTCCTCGACCACCACGTCACGGCCAGTCTGCCATCCGCCCGCGCAACCGGTCTGACCCACCGTCACGCCGCGCGAACCGGGGCGGCAGGAGCGGCTCACACGTAGGAGTGAATCAGTTTGCACGAGACGTATCGTCTCGTTATGGTCGCACTCGTGACCACAGCCAAGCCCGCACACATCGCCATGTTCTCCATCGCAGCCCACGGGCATGTGAACCCGAGCATCGAAGTGATCCGGGAACTCGTCGCCCGCGGTCACCGCGTGAGCTACGCCATTCCAGCCTCCTTCGCCGACAAGGTCGCCGAAACCGGCGCCACCCCGGTCATCTGGCACTCCACCCTGCCCACCGACGACGAACCCGAGGCGTGGGGCAGCGAGCTCATCGACCACCTCGAACCCTTCCTCGACGACGCCGTACAGGCCCTGCCCCAGCTGGCCGCCGCCTTCGAAGACGACGAACCGGACCTCGTCATCCACGACATCACCGCCTACCCGGCGGTCGTCCTCGCCCGCCGCTGGGGCGTCCCCGACATCTCCCTCTCCCCGAACCTGGTCGCCTGGACCGGCTACGAAGAGGAGGTCGCCGAGCCGATGAAGGAGCAACTGCGGGCCACCGAACGAGGCCGCGCCTACTACGCGCGCTTCAGGGCCTGGCTCGACGAGAACGGCATCGCGGACGACCCGGACCGCGTGGTGGGCTGGCCCCGGCGCAGCATCGTGCTGATCCCCAAGGCCCTCCAGCCCCACGCCGACCGCGTCGACGAGTCCGTGTACACCTTCGTCGGCACCTGCCAGGCCGACCGCCGCGCCACCCAGGGAACCTGGCAGCGCCCGGCCGCCGCGGAGGGCAAGAAGGTGGTCCTGGTCTCCATGGGCTCCACCTTCACCAAGCTGCCCGCCTTCTACCGCGCCTGCATGGACGCCTTCGCGGAACTCCCCGACTGGCACGTGGTCCTCCAGATCGGCAAGTTCACCGACGAGGCCGAACTCGGTGAGATCCCCGCCAACGTCGAGGTGCACCGCTGGGTCCCCCAGCTGGACATCCTGCGCCAGGCCGATGCGTTCATCACCCACGCGGGCGCCGGCGGCAGTCAGGAGGGCATGGCGACGGGCACCCCGATGGTCGCCGTCCCGCAGGCCGTCGACCAGTTCGGCAACGCCGACATGCTCCAGGAACTGGGCATCGCCCGGCACGTCCCGATGGCGGAGGCCGACGCCCGCACGCTGCGGGACGCCGTACTCGCCCTGGTCACCGACCCCGAAGTGGCCGCCCGGGCCGAGGCGGTCCGGGCCCGGACCGCCGCCGAGGGCGGCGCACGCCAGGCCGCCGACCTCATCGAGTCCGAGCTGCGCTGACCGCCCCCGCCCCGAGCGCCCGTACCACCGGCACTGTCAGTGGGGCGTCCTATCGTTCGGGGCATGAGCCCTCAGCCCCCAGCACGCACGACCTACGCCGCCCTCCTGCGCGGGATCAACGTCGGCGGGCACAAGAAGGTGCCGATGGCCGAGCTGCGCGCCGTCATGGAGCAGCTCGGCCACGCCGACGTCCGGACGTACCTGCAGAGCGGCAACGCCGTGTTCAGCAGTACCGCGCAGGACCCCGACACGCTCGCCCGGCAGCTGGAGAGCGCCATCGAGGCGCACTTCGGCTTCCGCGTCCCCTGCCTGGTCGTGGACGGCCCCCACCTGCGCGCCGTGGCCGAAGCCTGTCCGTTCCCGGCCGCCGGGCTCGAAGGCAAGCAGCTCCACGTCACGTTCCTGTCCGCCCAACCCTCCCCGGAGCGTTACGCGGCCATCGACGCACAGGCCTTCCTCCCCGAGGAGTTCCGCCTCGGCGACCGCGCGGTCTACCTCTACGCCCCGGGCGGCCTCGGCACCTCCAAGCTGGGCGAGGTGCTCCACAGACCGGCCCTCCTCAAGGGCCTCGACGCGACGACCCGCAACTGGAACACCGTCGTCAAGCTGGTCGAACTGACCCGGGACTAGCAGGTGTCCGATGCCCCGGCCGCGTAGCCGGCCCGCGGATGTGCCAGGCTCGGGACATGCGGTACATCATCATCGGCGCCGGGGCGATCGGCGCGACCATCGGGGGCCGGCTCACCGAAGCGGGCCTGGACGCCGTCCTCGTCGCCCGCGGCGCGCACGCCCAGGCCCTGGCGGCGGACGGGCTGCGGCTCACCACGGCCCAGGGAGAGCGGGTCCACCGGCTGCCCGTCGTCACCGGCCCGGCGGAACTCGGCGAACTGCGGCCCGATGACGTGCTGCTGCTCGCCGTGAAGACCCAGGACGCGGTCACGGCGCTCGACGCGTGGGGCGACGCGGAGGTCGCGGGCGGCGGCACGGCGGCGCAGCGCCTGCCGGTGCTGTGCCTGCAGAACGGCGTGGAGAGCGAACGGCTGGCCCTGCGGCGCTTCGCGCGCGTGTACGGGGTGTGCGTCTGGCTGCCCGCCACCTTCCTGGAACCCGGCGTGGTCTCGGCGCTGTGCGCACCGCTGACCGGCATCCTGCACCTGGGCCGGGCGGCCGGGGGAACGGACGCCCGGGCCCGGGCGATCGCCGCCGACCTGGAGAAGGCGGGCTTCGGGGCGCCGGTCGTCGAGGACGTGATGCGGTGGAAGTACGCCAAGCTGCTGGGCAACCTCGGCAACGCGATCCAGGCGACGACGGGCCCCGAACCCGCTCCGGCGAAGGCGGCGCTGCTGCTCCGGGCGATCCGCGAGGCCAAGGCCGCGTACGAGGCCGCCGGGATCGGCTACGTCTCGGAGGCGGAGCAGTCGGCGGCCCGGGACGGGAAGGTGGACCAGCCGGCGGGGGTGCGGGGCGGGTCGTCGTGGCAGAGCCTGGCCCGGGGGACGGGTTCGGTGGAGGCGGACTACCTCAACGGGGAGATCTGCCTGTTGGGGCGGTTGCACGGGGTCGCTACGCCGGTGAACGACACCCTGCGCCATGCGGCGAACATCTTCGCGCGCGAAGGGCTGCCGCCGGGGGCGATGTCGGCCGAGGACCTGACGGCCCTGGCCGACGAGGCGGCGGCCCGGGGCTAGTCGCTGCCCGTGCCCGCAATCGCCGGGCGGGCTGGTTGTGCCGGGCGGGCCGGGGTGGGTCAGGCCGTCAGGGGGAGGGAGGCCAGGGGGGAGGCGGCCGCGTCGTAGCGGTGGAGGAGGAGGCGGACCAGTTCCGGTGCCGCGCCGAGGACGGGCGCCACCAGGTCGGCGCCCGCCGCTTCCGCGCCCGCCGCGATGCGGTCCGGAAGCCGGCCGGGGGCGATGACGTACGGGGCCACCGCGATCCGGCGGGCCCCCTCGGCGCGCAGGGCCCGTACGGCGTCCTCCGTACGGGGCAGCGAGGCGGAGGCGAACGCAGGCCGCACGGCGCACCAACCGGTGTGCCGCCACTCCCGCGCGATTTCAGCGATCACTGCGATCGCCTCCGGGTCCGATGAACCGGCGGACGCGAGCACCACTGCGGTGCCGGCGCGGTCCGCCGGGGTGAGGCCGGCCTCGCGGAGCCGGCGCTCCAGGGCCGCCGTCAGCAGCGGCGACGGCCCGAGGACGTCAGCGACCCGGACCGAGAGGCCATGGAGGCCGGCCGAGGCCTCCGCCAGCACCGCGGGGATGTCCGTCTTCGCGTGGAACGCCCGGGTGAGCAGCAGCGGGAGCGCCACGACCTCCCGCACCCCCGACCGGTGGAGACGGGCGAGGACCTGCGCCGCCGTCGGGCCGTCGAAGTCCAGGAACGCGGTCTCCACGCGCAGCCCCGGCCGCCGCGCCCGGGCCCGCCGGGTGAGCGCGCGCACGGTCGCGGCGTGCCGCGGATCACGGCTGCCGTGGGCTATGACGAGGAGCACGGGGGCGCGGAACACGGGACTCAGCCCTTGACCAGCAGGCCGCGGCTGCGCAGCACCCACCGCTCGACCGGGCTGAAGATCAGCAGGTCGATGGCGATGCCGACGATGAGGATCAGGAAGATGGCGAGGAACACGCCCGGCATGTCGATGTTGTTCCGGCCGTTCTCCAGCAGCTGGCCGAGGCCGAGCCCGAGGTCGGGGGAGGAGGCGATGATCTCGGCCGCCATCAGCGAGCGCCAGGAGAAGGCCCAGCCCTGCTTGAGACCGGCGAGGTAGCCCGGCAGGGCGGCGGGCAGCACCACGTGCCAGGTGCCCTTGAGCCCGGTGGCGCCCATCGTGCGGCCGGCCCGCAGGAACAGCGGCGGGACCTGGTCGACGCCCGACACCAGGCCGTTGGCGATGGACGGGACCGCGCCGAGCAGGATGACGGCGTACATCATCGAGTCGTTCAGACCGAGCCAGATCACCGCCGGCGGCACCCAGGCCACCGAGGGCAGGGACTGCAGGCCGGACAGGATCGGGCCGATGGCGGCGCGGACGAACCTCACCCGCGAGACCAGCAGACCGAGCGGGGTGCCGATGGCCAGGGCCAGCAGGAAGCCGAGCAGACCGCGCGAGACGCTGGTCCAGACGACCTCCAGCAGGGTGCCCTTGAGCCACATGTCGGTCAGGCCGTCCCACACCGCGGACGGCGGGGGCAGCTTGGTCGCGTCGGCGACCTGCGCCGAGACGAGGACCTGCCAGACCACGAGGACCAGGCCCACGGCCACGAGCGGCGGCAGGACCTTCTTGACGAGGACCTCACGCACCGGGGTGCGGTGGGTCTGGACCGCGTCGAGCGCGTCCAGGCCGGCCTCCAGGCCCGCCAGGTCGTCGCTCTTGGCCTTGGGGGCGGTGTCAGTGCTGGCCATGGCGGCGGATCTCCCCACGCAGGTGTTCAGTGATCTCCAGGGACAGTTCCGCGACGTCCGCGTCCTCGATGCGGCGCGGCTGCGGGATGTCCACGGTCCATTCCTTGGCGATCCGGCCGGGCCGCGAGGACAGCAGGACCACGCGCTGGGCGAGGCGCACGGCCTCGCGGACGTTGTGCGTGACGAACAGGACGGAGAGACCGGTCTCTTCCCAGATCCGGGTCAGCTCGCCGTGCAGCACGTCCCTGGTGATGGCGTCCAGCGCCGCGAACGGCTCGTCCATCAGCAGGAGCCGGCTGTCCTGGGCCAGGGCGCGGGCCAGGGCCACGCGCTGGCGCATGCCGCCCGACAGCTCGTGGACCCGCTTGCCGTACGCGCCGCCGAGCCGGACCAGCTCCAGCAGCCGCTCCGCCTCCGGCTTGCGATCGGCCTTGGCCACCCCGCGCAGCCGCAGGGCCAGTTCGATGTTCTTGCCCGCGGTGAGCCAGGGGAACAGGGCGTGCTCCTGGAACATCAGCGCGGGGCGGCCGGCGGTCTCGATGCTGCCCGCGCTGGGCTTGTCGAGACCGGCGACCAGGTTGAGCAGGGTGGACTTGCCACACCCCGAGGCCCCCAAGAGGGTGACGAACTCGCCGGGAGCGACATCGAGGCTGATGTCGTCCAGGACGAGCTGCGATCCGGCCGGGCCGGGGAAGGACTTCGAGACGTGCTCGATGCGCGCGGCGTGCGTCCGCTCCGCTACCGCGCCCTCGGCAGCCTTGGCGAGCGTGGTGGCCATGGTCGTCACCTCCTGGGGGTTCGGGTTACGGACTTACTTGACGCCGAGACCGGCGTCGGAGACCTCGGGCTTGCCGGCGGCCTTGAGCACCTTGTTCAGGAGCGTCAGGTCGTAGATGCCGGTCAGGTCGGGCTGCTCGATGAGCTTGGCCTTGACCGCCCAGTCGGACTCCGTCTTGAGGGTGCTCGCCAGCGGGTCGTCGGTGACGAGGATGCTCGGCCACGCCGGGTCGATGACCTTCGCGTCGAGCGGCTTGCCGCCGTCCGCCGCCAGCTTGGCGTTGGCGGAGGCCTTGGCCTTCTCCGGGTTGGCGTTGATCCACTCGTTGGTCTTCACCGTGCCCTTGAGCACGGCCTCGACCACGTCCGCGTGCTCCTTGAGGAACTTCTGCGACACGATGACGTTCGTGATCACGAACTTCTTGTCGGGCCACAGGGAGGTCTCGTCGAGGAGGACGGAACCGCCGTCGGAGACCAGCTTGGAGGCCGTGGGCTCCGGCACCCAGGCGCCGTCGATCGAACCCTGCTTGAAGGCGTCGGGCGTCACCTTGTTGTCGGTGCGGACGACGGAGACGTCGCCCTTGCCGGACTCGGGGTCGACCGACCAGCCCTTCTGCGCGATCCAGTTGAGGAACGCAACGTCCTGCGTGTTCCCCTTCTGCGGGGTGGCGATCTTCTTGCCCTTGAGGTCGTCCAGGGTCTTGATCTTGTCCGGGTTCACGACCAGCTTGACGCCGCCCGAGGCGGAGCCGGAGATGATCCGCAGGTTGGAGCCCTTGGACTTCACGTAGCCGTTGATCGAGGGCGAGGGGCCGATGAAGCCGATGTCGAGAGAGCCGCCGTTGAGGGCCTCGATCTCGGACGGACCGGCGTTGAAGGTCTGCGGCTTGACCGTCGTGCCGCCGAGCTCCTTGGCGATCAGGCCCTCCTGGAGGCCGACCAGGGCGGTGGCGTGCGTCAGGTTCGGGAAGTACCCGATGCGGACCTCGGAGGCGGAGAGCTTCTTGGCGTCGGCGGCGGGGACGGCGGTGGTCTTCGCGTCGTCCTTCTTGGCCTCGGAGCCGTAGCCGCAGGAGGCGAGCCCACCGATCAGGAGCGGAAGGGCGGCGGCGGCGACGACGCCGCGGCGAAGGGTCTTACGGGTGGTGGTACCGGTGGCAGGCACGGGCGGGCTTCCTCTCGGAGCGCCGTGGGGTCACGGCGCGGGTCTTCGTCTGTGGAGCGAGGGCGGGTACGGCTGGTGGGGGGTGTGGGCGCGCAGGCAGTGCGCGTACGTCATCGCGCACATCGCGCCACCCCTCCCTGGCCGCTGCCGAGACGGCCGCTGCCGACGCGGCCGCCCTCCTTGGCGAAGCTGGAGTAGATGTCGGTGAGCATGGGTTAGAAGTCCCACCCTTCGTCGTCCGCCCGCACGGCCTCGTCGGCCTGCGCGGCGAAGGCCTGGCCGGCCATGCCGGCCGCCAGGGTGGTCCCGTCCGCCGGGTCGATCAGCAGGAAGGAACCGGTGCGGCGCGAGTCGGCGTACGCGTCGAGCGCGAGCGGCTCCGCGGTACGGACGACGACGCGGCCGATGTCGTTGGCGACCAGCTGCCCGGGGTCCGGATGCTGGGACAGGTCGTCCAGGGTCAGCCGCGAGGGGATCTCCTTGACGATCGCCTTGACGGTCCGCGTGGTGTGCTTCAGCAGCACCCGGGCGCCGACCGACAGGGGCTGGTCCGCGACGTGGCACACCGTCGCCTCGACGTCCCGCGTGGTGGCCGGGGCGCTCGCGGACGGGGCGATCAGGTCGCCGCGCGAGATGTCGATGTCGTCCCGCAGCCGCAGCGTCACCGACTGCGGCGCCCACGCGATGTCGACGCTCTCGCCGAGCGCGTCTATGCCCTCGATGACCGAGGTGCGGCCCGACGGCAGGACGGTGACGGCCTCGCCGACGCGCAGCACGCCGGAGGCGATCTGGCCCGCGTAGCCGCGGTAGTCGGGGTGCTCGGCGGTCTGCGGCCGGATCACGTACTGGACCGGGAAGCGGGCCGGGCAGGCGGTGAGGTCGTGGCTGACCGGGACCGTCTCCAGGTGCTCCAGCACCGTCGGGCCGCCGTACCAGTCCATGTGCGCCGAGGGCTCCACGACGTTGTCCCCGGCCAGGGCCGAGATCGGGATCGCGGTGATCTCGGGGACGCCCAGGTCCGAGGCGTAAGCGGTGAACTCCTCGGCGATCTTCGCGAAGACCGCCTCCGCGTAGCCGACGAGGTCCATCTTGTTGACGGCGAGCACCACGTGCGGCACGCGCAGCAGGGCCGCGACGGCCGCGTGCCGGCGGGTCTGCTCGATGACGCCGTTGCGGGCGTCGACGAGGACCACGGCCAGGTCGGCGGTGGACGCCCCGGTGACCATGTTGCGGGTGTACTGCACGTGCCCGGGGGTGTCGGCCAGGATGAACCGGCGCCGGGCGGTGGCGAAGTAGCGGTACGCCACGTCGATGGTGATGCCCTGCTCACGCTCGGCGCGCAGGCCGTCGGTGAGCAGCGCGAGGTCGGGTGTGTCCTGCCCGCGCCGGGCGGAGACCGCCTCGACGGCCTCCAGCTGGTCCGTCAGGACCGACTTGGAGTCGTGCAGGAGCCGCCCGACCAGCGTGGACTTGCCGTCGTCGACGGAACCGGCGGTCGCGAAGCGCAGCAGCGTGGTCGCCGATACGTCGGCGAACTGCTCGGTGGTGGAGGTCATGTCTAGAAGTACCCTTCGCGCTTGCGGTCTTCCATCGCGGCCTCGGACATCTTGTCGTCGGCGCGGGTCGCGCCCCGCTCGGTGAGGCGGGAGGCGGCGATCTCGGCGATCACGGCGTCCAGCGTGGTGGCGTCGGAGTCGACGGCGCCGGTGCAGGACATGTCACCGACGGTGCGGTAGCGGATGAGTCGCTTCTCGGGCGTCTCGTCCTCCTTCGGGCCGCCCCATTCGCCGGCCGTCAGCCACATGCCGTTGCGCTTGAACACCTCGCGCTCGTGGGCGAAGTAGATCCGCGGCAGCTCGATCCCCTCGCGGGCGATGTACTGCCACACGTCCAGCTCGGTCCAGTTCGACAGCGGGAAGACGCGCACGTGCTCGCCCGGCGCGTGCCGGCCGTTGTAGAGCTGCCACAGCTCGGGGCGCTGGCGGCGCGGGTCCCACTGGGAGAACTCGTCGCGCAGGGAGAAGACGCGCTCCTTGGCGCGGGCCTTCTCCTCGTCGCGGCGGCCGCCGCCGAAGACCGCGTCGAACTTGCGGTGCTGGATCGCCTCGGTCAGCGGGACCGTCTGGAGCGGGTTGCGGGTGCCGTCCGGGCGCTCGCGCAGCTTGCCCGCGTCGATGTACTCCTGGACGGAGGCCACGTGCAGGCGCAGGCCGTGCTCCGCGACCGTGCGGTCGCGGTACTCCAGCACCTCGGGGAAGTTGTGGCCGGTGTCGACGTGCAGCAGGGTGAAGGGCACCGGCGCGGGCGCGAACGCCTTGAGCGCCAGGTGCAGCATGACGATGGAGTCCTTGCCGCCGGAGAACAGGATCACCGGCTTCTCGAACTCGCCCGCCACCTCGCGGAAGATGTGCACGGCCTCCGATTCGAGGGCGTCGAGGTGGGACAGCGCGTAGGGAGCGTCGGTCCCGTCGTGCAGGTGGGCGACGGTCGTCATGCCAGACCCCTCTCGGTGAGCAGCGCGTACAGGGCCGAGGCCGACTCCTGCACCGACTGCGTGTGCGACTCGATCCGCAGGTCCGGGGAGACCGGAGCCTCGTACGGGTCGTCGACCCCGGTCAGACCGGAGATCTCGCCCGCCGCCTGCTTGGCGTACAGGCCCTTCACATCGCGCTCGGAGCAGACCTCGACCGGGGTGGCCACGTGGACCTCCAGGTAGGCGGTGCCCTCGGCCGCGTGCCGCTTGGCGACGGCCTCGCGGCTGTCGGCGAACGGCGCGATCACCGGCACCAGCGCCTTGACGCCGTTGCTCGCGAGGAGTTCGGCGACGAAGCCGATCCGCTGCACGTTGGTGTGCCGGTCCTCCCGGTTGAAGCCCAGTCCGGCGGAGAGGAACTCGCGGATCTCGTCGCCGTCGAGGACCTCCACGCGGTGGCCCTCGGCGCGGAGCCGCTCGGCCAGCGCGTACGCGATGGTGGTCTTGCCCGCGCTCGGCAGCCCGGTCAGCCACACGGTGGCGCCCTGGTCGCTCACGCTCATCGTTCTCGTCTCCGTCGGTTCGTTCACTGCTTCGAGATCCGTCATCAGCCGTGCAGTCCGCACTCGGTCTTCGCCCGCCCGGCCCAGCGGCCGGCCCGCGCGTCCTCGCCCTCCGCCACCCGGCGGGTGCACGGGGCGCAGCCGACGGAGGCGTAGCCGTCCATCAGCAGCGGGTTGGTGAGCACACCGTGCTCCGCGACGTAGGCGTCCACGTCGTCCTGCGTCCAGCGCGCGATCGGCGAGACCTTGACCTTCTGCCGCTTCTCGTCCCAGCCGACCACCGGGGTGTTCGCCCGGGTCGGGGACTCGTCGCGGCGCAGACCCGTCGCCCACGCCTCGTACCCGGCCAGGCCCTCTTCCAGCGGCTTGACCTTGCGCAGCGCGCAGCACAGGTCCGGGTCCCGGTCGTGCAGCTTGGGACCGTACTGGGCGTCCTGCTCGGCGACGCTCTGGCGCGGGGTGAGGGTGATGACGTTGACGTCCATCACCGCCTCGACCGCGTCACGCGTGCCGATGGTCTCCTCGAAGTGGTAGCCGGTGTCGAGGAAGACCACGTCCACGCCCGGGAAGGCGCGGGAGGCCAGGTGGGCGACGACCGCGTCCTCCATCGAGGAGGTGACGGCGAACTTCTTGCCGAAGGTCTCGGCGGCCCAGGTGAGGATCTCCAGCGCGGAGGCGTCCTCCAGGTCCCGGCCCGCCTGCCCGGCCAGCGACTTGAGGTCCCTGGTCTGCTGAGTCGTCGTCATTTCTCTTCCCCTCCAGGCTGGTCGGACCGAACGCCCCGGGCCAGCAGCCCGAGGTACTTCAGCTGGAAGGCTCGGTTGCAGGCCCTGCATTCCCAGGCGCCGTGACCCGTCTCGTGGGGGAACAGGTCCTCGTCGCCGCAGTACGGGCAGTAGAACGGTGCGGCGCGCTCGCTCACGACAGGCTCTCGTCGCTCGCGCGGCCGACCCAGGCGGCGAAGCGCTCGCCGTCCTCGCGCTCCTGCTGGAAGCGCGTGACGACCCGCTCCACGTAGTCCGGCAGGCCGGCCGAGGTGACCTTGAGGCCGCGGACCTTGCGGCCGAAGCCGGCCTCCAGGCCGAGCGCGCCGCCGAGGTGCACCTGGTAGCCCTCGACCTGGTTGCCGTCCTCGTCCAGGACCAGCTGCCCCTTGAGACCGATGTCCGCCACCTGGATACGGGCGCACGCGTTCGGGCAGCCGTTGATGTTGATGGTGATCGGCTCGGCGAAGTCCGGCAGGCGGCGCTCCAGTTCGTCGATCAGCGAGGCGCCGCGCGCCTTCGTCTCCACGATGGCCAGCTTGCAGAACTCGATGCCGGTGCAGGCCATCGTGCCGCGGCGGAACGGGGACGGTTTGACCCGCAGGTCCAGCGCCTCCAGGGCCTCGACCACGGAGTCGACCCGGTCCGGCTCGATGTCCAGCACGATCATCTTCTGCTCGGCGGTGGTGCGCAGCCGGCCGGAGCCGTGCTGCTCGGCGACGTCCGCGATCTTCGTCAGGGTGGCGCCGTCGACCCGGCCGACCCGGGGCGCGAAGCCGACGTAGAACCGGCCGTCCTGCTGCCGGTGCACGCCGACGTGGTCGCGCCACTGGCCGGTGGGCTGCTCGGGCGCCGGGCCGTCGGTGAGCTTGCGCTTCAGGTACTCGTCCTCCAGCACCTGGCGGAACTTGGCCGCGCCCCAGTCGGCGACGAGGAACTTCAGCCGGGCGCGGGTGCGCAGCCGGCGGTAGCCGTAGTCGCGGAAGATCGAGATGACGCCCTCGTAGACGTCCGGGACCTCGTCCAGCGAGACCCAGGTGCCCAGGCGCACGCCCAGCTTGGGGTTGGTCGAGAGGCCGCCGCCGACCCACACGTCGAAACCGGGGCCGTGCTCGGGGTGGTTCACGCCCACGAAGGCGATGTCGTTGATCTCGTGCGCCACGTCGAGCAGCGGCGAGCCGGAGATGGCGGACTTGAACTTGCGGGGCAGGTTCGAGAAGGCCGGGTTGCCCACGATGCGGCGGTAGATCTCGTCGATGGCGGGCGTGCCGTCGATGATCTCGTCCTGGGCGATGCCGGCGACGGGCGAGCCGAGGATGACGCGGGGCGTGTCACCGCAGGCCTCGGTGGTCGAGAGGCCGACGGCCTCCAGCCGGCGCCAGATCTCCGGGACGTCCTCGATCCGGATCCAGTGGTACTGCACGTTCTGCCGGTCCGTGAGGTCGGCGGTGCCGCGGGCGAACTCCTCGGAGATCTCGCCTATGACGCGCAGCTGCTCGGTGGTCAGCCGGCCGCCGTCGATGCGCACGCGCAGCATGAAGTACTTGTCGTCCAGCTCCTCCGGCTCCAGGATGGCGGTCTTGCCGCCGTCGATCCCGGGCTTGCGCTGGGTGTACAGGCCCCACCAGCGCATGCGGCCGCGCAGGTCGTTGGGGTCGATCGAGTCGAAGCCGGTCTTGGAGTAGATCGTCTCGATGCGTGTCCGCACATTGAGACCGTCGTCGTCCTTTTTGAACTGCTCGTTGCCGTTGAGGGGGGTGTGGTGTCCGACGGCCCACTGACCCTCACCGCGGTGACGGCCGGTCTTGCGGCGCGCGGCGGCTGCGGGCGCGGCGGCTGCGGGCGTTTCGGGGGTGGCGGCCATGGCGGTACGTCCTTCTTCGGCGGCTCAAGGCGTGGTCAGGGGGAGCGGCGGCGTGACCCCTGCACGCTGAGCAGGTGTGGCTGATGGCCGCGCCGGGTCCGGTTGTGCCGGTGGGCAGGGCGGATTTCAGCCGTCAGGGGGCTTGCGGAGGCCGTGCGGCCTCGGGGTCGACGCGTCCGCGGCAGCGGGGACGGCGGCGATGTGCGGCGGGTGCTGGTTCCGTCAGCGCGCCGGACAGATGGCGCTGGACATGCGGCCGAGGTCGACGTGCCGCCGACTCACCAAGGCAATTCCAGCTCCATTCATGGCGGAAGCGTGGCATGGCCCGATTGGAGGAGTCCACTACTGTCCAGGATTCGGACGATGTCGTCTCGGATCGTGGAACAACGTGACGTGTGTCACGATTGACCGGCCACGGAGCCCCGGCGCCCGTTTCCGGTCACCGCGACGCCGAAGCCGCCGGCCGGGGCGTTTCGGGCGCGCCGGACCGGTAGGGCGCCGAAGTCTCGACACCGGCCGCCGCGGGCCCGTCCTGCTGGAGTCTCTCAAGCTCCGGGCCCCCGGGGGACGGGGCGGGCACGGAGGGGGGCAGGACGGCGCCCGGCGGCTGCGCGGCGCTGAAATCGCTGGAGATCACCCCGGCCGTCATGACCAGCGGGGGCTGCGGGCGCGGCACGTGGACCACGGCCTTCCACGTTCCGTTGCGCCGGTCGACCTCGGCGAGGGCGGCCGGCCAGCTCGAACGCTCATCGGGCCGTCGCACCAGCGCGAAGACCGTCGAACCGGCGTCGAGCCCGGTGACCGTTCCCTCGAAGTCGACGAGGACGGCCGGCGCGGGCGCGGCGGGATCGTCGTGCTCCCGGGTCAGATGGATGCCCACCACGGGCCCTGCCACCGGAGGAGGGGTGGTCGCGGAAGCGGTGGCCGGAGAAGGGGTGGGTGCGGGGTGCGGCTCCCCTGGTGTCCGGGCGATGAGCGCCACGACGACGGCGGCCACGGCGGTGATCAGGGTGCCGAGCAGGCCCTGCCAGCTGTACAGGCGGGCGAGCAGCCCGCGTCGGCGGCCGGGGGCGGAGGCACGCCGTTGCGAATCCCCGGAGGGCTCGCCGTCCTCGTCGGCCGGCTCTGGTGGACGTGCGGCACTCATGACCCTCGCCTACGTTCGACGGAGGTCCAGCATGCGCCCGCGCGGCCCCCGCCGCTCCGGCGCCACGCCGACCCGCGCGGGTGCCCCCCGGCCAGGGGCTACGCCCCCGGCCAGGGGCCCGGGGTCGGGGCCGGCTGCTTCTCCTCCGTCTCCGTCTTGAAGAGCTTGAAGCCCCGGCGCAGGTAGTTGTCCATCGCCGTCGGGCCGTCCTGGCTACAGGTGTGCAGCCACACGCGGCGGGTGGGCGCCAGGTCCGGCCATCGCTCCGCGAGGTCCCACGCGCGGGCCGTGCCGACCGCCAGCAGGTGGCCCCCGATCCGGCGGCCGCGGAAGTCCGGGAGGAGGCCGAAGTAGACGATCTCCACCACACCGTCGGGCTGCGGGTCGAGTTCCACGTAGCCCGCGGGCGTACCGCGGTCGTACGCCACCCACGTCTCCACCCCGGGCCGCGCCAGCTGCTCCACCCACTGGGCGCGGGTCAGCGACAGCCGGTCCGTCCAGTGGATGTCCCCGCCCACCGAGGCGTAGAGGAACCGGCTGAACTCGGGCGAGGGGACCTCCGCCCGGGCGATCGTGATCTCCGGTCCGGGTACGGCCGCCGGTACGAGGCCGTCCGGCGAGGTCATTTCCAGGGACCAGGTGGTCAGGGTGAACGTACTCATGCAGGTCAGGGAATCACATGACTTCCCGGGGCCCCCAGGCACCCGCACGGCCCAGCCGGGCCCGGACCACCGCCGGGGCGGTGGAGTGGGGGAGCAGCTGCGCCGGGACCGCCGGCCGGACCAGCTCCACCTCCACGTCCTGCGCGAACCGGTACGGCCGGTGCGTCAGCACCCCGGCGAGGTTCCGGCGCACCCGGGACATCTCCGCGCGGACCGTCACCGTCCGGCTCGGGTCCCCGAACAGCTCGGCCGCCAGTTCCGCCGCCGAGCGCCCGCGCGGGCTCTCCGCCAGCAGGAACAGCAGCTCGGCGTGGCGCGGGCTGAGCTCCAGCGACCAGCTGCCCGCCGCTCCGTACACGGTCGCCGACCACGACCCGGTCCGGCTCAGGTCCAGGACCACCCGGCTCGCGGCCCCCGCGCCCGTGCGCGACTCCTCCATCCGCAGCAGCCAGCCGCCCGGCAGCGGCTCCACCGCGCAGTGCCCCAGCTGCGGCACCCACGCCCGCCCCGGCCCGAACCCCTTCGGCAGCGGGATCCGGTCCGCCGGGGCCAGCCCCGTCGTGGCGGCCGTCCAGCCCAGCGGGTCCACGGCCAGCGCCCGCCCCGGCAGCCGCGCCAGCAGCGGGGCCGCGACCGTCCGCAGCCGTTCCAGGGACTCCAGGTGCCGGATCCGCAGCTCCCGCTCGGCGAGCCGGGCCACCGAGGTCACCCAGGCCAGCGTCGCCGGGTGCATGGTGGCCAACGGGCCGCTGACGTCGACCACCCCCAGCAGCCGGCCGTCCCGGGGGTCGCGCACGGGGGCCCCGGCGCAGGTCCAGTCGTGGTGGCTGGAGACGAAGTGCTCGGCCGAGAACACCTGGACCGGCCTGCGGGCCACCAGGGAGGTGCCGACCCCGTTGGTGCCGACCACCGCCTCCGCCCAGTCGGCACCCACCGCGAAGCCCAGCCGGTCGGCCCGGCGCAGGATCGAGGAATGCCCCTCCCGCCACAGCAGCCGGCCGTCCGCGTCCGCGACGACCATGATGTGCAGGGCCTCGTCCAGCGCGGGCAGCAGGCCCTCGCGCAGCACCGGGAGGATCTCCCGCAGCGGCGAGACCTGCCGCCGCTCCTCGGTCTCCGCGGCCGACAGCAGCCGCGAGCGCGCGTCGCGGTCCGGATGCACCCCGCCGGCCAGCATCCGCCGCCAGGACTCCGCGATCTCCGGCCGCGGTGCGGCCGGGAGCCGGTCGCCGGCCAGCGCCGCCGCCCGTACTCCCTTGAGCAGACGCGCCGCCTCGCGCGCGTCCATGGCGGAGATGCGCGCCACATCGACCGTGCTGCCTGCGGTGTCGGCCACCGGAACCTCCCCGTGAACAGTCAAGGCGCTGACTGTGTGACTCGTTCGACCGGTTCGACTGGTGAAGGGTTGCAACGGTATGCAACCCTCGCCAATCCACGGTCGCCCGACCGAAACTATCGGCACGCCGCCGAGCGGCGTGACAGCTCCTTCCTCGGGGCTTCTCGAACCGGGGGCGGCGCCGAGTCGGCGCGGCGCCGCCCCCGGTCTCGGGTCAGCGGGCACGGATCCCGGGCGCGGAACGGTTTGGGGACCGCTCCTAGCCGGCGATCCGGGCCCGTTCCACCACCCCTCGCAGGTCCAGGCTGTGCGGCAGCGTCCCGAAGGCCGACCCCCAGTCACCGCCGAGGCGCGAGGCGCAGAACGCGTCCGCGACCTCCGCCGGGGCCCACCTCACCAGCAGCGACCCCTGGAGCACCAGGGCCATGCGCTCCACCACCCGCCGGGCCCGGGCCTCGATCCCCTCCAGGTCGGCGAGGTCCGTCAGCAGGTCCTTCACGGCCGAATCCAGCCGGTGATCGGCGCCCCGGGCCAGCCCGACCTCCTGGAGGAACGCGTTCAGCGCCTGCGGCTCCCGCTGCAGCGCGCGCAGCACGTCCAGGGCCTGGACGTTGCCGGACCCCTCCCAGATCGAGTTCAGCGGGGATTCGCGCAGCAGCCGCGGCATCCCCGACTCCTCGACGTAACCGTTGCCGCCCAGACACTCCAGGGCCTCCGCCACCATTGGCGTACACCGCTTGGTCACCCAGTACTTGGCCGCGGGCACCGCGAGGCGCAGGAAGGCCCGCTCCTGCTCCGTACCGGCGTCGTACGCGGCCGCCAGGCGCAGCGTCAGCACGGTCGCGGCCTCCGACTCCAGGGCGAGGTCGGCCAGGACGTTGCGCATGAGCGGCTGCTCGATGAGCCGCGCTCCGAAAGCGGAGCGGTGCTCCGCGTGGTGGACGGCCTGCGTCAACGCCTGGCGCATCAGCGACGCCGAACCGATCACGCAGTCCAGCCGGGTCGCCGCGACCATCTCGATGATGGTCCGCACCCCCCGCCCCTCCTCGCCGACCCGGCGCCCCCACGTCCCGTCGAACTCCACCTCGCTCGACGCGTTCGACTTGTTCCCCAGCTTGTCCTTGAGCCGCTGGATCGCGAAGACGTTGCGGGTCCCGTCCGGCAGCACCCGCGGCACCAGGAAGCAGGTCAGCCCCCCGGGAGCCTGCGCCAGTACCAGGAAACCGTCCGACATCGGCGCGGAGCAGAACCACTTGTGCCCGGTCAGCAGGTACTCGCCGGACGCGTCCAGCGGCTTGGCCACCGTCGTGTTCGCCCGGACGTCGCTGCCGCCCTGCTTCTCCGTCATGCCCATCCCGAACAGCACGCCCGCCTTCTGCCCCGGCGGCCGCAACCCCTCCTCGTACACGTGCGAGGTCAGCCGCGGCTCCCACTCGGCGGCCAGCTCGGGGTCCGTACGCAGCGCCGGGACCGCCGCGTGCGTCATCGAGACCGGGCAGCCGTGCCCCGACTCGGCCTGCGACCACAGGAAGAAACCCGCCGCCCGGCGCAGGTGCCCGGCCGGGCGCCCCCACGCGTCGGTCAGCCCGGACGTCACGGCGTGCCCCAGCAGCCGGTGCCACGCCGGGTGGAACACGACCTCGTCGATCCGGTTCCCGTACCGGTCGTGCGTCCGCAGCTCGGGCGGGTTCCCGTTCGCCTGCTCCCCCCAGAGCTGGGCCTGCTCGGAGCCCGTCGCGAGTCCCAGGGAGGTGAGCTCCTCCCGTACCTCACCGAGCAGTGCGGGGGGCGCGTCGGCCAGGTGCCGCTCGACGCCCTCGCAGAGGGCCCGGTCACCGGAGTAGGCGTCGTAGCCCACAAGGGGCGGCGCCTGATTGGTCACTGTGTGGGTGGTGGCTGCCATGCGGATACCGTAAGGACGTGCAGCCAGCAAAAGAAACACCCGAGCGGATCCCAGGGCGGCCGGGACGGCTCCACCGGGCCCGCGCGCTCTACCGCAACGTGTCCAAGCGCAAGATGGGCTGGCTGCTGCTCAAGGACACCGTCAACTCGTGCGTCGAGTACCGCATCCTCGGTCTGGCCGCCGAAGCTGCCTTCTTCACCCTCCTCTCGCTCCCGCCGCTCTTCGTCGGCCTCCTCGGCCTGCTCGGGTACGTGGACGGCTGGACGGGCGGCACCTTCGTCGCCAGCATCGAGGAGAACATCCTGCGGGCGGTCGGCACCGTCCTGTCGGACCGGGGCGTCAACGAGATCGCGCGACCGATGCTGGACGACGTGACCCGCGGCGGCCGCCCCGACCTCATCTCCATCGGCTTCGCCTTCGCCCTGTGGTCGGGATCGCGGGCCGTCAACGTCTTCATCGACACCATCACGGTGATGTACGGCCTCGACGGGCAGCGCGGCATCGTCAAGACCCGGCTGCTGGCCTTCCTGCTGTACGTGGTCGCCCTCGTGATCGGCGCGATCGTGCTGCCGCTGATGGTGGCCGGCCCCGACGCGGTGGTGCGGTGGGTGCCGTGGAGCACGGAAGTGATCGCGGTGCTGTACTGGCCGACCGTCACGCTGCTCTCGATCGTCTTCCTGACCACGCTCTACCACGTCTCCGTTCCCGTCCGGTCCCCGTGGATCGAGGACGTGCCCGGCGCGCTCGTCGCCCTGGCCATGTGGGTGCTCGGCTCGTTCCTGCTGCGGATCTACCTGACCAACACCGTCGAGGGACCGACGATCTACGGGTCCCTGGCCGCGCCGGTGGCGGTGCTGCTGTGGATCGGTGTCTCGGCCTTCGCCGTCCTCGTCGGCGCGGCCGTCAACGCCGCCATCGACCGGGTCTGGCCGTCGCTGGCCACGGCGGCGGCGCGCGAGGCGAACGAGCGGGTGCGGGAGGCGGAGGCCGCCCAGCTGGTGGCGCGGGCGGCGGCCTGGCGGGCGCTGGCCGAGGGGGAGTCCGAGGACGACGAGGACGCCGGCATGCCCTCGGAGTTCCCCGAACGCTGGTCGAACTTCCTGCCGCCGGACGACTATTCGGCGCGCCTGCGCAAGCACTGACGGCGGGGCCGGGCAAGCGCTGACGGCGGTCCCGCGCGAACGGGCGGAAAAAGAGTTGGCGTTGGCGGGAGCGGCGTTGTTACGGTGGGCCCGTTCCCGCCGCACGGTAGCGGGACGGCCAGTTCGTGCATGACCCGGAGGTGAGTCCATTGATGACTGTCGTGACGCAGGGCGCTGCCCGCACTCGGACCGTCAATGCCACCTCCGTGGCCTCCGGCTGACCTCACACCTACCCGTGCGCCGCCGAGCGCGCGCTGCCGGGGCCACCCTGTGAAGGGTTCCCCTTGTCTTTCTCCTCTTCTGGTTCTTCTTCTCCGGACGGCTCCTCCGCTCACACCCTCGCCGCCTTCGGCTGGGACGACGCGTGGGCGGCCGAATTCGCCCCGTACGAGGCGCAGGGCCTGCTCCCGGGCCGCGTCGTACGGGTCGACCGGGGCCAGTGCGACGTCGTGACCGCGGCCGGCACCGTCCGCGCCGACACCGCCTTCGTCACCCCGCACGACCCGTTGCGGGTCATCTGCACGGGTGACTGGGCGGCAGTCGAGCCGGCCGGCAACCCCCGCTACGTGAAGGCGTACCTGCCGCGCCGGACCGCCTTCGTACGGTCCACCTCCTCGCAGCGCTCCGAGGGGCAGATCCTCGCCGCGAACGTCGACCACGCCGTCATCGCGGTCTCGCTCGCCGTGGAGCTCGACCTGGGCCGGATCGAGCGCTTCTTGGCGCTCGCCTGGGAGTCGGGGGCGCAGCCGCTGGTCGTCCTGACCAAGGCGGACCTCGTGCCGGACCCGACGGTGCTGGCCCATCTGGTCCAGGACGTGGAGACCACCGCGCCGGGGGTGCACGTGCTGACGGTGTCGTCCCTGACGGGGGAGGGCACGGACGTCCTGGCCGCGGTGGTGTCGGGCGGCACGAGCGTGCTGCTGGGCGTCTCCGGGGCCGGGAAGTCGACCCTGGCCAACGCGCTGCTCGGGGCGGAGGTGATGGAGGTCCAGCAGATCCGGGACGTCGACGGCAAGGGCCGGCACACCACGACGACGCGCAACCTGCTGGCGCTGCCGGACGGGGGCGTGCTGATCGACACCCCGGGGTTGCGGGGCGTCGGGCTGTGGGACGCCGAGGCGGGGGTCGGGCAGGTGTTCGCGGAGATCGAGGACTACGCCGCCGACTGCCGTTTCCACGACTGCGCGCACGTCGCGGAGCCGGGGTGCGCGGTGCTGGGGGCGGTGGAGTCGGGGGCGCTGGCGGAGCGCCGGCTGGAGAGCTACCGGAAGCTGCTGCGGGAGAACCAGCGGATCGTGGCGAAGACGGATGCCAGGGTCCGGTCGGAGCTCCGGCGGGACTGGCGGATGAAGTCGGCCGAGGGCCGGGCCAACTATTCCGCGAAGCGGGCCGGGAGGTTCTGACGGCCCGGGCGGCCGGGGCGGTTCGTCCGCGGCGCGGTTGCGCGGAGCGGCCCCGGCTGCGCCGGGCTCTCCGGGGCTCCGCCCCGGACCCCGCGCCTCAAGCGCCGGCGGGGCTGGATGTGGGGCTCCGCCCCGGACCCCGCGCCTCAAGCGCCGGCGGGGCTTGGGTTGCTCCCGGCGGGGCTGGGGTCGGGGTCCAGGCCCCAGGTGATGACGTGGGCCGGGTGGATGCGGATGACCTCCGGGCTGAAGTGGGGGCCCAGGGCGTGGGTGCCGACCTCCAGCGCGGCGCGGCCGCGGATCTCGATGCCGCGGACGCGCCACGGGCGCGTGCTCACCAGGTCGTCGACCACCAGCGACAGCCGCGGGTTCGCCTTCAGGTTGCGCCACTTCTTCGTCGTTCCCATCGCCCTCCCGCCCACCAGGATCGTGCCGTCCTCCTGCGGGAAGAACCCCACCGGGTTCGCCTGCGGCTGCCCGCCGGGGTCCACCGTGGCCAGCCGGCCCAGGCGCTGGGACCGGAGGTACGACAGTTCCGCCTCGCTGAAACCCTTGAACGCCGTCGTCGTCATACCGGCAGCCTCGCACCCCGGCCCGGACCCCGCACCGGGCCGGCTCAGGCCTGGAGGACCGCGGCCACCCAGGCCGCCGTGACCATCAGGCAGGCCAGCAGCTCCACCAGCACGCTCGTCCCCACCGCCCGCATCACCGCCCGGACCGACGCGCGGGCCTCGCCGGCGGAGCCCAGGCGCAGGCGCTCGCTCAGGTAGGCGCCGCCCACGAAGCCCGGCACGGCTCCCAGCACCGGCACCAGTACGAAGCCCAGCAGCGCGCCCGCCCCCGCGTACACCACCATCCGGCGGTGGATCCCCACCCCCCGCAGCCGCCGCGGCGGCAGCAGCCAGATCACCACCTGCACCACCAGCAGCAGCCCCGTCGACGCCACCAGCAGGATCCACGCGGCCGAGGAGCGCTCGTTCAGGGCCCACCACAGCACCCCGGCCCACACCAGCCAGGTCCCCGGGACGCCCGGCACCATCACTCCCAGCAGCCCGAGCAGCAACACCAGCCCCACCAGGAGCAGCTGAGGCAGATCCATCTGCTCAGCGTGACCGACCGGGCCCTATCGGGCCACCCAGCCCCGCTCGTACGCGTACCAGCCCAGTTGCAGCCGGGTCGTGACCCCGGCCAGTTCCATCAGGCCCTTGACCCGGCGCTGCACCGTGCGCAGGCCCAGTTCCAGGTGCTTCGCCACGCTCGAGTCCGTCATCCCGGCCAGCAGCAGGCTCAGGACCTCCAGGTCGGTGGCGTCCGGGGTGCCCGGCGACTGCTCCGCCGAGCCCGTCGTGCCCAGCCGCAGCGGGAGGGACTCCCGCCACACCGCCTCGAACAGGCCCGACAGGGACTCCAGCAGGCCCGACGCGTGCACCACCAGGGCCGTCGGTTCCGCGCCCGGCGCCGTCAGCGGCACCATGGCCAGGTTCCGGTCCGCGATCACCAGCTTCGTCGGCACCCGCGCCGTCACCCGGACGTGCTCGCCGCGCGCCAGCGCCGTCGTCGCCTCGCGGATCCCCGTCGGCTGGGTGAGTACCTCCCGCTCGATGACGACCCGGTAGGCGACGCCCCGGACGACGGCCCGTTCCTCCGCCTCGTTCTCCGCGCCGGTCACCACCTCCGGGCGGCTGTCCACCAGCGCGCGCACCTCCTCCACCGCCCCCAGCTGGAGCTGTACGAAGCGGTGGGCGACCGCGCTCGCGCCCGTCACCACCTCCACCAGGTCGTGCACCGACTGTTCGGCGGCCTCCGCCCGGTACTCCTGCGCCAGCAGCGCCGCCGCCAGCTCCGCCCGCTCCAGCTCGTGCCGCTGCCGGTTCAGCAGCGCCCCCAGCGCCACCCCGGGCGGGGCCGCCACCCAGCGCCCCGGCCGGGCCGAGGACCGCGCCGCCAGGCCGTGGCGTTCCAGGTGCCGCAACGCTCCCTCGGTCTGCCGCACGGGAAGGGACAGCCGGTGCGCGAGATCCGGCACCTCCGCCGCGCCCAGCGCCACCAGCGCGCGGTACGCCGACTCCTGGCCCTCGTCCAGGCCTATCGCACCCAGCAACCCGTCCACCCACCCCTTCGTACCGTTCCTGGCGGGAAGCGGCCACGGCGCGAACCCGCCGCAGCCATCATCGCCGCACCGCCCGGCCCTCTGCCAAGGTGAGGGCACCGCAGTAGAACATCCGCAGGCCACGAGCCACGCCGCGCGGGAGTCCCGCCGTCCGCACCGAGGCGGATCCACGGTCGCGGCGGGCGCCCGCACCCCGGACGGTCGAACGGGAAGGCGGAAATCGCCGGCCCGTACGACAGGAACGCGAAGGGCCCACCGGGCGGCGGCCCGGTGGGCCTCTTTCGTGCATTCGGCGTTTTCCGCCCCTGCGGGCGGCCGAGAATAGCCGCATGAGTCAGCGGCGCGCGGACGACTGGTGGCAGAAGCTCTACGAGGACCAGGGCGCGGGGCCCGAGCCCGATCCGGAGGACACGCTGGACCACCGCTACCACTCGGCGGTGGTGCTGGTGAAGGACGGGGAGGACACCGCCGCGGCGGACCCGCCGGGGTCCCTGCTGCCCGGGCCGCGCCGGGAGGCGGAGCCCGCGCCCCCCGGCGAGGAGCCGCCGCCCGACCCGCGTCGGCCCGGGCCGACGGGCTACGCCCTGGGCGGGGTGACCGTGCCCCCCGCGGCTCCCGAGCCGGCCGCGCCCCCCACCGAGCCCGGGCTGCCCCCGCGCCCCCGGAGCGCACCGGGCGGCGGCACCGGGGCCGCGTCCGCGCCGCCCGCGGACGTCCGGCCCGCCGCCCCCCACCGGGCGCCCGCCCCCGTCGCGGAGCCGCCCGGCCACGACCGGGCCGGCCGACCAGACGTACGCCACCTCGGCGACCGGGCCCCGACCTACGCGGCCGAGCCGGGCGCCCTGCCCGAGGCCGACCCGGCCGCGCTGGGCGACCTCACCCCCGACACCGTTCTGGAGGGGGCCCGCTACGGCACCTACACCCTGCGCGCCGCCTCGCTGCGCGGGGACTCCGCCCGGTTCCGCGGCGAGGGCCGCCGGGACTTCCTGCTGACCGCCCGCTTCGGCAGCGGCGACGACGCCCTGGTCCTGGTGGCCCTGGCGGGGGGCGACCGGGCCGCGCCCGGTGCCCGGGAGGCCGCGGCCGAGCTGTGCCGGGCCGTTGCGGCGGCCGTCGGGCGGAGCCGGCAGCGGCTGGCCGAGGACATCCGGGCCGACAGCCGCGAGGCCCTGCGCTCCGGGCTCCAGCGGCTCACCGACCGGGGCTACGGACGGCTGCGGTCCCGCGCGGCCGAGCTGGGCCTGGCCGAGGAGGGCTACACCGCCGGGCTGCGCGGGCTGCTGCTGCCGGTGGACCCGCGGTGCCGCACCCGGGTGTGCTTCGGCGCGGGCGCGGGCGGGTTCTTCCGGCTGCGGGGCGGCCAGTGGCAGGACCTGGAACCGGAGGACGCCGCGCACCCCCCGGTGGACGCGGCCGGGGGCTTCCGCTTCCGTGCCTCGGTGGCCCGGCCCGGTGACACCCTGCTGCTCTGCTCGGGTGGTCTCGCGGCCCCGATGCGCGAGGAGGGGCTGCTCCCGGCCGAACTCGCGGCCCGCTGGTCGCAGGCCGAACCGCCCGGCCTCGCGGCGTTCCTCGCGGACGCCCAGCTGCGCCTCAAGGGCTACGCCGACGACCGGACGGCCGCCGCGGTCTGGGAGGCGTAACCGGGCGGTTCGTGCGTGGATGGAAGGCGCACGCGGCACAGCCGAACCGGAGAGGGCGGCCCTTCCATGGCCAAGCAGAACGTGGCGGAGCAGTTCGTCGACATCCTCGTACGCGCGGGCGTGCGGCGGATGTACGGAGTCGTGGGCGACAGCCTGAACCCGGTCGTGGACGCCATCCGCCGGACGGACGGCATCGAGTGGATCCAGGTCCGCCACGAGGAGACGGCCGCCTTCGCCGCCGGAGCCGAGGCCCAGATCACCGGCCGGCTGGCCGCCTGCGCGGGCTCCTGCGGTCCCGGCAACCTGCACCTGATCAACGGCCTGTACGACGCGCACCGCTCGATGGCCCCGGTGCTGGCGCTGGCCTCGCACATCCCCTCCGGCGAGATCGGGCTCGGGTACTTCCAGGAGACCCACCCGGACCGGCTGTTCACCGAGTGCAGCCACTACAGCGAGCTGATCTCGAACCCCAAGCAGATGCCCCGGGTGCTGCAGAGCGCCATCCAGCACGCCGTCGGCCGCAGCGGCGTCGGCGTGATCTCGCTGCCCGGCGACATCGCCTCCCTGGCCGCCCCCGCGAAGACGGTCGAGCACGCCCTGGTGACCGCGCGGCCGACCGTACGGCCCGGGGACGGCGAGATCGAGAAGCTGGTCCGGCTGATCGACGAGGCGGACCGGGTCACCCTCTTCTGCGGCAGCGGTACCGCCGGGGCGCACGCCGAGGTCATGGAGTTCGCCGACCGGGTCAAGGCACCGGTGGGACACGCCCTGCGCGGAAAGGAATGGATCCAGTACGACAATCCCTTTGACGTGGGGATGAGCGGGCTGCTCGGCTACGGCGCCGCCTACGAGGCCACCCACGAGTGCGACCTGCTGATCCTCCTCGGCACCGACTTCCCGTACAACGCCTTCCTCCCCGACGACGTGAAGATCGTCCAGGTCGACATCCGCCCCGAACACCTCGGTCGCCGCTCCCAGTTGGACCTGGCCGTCTGGGGTGACGTACGGGAGACCCTGCGGGTGCTGAACACCCGGGTGCGCGCCAAGACGGACCGCCGCTTCCTGGACCGGATGCTCAAGAAGCACGCGGACGCGCTGGAGGGCGTGGTCAAGGCGTACACGCGCAAGGTGGAGAAGCACACCCCCATCCACCCCGAATACGTCGCCGCCGTCCTGGACGAACTGGCGGACGACGACGCCGTCTTCACCGTGGACACGGGCATGTGCAACGTATGGGCGGCACGCTATCTTTCGCCGAACGGCAAACGGCGCATCATCGGTTCCTTCAGCCACGGCTCCATGGCCAACGCCCTTCCCCAGGCCATCGGAGCACAGTTCACCGACCGCGGCCGTCAAGTGGTCTCGATGTCGGGTGACGGCGGATTCTCGATGCTGATGGGAGATTTCCTCACCCTGGTGCAGTACGGGCTGCCCGTCAAAGTGGTCCTCTTCAACAACTCGTCCCTCGGAATGGTCGAGTTGGAAATGATGGTTTCCGGCCTGCCCTCGTACGGAACCACGAACCGGAACCCGGATTTCTCCGCCATCGCCCGCGCGGCCGGCGCCTACGGAGTGCGCGTGGAGAAGCCCAAGCAGCTCACAGGGGCTTTGAAGGACGCGTTCCGGCACAAGGGGCCTGCGTTGGTGGACATCGTGACCGACCCCAACGCCCTGTCGATTCCACCCAGGATCAGTGCCGAAATGGTGACCGGTTTCGCTCTTTCCGCCAGCAAGATCGTGCTGGACGGAGGAGTCGGCCGAATGGTTCAGATGGCGCGATCCAACCTGCGCAACGTGCCGCGTCCCTGAGCCCGCAGGAGTGCGGATTGCCCCGGGGGGCATGCATCCCGTAGACCTGTTCGAGAGTACGGGTCGATTCGGAGAGGCGAACAGCGGGGGAGGTACATCGCCGTGCGGGTGGGGGCGAAGACCGGAAAGCAGTGGAGGAGAGGGCGGCCGGTGCCGCGGGAGCCGTCCGCGGAGGGCGGCCCGGCGGTGGACGCGCCGGAGATCGTGCACAGCGTGCGGCGGGCGGACCTGAAGGCCGTGGGGGAGGTCCGGCGGTCGCTGCGGGAGCTGATGCGCCACCGGTGCCGGACGGACGCCACCGAGGTGGCGGAGCTGCTGATCACCGAACTCGTCACGAACGCCCTCGTCCACACCGAACAGGGCGCGGAGGTGTCCGCCTGCGTCGCCGACACCCGGCTGCGGGTCGAGGTCCGCGACTACGCCGCCCGCGGGCCCCGCCCGTACGTACCGTCCGCCGACGACGGTACGCACGGCAGGGGGCTGGTCCTGGTGCAGGCGCTGGCCGACGACTGGGGCGTGGACGCGCTGGCCCCCGGAGCCGGCAAGGTGGTCTGGTTCGAACTCGACGCCTGAGGGCCGGCCGGGGGCGCGTACTCAACCGCGCCCCCGACCGGCCCCGGCGTGTCCGGTCAGCCGAACTGCTGTTCGAGGTCCTTGAGTTTGCGCTCCAGGGAGTCGAGCCGGGGGATCGTCTGGGTGTCGTCCTCGGCGGTGAGGTCGACCGTACGGGGACCGGTCGGATCAACCGCTTCGGTTCCGGTCACGGCCTGCAGGGAGGGCCGGCGTCGCAGGGGCAGCTGCTCCGCTTCCGATATGGCCGGCTCCGCGCCGACCGGCGCGGAGCCCGACCCGGGGGCCAGCCCCGGCAGTTCGACCTGGCGGCCGCGCGAACGCCCGAACGCCCTGTTCTGCCGGCCCAGCGCCTTGATGCGCGCCCGGTCGAGCCGGTTCTGATCGCGCCTGCGGTGCCGGTCCTGCTCCTTCTCGCGCTTGTCCTCCCGCACTTCGTCCACGGCCTCGTCGAGGGTGCGGACCCCTTCCAGCAGCATGAGCGACCACGCGCCGAAGGTCTCCCGGGGTGCCCGCATCCAGCGGACCATCCGGATCTGCGGCAACGGCCGCGGGATCAGACCCTGTTCGCGCAGCGCGGCCCGGCGGGTCTGCTTGAGCGCACGGTCGAAGAGGACGGCCGCCGAGAGCGACATGCCCGCGAAGAACTGCGGGGCGCCGTCGTGGCCGCTGCCACGGGGTGCGTGCACCCAGTTGAACCAGGCCGCCGCGCCGGCGAACAGCCAGACCAGCATGCGCGAGCCCAGCGCCGCGTCACCGTGGCTGGCCTCGCGGACCGCGAGCACCGAACAGAACATCGCGGCGCCGTCGAGGCCGAACGGGACGAGGTACTCCCAGCCCCCGGACAGGTTCAGGTTCTGCCGGCCGAAGCCGACCAGCCCGTGGAAGGAGAGCGCCGCGGCGACGGCCGCACAGCAGAACAACAGGACGTACGAGGCGGTGCCGTAGACGGCCTCCTTGCGCCGGCGCCGCTCCTCGCTGCGCTCCCACGTGTCCTCGGCCGCGGCCTTCTCGCTCTCGCGCTTGCCCCGGGCCAGTACCGCCACTGCCGCAAGTACGCCCAGGATCAACAGGCCGCCGGGCAGCAGCCAGTCCAGCGATATGTCGGTCAGTCTCATGCGGATGTCCTTGCCTCGCGTATGCGGCTTTCCGGGCGCCATAGTGGCGCAGCCGGCCGGCCGTCCATGCGGGTTTCGGGCCAAGTGGACGCCTTCGGGGGGCGGCGCACGCCGGATAGGGTGTTGTGTCTCGAACTGGATGCCGCACTGACGGGATCGCGTTCGAATGAAGGTCACCCGCACGGGTGGGTTGCACAGGGCCCGGCCGGGGCGATGCGGGGCCGGAGGGGTCAGGCCGTCGTCGTGAGGCGGGCGACGCGGTCGGTGTCGCAGGTGCGGGGACAGGTCAGACAGGTGTCCTCGGGGCGGATCGTGTAGAAGAGGCAGCAGCCGGCCCGGTCGCGGGTGGGCAGCGGGGCTCCGTCGGGGCCCGGGAGCGTACGGAAGCCGGCGCCCGTGGGGTACGGGGCGGTCGAACCGGGCAGCAGCGCCTCCAGCTCGGCCACGGCCCGCTCCTCCTCGCCGAGCAGCTGTCCGGCGTACCAGAGGCCTTCCACGACCTCGTCGGTCACCATTCCCCACAGGGCGCGGCGGCCGCGCCGCATGCGGGGGCCGAAACCTTCCAGCACGGGTCCGAGGTGCCCGGCAACGGCCTCTCGCACCTCCCGGCGCAGGGCGTCCTCGTCGGGTACGACCCGGGCTCCGGGGAGGGCGGCCGCGGGGTCGCCGGGGAGGCAGGCGAAGCCGTCGGCGTGGACGGCGAGGCGGCCGAGGGTGCGGTGGAACGCCACCCGGGCCGGGCGCGGGACGCGGCGGTGCAGGAACCACGGGACGGTGATCAGCAGGCAGGCGGGCCAGGCGTAGCGGTGGAACCCGAAGCCGGCCACGACGTCGGGGCGGCCGGGGCGGCCGTAGTCCCGAACCACCTGGGCGGCGTCCCAGTCGAGGTAGCCGTCGAGGGCCGGGCCGCCGGCCGCGAGCTCCGCGGCGCTGATCCATCCCGCGCCGCGGGGCAGCGGGTCGTGGGCGCCGAGCTCGGTGATCTCCAGGGCGGGGCAGACCTCGGTCAGGTGTCGGTAGGCGGCTGTGACGGCTGAGGTCCGGAGGGGCATGGCGGCACACCGATCGCTGATCGTTGAAGGTAAGCCTTACCTTACTGGATCAGTGCCTGCGGTGGGGCGGGGGACGGGCCGGCCGGGTCGCCTATTCTCGGAGCAGGTCGAGACCCGGAGGAGGACCGAGTGCACGAGACGGCCCACGACCGGGTGACGGCCGAGTCGGCGACGGAGACGGTTCCGGTGCAGGACGTGCGCCGGCATTCGGTGCGGCGGCATTCGGTGCGCGGGCAGGTGCTGGACGCGCTGCGCGCGGCACTGGTCGACGGCGAGCTGGTACCCGGCGAGATCTACTCGGGTCCGGCGCTGGGGGAGCGGTTCGGGGTCTCCGCGACGCCCGTGCGCGAGGCTATGCAGCAGCTGGCGCTGGAGGGGGCGGTGGAATGCCTGCCGAACCGGGGGTTCCGGGTGCTGAGCCGCAGCCCGCAGGCGCTGGCGGAGCTGGCGGAGGTACGGGCGCTGCTGGAGGTACCGGTGATGCTGAGGCTGGCGCGGGACGTACCGGCCTCGGCCTGGGCCCGGCTGCGGCCGGCGGCCGCGGCGACGGGGGAGGCGGCGCGGGCCGGTGACCTCGCGGCGTACGGGGAGGCGGACCGGGCGTTCCACCGGGCGGTGCTGTCGCTGGCGGGGAACGACCAGCTGGTGCGGTTGGCGGAGGAGTTGCACAGGCGGGCGATGCTGCCGCTGCCGGGTGCGCCGAGGGTGCGGCGGGCGGAGCTGGTGGCGGATGCGGAGGAGCACGCGGCGCTGCTGGAGGCGTTGATCGCGGGGGAGGTGGGGGCGGTGGAGTCCCTGGTCCGGGACCACTTCACGGGCGCGCCCGCCTAAGCCGCCCGGCCGCCCCGGCCGCCCCGGCCTTTCCGGGGCTCCGCCCCAGGCCCCGCGGCTCAAACGCCGGCGGGGCCGGGTCTGCCCGGCGGCCTGGAATTGCCGGGCGCCGGGCCTCGGACTTCCCCGGCTACCGCTGGGAGGTGCCCCCACACGGGGATGGCCGGGCGCCGGGCCGCAAACGCTGCCGGGGCTAAATGGCCCCCCGGGCACATCGAGCCTCGCCGGCGATCGAGGCGCGGGGTGCGGGGCGGAGCCCCGGAAAGCCTGGCGGGTCGGGTACGCCCCGGTCAGCGGCTAGGCAGGGGTGGGGTGGAGTTGGTCCGCCAGCCAGGTGGGGATGCCGCCCAGGAGGTGGAAGAGGCGGCGGGCTTCCGCGCGGAGGCGGGTGGCTTCCGGCTCCGGTTCGGCTTCGGCCAGGGCCGCCAGGGCCGGGGCCGTGCCGATCAGGAAGCCGAGTTCCTCACGGATGCGCAGGGACTCCGCGAAGCCTTCGCGGGCCTCCGCCACCTCCCCGTCCCGCAGGGACAGCGCCGCCAGGTGGCGCCACGTGAACGACAGCAGCAGCGCGTCCCCGTGCGCCGTCGCCCCCGCGTGCGCCCGGTGGTACGCCGGTCGGGCCGCCTCCGGGGCGTCCGCCAGGTGCTCGGCGACCAGGCCCCGCCGGAAGTCGAGCAGCGGGCGGCTGGCGGACCCGGGCGACAGCAGCGCCGCCGCCCGGCCCAGCGCCGAGCGCGCCTCGTCCGCCCGGTCGCGGACCCCGAGCACCGTCGCCGCGTACGCCAACTGGCCCCGCTCGCACGCCGCCGCGCCCCGCTCCTCGTCGTCCTGCGCCACGGCCTCCGCGATGCGCAGGGCGTCCTCCGCCTCCGCCCAGCCCTGGCCGGTGAACAGGCACCGCTCCACCAGCAGCGCGGTCCGCTGCACGGTCGCCCGGGCGCTGCCCGCGTGGGGCGTCAGCAGAGCCGCCGCGTCGGTCCAACAGCCGCGCGAGCGCAGCCGCCATATGGCCCGCTGGAGGGGGTCGTCTCCCCCCATCGTTCCGGCACCGGACATGGCGGTATCCGCCACATTGCCCTCCCCAAAGCAATCGAGCAGCACGTCGTTGAGCCCTGGGGCGAAATGAGAGCACGGATCGGCGGCTCCGGCCAAGGGGTCGGGTGAACTCTTTCACAAAGTCCGGACGGCTCGTCAGCCGTTTGCACCGACTGCCGGCGCGATTTCCCCGGTGCCGGGTCAGCTCATGCGCAGTGCCAGGAAGAAGTCCAGCTTGTCCTCCAGCCGCGAGAGGTCACGCGCCGTCAACTGCTCGATCCGCCCGACCCGGTAGCGCAGGGTGTTGACGTGCAGGTGCAGCCGGGTCGCGCAGCGGGTCCAGGAGCCGTCACAGTCCAGGAAGGCCTCCAGGGTCGGGATCAGCTCGGCCCGGTGGCGGCGGTCGTAGTCCCGCAGCGGGTCCAGCAGCCGCGCCGTGAAGGCCCGCCGGACGTCGTCCGGGACGAAGGGCAGCAACAGCACGTGCGAGGCCAGCTCGTGGTGGCCCGCGGCGCACACCCGGCCCGGGCGGGCGGCGGCGACCCGGCGGGCGTGCCGGGCCTCCTCCAGCGCCCCGCGCAGCCCCTCGGCGGAGTGCACGGCCGCGCTGACGCCCAGCGTGAGCCGCCCGTCCTCGGCCAGACCGGCCGCCAGGGGCTCCCGTACGGTCGCCAGCAGTTCGTCGGCGTGCAGCGCGGAGTCCGGACCCTTCTCCTCTCCGGGCTCCCCGGGAAGCGCGGGCAGCGGTACGAGGGCGATGGCCTCGTCACCCGCATGGGCCACCGCGATCCGGTCGGACGGCTCCGGTCCCGACAGCGTCGGGTCGACCAGGATCTCCTCCAGCAGCGACTGGGCCACCGGGCCGCCGGGGATGTCCCCGTTGTCCCAGTCGACCCGGGCCACCACCACCTGCCAGTGCGGGGCGGCACCCAGCCCGGGCAGCAGCACCGGCGCGGCCACCCGCAGGCGGGCGGCGATCTCGGCCGGCGGGGCACCCGTCTGGACCAGCTCCAACACCTCCTGGGCCAGGCGGCGGCGCACCGTGCGGGCCGCGTCGCGCCGGTCCCGCTCGACGGCGATCAGCTGGGTGACGCCCTGGAGCAGGTCGAGCCGCTCGGCCGGCCAGTCGCCCGCGTCGGCCTCGACGGCGAGCAGCCAGTCGGACAGTACGCTCTCGCGCACGTCACGGGTGACGGTGCCCGGGCCGCGCCCGTGTCCCCTGATCGGGAACAGCGAGTAGGTAATACCCTGGAGCGAGATCCGGTGGGGCCCCCTGCGGCCCGTCCGGACCGCTGCGAGGTGCTCGCTGGCCAGCGTCGCGCAGACGCCCGGTGCCAGCGGCTCGCCCGCCCCGGCGATCTGCCGGCCGGTCGGGGAGAGCACCCAGGCCCGGAGATCGAGGTCCGTGGTGAGCAGATCGAGCACCACATCGGGGCCGCCGCCGGCCGGACCCGATGTCATCAGTCGGCGGTGCCGGTCCACGACCGCCGCCAGGTCCCCCGCGCGCTCCCCGGAGACCTGCCGCACGACGTATTCGGTGATCGTGGCGAACGCGACGTCTTCGTTCACGGCGAACAGCGGCAGCCGATTGCGCAGGCAGGCCGATACCAGGTCGTCGGGGATGTCTCCCAGTTCCGCCTCGCCGGCCGCGAGCCCGGCGACCCCCGCACTCGCAAGGATTCGTACGAAAGGCTCGGAGTCGGCTGAATTTCTTCGCCACGCCAGGCCGGTGAGGACAAGTTCGCCTCCGGAGAGGTATCGGCTGGGATCCCTCAGGTCGGTCGTCATGACCCCGCGGACCGTCCGGTCGAGTTCTTCCTCGCCGCCCAGCAGCCGCAGCCCAAGCGCCTCGGTTTCCAGCAGTGCGCGCAGCCGCATGATGTCGCCGCCGATCTGTCTCGATGTTGCCGTTGGAAATCGGGCAGGTCGTCGCATCCTGCCTTTCATACGAATCTACAAGACGAGGGAGGTCGTCAGCCAACTCCTTCATGGTTTCGGTGACTGCACCCGAACGAGGAGCGGCTTGTGTACTGGCTACACACCGCGTTAACAGCACGTGAACGACCGGTCGAGTGCCTCTGGACGCCTGGCTTGAAGTGAACGACACGATGAAGAAGAGGGCCGCTCATGGACTTCCTTCGCCCCGCAAGCTGGGAGGAGGCGCTCGCCGCCAAGGCTGAGTTCCCCACCGCCGTGCCGATCGCGGGTGGCACCGACGTCATGGTCGAGATCAACTTCGACCACCGTCGGCCGGAGTACCTCCTCGACCTGAACCGCATCGGGCTGCTGCGCGAGTGGGAGGTCGGTGAGGACGTGGTGCGCCTGGGCGCTTCCGTGCCGTACACGCAGATCATGGAAGACCTCCGTACGGAGCTGCCCGGCCTCGCGCTCGCCTCGCACACGGTCGCGTCCCCGCAGATCCGGAACCGCGGAGGGGTGGGCGGCAACCTCGGTACCGCCTCGCCGGCCGGTGACGCCCACCCCGCACTGCTTGCGGCCGGCGCCGAGGTCGAGGTGGAATCCGTACGCGGCTCGCGGCTGATCCCCATCGACGCGTTCTACACGGGCGTCAAGCGCAACGCGCTGGCCCCGGACGAGCTCATCAAGACCGTTCACATCAAGACGGCGGACGGGCCCCAGCAGTACTCCAAGGTCGGCTCCCGCAACGCGATGGTCATCGCCGTGTGCGCCTTCGGCCTGGCCCTGCACCCGCGGACCCGTACGGTCCGCACCGGCATCGGGTCGGCCGCGCCGACCCCCATCCGGGCGAAGGCCGCCGAGGAGTTCCTGACCGCCGCGCTCGAAGAAGGCGGCTTCTGGGAGTCCGGCAAGGTCGTCACCCCGTCGATCGCCAAGCAGTTCGGTGACCTCGCCTCAGGCGCGGCAAACCCGATCGACGACGTCCGCGGCACGGCGAAGTACCGCCGTCACGCGGTCGGCATCATGGCTCGCCGCCAGCTCGTCTGGACCTGGGAGCAGTACCGCGGTACCGGCAACGGCCGCTCGCTCGAAGGGGCTGCGTAATCATGCGCGTCAATTTCACGGTCAACGGCCGTCAGCAGGAAGCCGACGACGTCTGGGAGGGCGAGTCCCTCCTGTACGTCCTGCGCGAGCGCCTGGGTCTGCCCGGTTCGAAGAACGCCTGCGAGCAGGGCGAGTGCGGGTCCTGTACGGTCCGCCTCGACGGCGTGCCGGTCTGTTCCTGTCTCGTCGCCGCCGGCCAGGTCGAAGGTCGCGACGTCGTGACCGTCGAGGGCCTGGCGGACTTCGCCCAGCGGCGCGAGGAGCACGGCCACGGCGGTGCCGGCGGCGGCTGCGGCACCAAGGGCGTCGCCCTGGACGAGGCCAAGCAGTGGTCCGCCGGGGGTTCCGACTCCCGGACCGGCGAGGGCACCCCGCTCTCCACCGTCCAGCAGGCGTTCATCGACGCCGGCGCGGTCCAGTGCGGCTTCTGCACCCCGGGCCTCCTGGTCCAGGCCGACGCGCTGCTGGAGACGAACCCCTCCCCGTCCGACCAGGACATCCGTGAGGCCCTGTCCGGGAACCTCTGCCGATGTACGGGCTACGAGAAGATCCTCGATGCGGTCCGCCTCGCGGCCGCCCGTCAGGGAGAGGTGGTCTGACCATGGGGCAGAACACCCGCACGGTCCCGGCCGGAGCGCCGGCCAACGTCAGCCAGAAGCACAACAAGGGTGGTATCGGCGAGTCCGTACTCCGCCCGGACGGCACCCTCAAGGTCACCGGCGAGTTCGCGTACTCCTCGGACATGTGGCACGAGGACATGCTGTGGGGCCAGACGTTGCGCAGCACCGTCGCCCACGCCGAGATCGTCTCCATCGACATCTCCGAGGCGCTCGCGCTGCCCGGCGTCTACTCGGTGCTGACGTACGACGACCTGCCGGCCGCGATGAAGAACTACGGCCTGGAGATCCAGGACACCCCGGTCCTCGCCAACGGCCGGGTGCGCCACCACGGCGAGCCGGTCGCCCTGGTGGCCGCCGATCACCCGGAGACCGCCCGCCGCGCGGCCGCCAAGATCAAGATCGACTACCGGGAGCTGCCGGTCGTCACCGACGAGGCGTCCGCCCTCGCCCCCGACGCGCCGCTGATCCACGAGGACCGCGACGACCACCACGTCGGCCACGTCCCGCACCCGAACATCGTGCACCGCCAGCCGATCATCCGCGGCGACGTGGCAGAGGCCCGCAAGCGCGCCGACGTCATCGTCGAGGGCGAGTACACCTTCGGCATGCAGGACCAGGCCTTCCTCGGCCCGGAGTCCGGCCTGGCCGTACCCGCCGAGGACGGCGGCGTCGACCTGTACGTGGCCACCCAGTGGCTGCACTCGGACCTCAAGCAGATCGCCCCCGTCCTCGGCCTGCCCGAGGAGAAGGTACGCATGACGCTCTCCGGCGTCGGCGGTGCCTTCGGCGGTCGCGAGGACATCTCGATGCAGATCCACGCCTGCCTGCTGGCCCTGGCCACGAACAAGCCGGTCAAGATCGTCTACAACCGGTTCGAGTCCTTCTTCGGGCACGTCCACCGGCACCCGGCGAAGCTCCACTACGAGCACGGCGCGACCAAGGACGGCAAGCTCACGCACATGAGGTGCCGGATCGTCCTGGACGGCGGCGCCTACGCGTCGGCCTCCCCGGCGGTCGTGGGCAACGCGTCCTCGCTCTCGGTGGGCCCGTACGTCGTCGACGACGTGGACATCGAGGCGATCGCGCTCTACACCAACAACCCGCCCTGCGGCGCGATGCGCGGCTTCGGCGCCGTCCAGGCGTGCTTCGCGTACGAGGCCCAGATGGACAAGCTCGCCGCGAAGCTGGGCCTGGACCCGGTCGAGTTCCGGCAGCTCAACGCCATGGAGATGGGCGCGATCATGCCCACCGGCCAGGTCGTGGACTCCCCGGCGCCCGTCGCCGAGCTGCTGCGCCGGGTCAAGGCCCGCCCGCTGCCGCCGGAGCGCCAGTGGGAGACCGCCGGCGAGGGCGCGGACGTCCGCGCGCTGCCGGGCGGCCTGTCCAACACCACCCACGGCGAGGGCGTCGTCCGCGGCGTCGGCTACGCGGTCGGCATCAAGAACGTCGGCTTCTCCGAGGGCTTCGACGACTACTCGACCGCCCGCGTACGCCTGGAGGTCGTCAACGGCGAGCCCGTCGCGATGGTCCACACGGCCATGGCGGAGGTGGGCCAGGGCGGTGTCACCGTCCACACCCAGATCGCCCGTACGGAACTGGGCGTGACACAGGTGACCATCCACCCGGCCGACACCCGGGTCGGCTCCGCCGGTTCCACGTCCGCCTCGCGGCAGACGTACATGACCGGTGGCGCGGTGAAGAACACCTGCGAGGCCGTCCGAGAGGCCGTCCTGGAGATCGGTCGCCGCAAGAACGGGTCCTACCACCCCGCCTGGGCGACGGCCGAGCTGCTCCTGGAGGGCGGCAAGGTCGTCACCGACGGGGGCGAGGTCCTCGCGGACATCGCCGACATCCTGGAGGGCGAGGACGCGATCGACCTGGAGCTGGAGTTCCGGCACCGGCCGACCGTCCCGTTCGACCCGAGGACCGGCCAGGGCAACGGCCACGTCCAGTACAGCTTCGCCGCGCACCGCGCGGTGGTGGAGGTGGACACCGAACTCGGCCTCGTCAAGGTCGTCGAGCTCGCGACCGCCCAGGACGTCGGCAAGGCCCTCAACATGCTCTCGGTGGTCGGCCAGATCCAGGGCGGCACCATCCAGGGCCTGGGCGTCGCGATCATGGAGGAGATCATCGTGGACCCGAAGACCGCGAAGGTGCGCAACCCCTCCTTCACGGACTACCTGATCCCGACCATCCTCGACACCCCGGCCATCCCGGTCGACGTCCTGGAGCTCGCCGATCCGAACGCGCCGTACGGCCTTCGCGGTATGGGCGAGGCCCCGACCCTCTCGTCCACCCCGGCCGTCCTCGCGGCGATCCGGCAGGCGACCGGTCTGGAACTCAACAAGACGCCGATCCGTCCGGAAGCCCTCACCGGCACCCTCTAGGACGGCCTGGTCCGGGGGCCGCGAGGCCCACGGACCCCCCACAGCTCTCCGGGCGGTGTGACACCGGGAACGTCACACTTCCAGTCGCACCGCCCGGAGTACGCAGCCCGGAACCCGCTGGACCGCACCGCTCGCGGCCCGTCCCTCCGGCAGCAACCCCCACGCAGGACCCGCAGTACCGCTGTACCGCAGTAACCATCGCGTCGCCTCGGGCCGTCACCCCGGGTCGTGCAGCCAAACGCACCATCCCAAATCCCGCGATCTCCAATCCCCATGCGGGTGCCCCTATGAACCTTGGGAGTTAGGCACCATGACCCAGTCGTCTGTGGAGCCCAAGACCACCGCGGAAGAGGCCGGCGACGGCGCTCGCCCCCCCGCCGGGCGTTCTTGGCTCGACCGGTACTTTCACATAACCCACCGAGGGTCCAACGTCGGCAATGAGATTCGTGGCGGCGTCACGACCTTCATGGCCATGGCGTACATCCTCCTGCTCAACCCGCTCATCCTCTCCGGCAAGGACGTCGCCGGAGACACCATGAGCCAGAAGGCCCTGATCACGGCCACGGCGTTCGCCGCGGCCCTGACCACGCTCCTCATGGGCTTCGTCGGCAAGGTGCCGCTCGCCCTCGCGGCCGGCCTGTCGGTCTCGGGCGTGCTGTCCTCGCAGGTGGCGCCGCAGATGACCTGGCCGCAGGCCATGGGCATGTGCGTCATGTACGGCGTCGTGATCTGTCTCCTGGTCGTCACCGGCCTCCGCGAGATGATCATGAATGCGATCCCGCTCGCCCTCAAGCACGGCATCACGATGGGCATCGGCCTTTTCGTGGCCCTGATCGGGCTCTACAAGGCCGGCTTCGTCGGCAACGGTCCGGAGTTCGCCCCGCCGGTCAGCCTCGGTGCGGCAGGTCAGCTCTCCGGGTGGCCCGTCTTCGTGTTCTGCCTGACCCTGCTCGCCATCTTCATGCTGCAGGCCCGCAAGGTCCGCGGTGCGATCCTGATCGGCATCGTCGGCGGAACCGTCGTGGCGGCGATCATCAACGCCGTCGCGAACGTCGACCCGAAGGCCTGGAAGAACGGCGCTCCCGAGCTGTCCGGCTCCGCCATCTCGATGCCCGACTTCTCGCTGTTCGGCAAGGTCGAGTTCAGTGGCTGGGGCGACGTCGGCGTCATGACGATCGGCATGATCGTCTTCACCCTCGTCCTCGCGGGCTTCTTCGACGCGATGGCCACCATCATCGGCGTCGGCACCGAGGCCAAGCTGGCCGACGACCAGGGCCGCATGCCGGGCCTGTCCAAGGCGCTGTTCATCGACGGTGCCGGTGGCGCCATCGGCGGCATCGCGGGCGGCTCCGGCCAGACCGTGTTCGTCGAGTCCGCGACCGGCGTCGGCGAGGGGGCCCGCACGGGTCTCTCCTCCGTCGTGACCGGCCTCTTCTTCGCCGCCTGCCTCTTCTTCACCCCGATCACCCAGATCGTCCCGGGTGAGGTCGCCTCCGCGGCCCTGGTCGTCATCGGCGCGATGATGATGCAGAACGCCCGCCACGTGGACTGGGCCGACAGCTCGACCGCCATCCCGGTGTTCCTGACCGTCGTGCTCATGCCGTTCACGTACTCGATCACGGCCGGCGTCGCCGCCGGTGTGATCTCCTACGTGGCCATCAAGGTCGCGCAGGGCAAGGCCCGCGAGATCGGTGCCTTCATGTGGGCGCTGACCGTCATCTTCGTGGTGTTCTTCGCGCTGCACCCGATCGAGGGCTGGCTGGGCGTGAAGTAGCCGGGCCCGTGCCGGGCACCTGACCCGCCACGCATCCGATACTGGATACCGAACCCCTCCGAGGAGGCCCTCATGCTGGACATCGCCGAAGAACTGCACCGGTGGGTCGAGCAGGGGCGTGACTTCGCCGTCGCCACGGTCGTGGCGGTCGGCGGCAGCGCGCCCCGGCAGCCCGGGGCCGCCCTCGCCGTCGACGGCGAGGGAACGGCGATCGGCTCGGTGTCCGGCGGATGCGTGGAGGGCGCGGTGTACGAGCTGTGCCGGCAGGCCCTGGCGGACGGCGAGAGCGTCACCGAACGCTTCGGCTACAGCGACGACGACGCCTTCGCCGTGGGCCTGACCTGCGGCGGGGTCGTCGACATCCTGGTCACCCCGGTCCCCGTGGGCGCTCCCGTACGGGAGGTGCTCGCGGCCGCGCTGGCCGCCGCCGCCCGTGGGGAGGCGGCGGCGGTCGCCCGGATCGCCGAAGGCCCGGCCGAGCTGCGGGGCCGCGCCGTGGTGGTGCGCGGTGACGGCTCGTGCGCGGGCGGCTTCGGCGCTCACCCCGAGCTGGACCGCACCATCGCCGAGGAAGCCCGCGTCATGCTGGACGCCGGCCGGACCGGCCTGCTGGAGATCGGCGCGGACGGCCGGCTCTGCGGGGAGCCGCTCAAGGTGCTCGTCGAGTCCAGCGTCCCGCCCCCGCGGATGATCGTCTTCGGCGCCATCGACTTCGCCTCCGCCCTGGTGCGGATCGGCAAGTTCCTCGGCTACCACGTGACCCTGTGCGACGCCCGGCCGGTGTTCGCCACGAAGAGCCGTTTCCCCGAGGCGGACGAGATCGTGGTCGACTGGCCCCACCGCTACCTGGAGTCCACCGAGGTGGATTCCCGGACCGTGCTGTGCGTGCTCACCCACGACGCCAAGTTCGACGTCCCGCTGCTGGAGACGGCCCTCAGGCTCCCCGTCGCCTACGTCGGCGCCATGGGGTCGCGCCGCACCCACGAGGAGCGCACCGAGCGGCTGCGCGAGGTCGGCGTGAGCGAACTGGAACTCGCCCGGCTGCGCTCCCCGATCGGCCTGGACCTCGGCGCCCGCTCCCCGGAGGAGACCGCGCTGTCCATCGCCGCCGAAATCGTCGCCAACCGCCGCGGCGGCACCGGCGCCGCCCTCACGGGCGGGTGGATTCCGATCCACCGAGAGGGGCCGAACACCGTGGTGGGCCGGATCGGTTCCGTCGCCTGAAGGACCGGATCCTGAGCACGGACCCGTCCTGCTGAGCAACGTGCGTGCCCTTGGGGGTTGCGCCCTTTGGCCGTTCCGCCTATTTTACCCGCCGGTAACAGCGCCTTTCCGTAACGGAGTTGAGCGAATGTCCCGGTTCCCCGCCCGTACCCTGCTCGCCGCCTGCGTGCTGGCCGCGGCCACGCTCGGCGCCGCGCCCGCGCCGCAGTCCGGTTCCGCACCGCGCGAGGTGCTGTTCGTCGGGAACAACTGGGAAGGCACCGCCGACGTGCTCGCCTCCACCGGCGATCTCGCCAAGGTCGGCCGGATCAACGTCATCCCCGACAAGGACGAGCGGCTGCGGGAGATCTACCTCGACCCGGTGAAGCTCGGCTTCTTCCTCGGGATCCGCGCCACCGCGGGCGAAGGCCACGACCAGTTCGTCGACGACATGTACACCACCCCGGACGGCTCCGCCGTCGTCGCCTCCCGGCCCAGCTTCGCCGACGTCGTCTCCATCGACGTCCGCACCGGGCGGGTCAACTGGCGCTTCCCCGTGGCCGGGTACCGCGCCGATCACATGGCGCTGTCGCCGGACGGCACCCGGGTCGCCGTCTCCGCCTCCACCGCCAACACCGTGCACGTGCTGGACGTCGCCAGCGGCCGCCAGGTCGGCTCCTTCACCACCGGGGACAAGCCGCACGAGAACACCTTCACGCAGGGCGGCCGTTACCTGTGGAACAGCTCCATCGGCGACGTGACCTCGGCCCTCGACGCGCCCTGGCTGGACTGGACGAAAGGGGACCGGAAGATCACGGTCGTCGACGCCCGGACCTTCCGCACCGTCCGGGTGATCGACATGCGCGAGCGGCTGGACGCGTTCGGCCGCCCCGACCTCTCCGACGCCGTGCGCCCCATGTCCTTCAGCCCCGACGAGTCGAAGCTCTACTTCCAGGTGTCCTTCTTCAACGGCGTGGTCGAGTACGACGTGGCCGCCGACCGGATCACCCGGATCAAGGAGCTGCCCGCCGCTCCCGCCACCAGCACCGACCGCACCACCTGGGTCAACGACTCCCGCCACCACGGCCTGTCCATGAGCCCCGACGGCGCGAAGCTCTGCGTGGCCGGGACCATGGACGACTACGCGACGATCGTGGACCGGGCCACGCTCACCGAAGCGCCGCCGGTACCCGCGGTGAAGCCGTACTGGGCCACCGTCGACGGCGACGGCAGCGCCTGCGTGATCTCCGAGAGCGGCGCCGACCGGGTCACCGCCATCGACTTCGCCACCGGGGCCAAGCGGGTCTCGGTCCCCGTCGGCGACCACCCGCAGCGGGTCCGCCTCGGCCACGTCCCGGCCGGCTGGAGCGGGCCGGCGGCGCGCTGACCCGTACCGCCGTGCGCCCGTGCGCCACGCGGGGGCGCACCCGGGCGGGGTGCGGCCCCCGGCTGCCCGGGTAACGTTGCCCGGCCCGGTCGGCCGCGCCGGCGTCCGGGGCCGTGCACCGCCGACTCCTCGCCCGTACGGCGTTGTCCGCCGCCGTGGGCGCCGCGCCCGGCCCGCCCACAGTGCCCGCCGCCCCCGGCGCACCTGCCGCTCCCGCAGCCGCGCGGGCGCTGTTCGTGCCCGCCGCCAACCCGGCTGCCGCCGCGCAGGCCCGTGAGCCGGCCGCCGCCGGGCGCACGGCCGAGGCCGACGCGCTGACCGCGATGGCCGCCACCCCGCACGCGGTCCGGCTCGGCGACCAGACCCCGGCCCGGGCCGGGGCCGGGGCCCGGGAGACCGCGCGCACCGCCGCCCGTCTCCGCGCTGTACGACGTGCCGGGCCGCGACCGCCCCCAGTACTCCGCCGACGGGGCCGACGGCAGCCCCGCGGACCGGGCCCGGGCCGACGCCGTCGCCCGCGCCGCCGGCTCCGACCGCGCCGTCATCGTCCTGGAACCCGTCCCGCCGGCGCTGCTGCCCCGGGGGTGCGGCGCCGGGAGCCGCGGCCGGCAGCCGGTACGAGCCCGCCGCCGACCTCGCCCGGGCGCGCACCGACACCCGCCAAGCGGAGCTCCGGCACGCGGTGGACGCCCTGGAGGCGGCCCCCGGCACCGACGTGTACCTCGGCCCCGGCCAGGCCGGCCGGCACACCGGCAGCACCGTCGTGCCCCGGCTGCGCAGCGCCGGGATCGACCGGGCCACCGGCTTCGCCGTCAACGTCTCCGGCCACCACGCCGACGAGGCGAACTGCTGGTTCACGACCCTCCCCACGTCGGGGCGGTCGGCAACACTGCCGACCGCCCCGGCCATTGGCGCCCGCGCGGCGCGGCCCGGCAGCGGCTCGCCACGCGGGTGCCCGACGCCGACCGGGCCCGGACGAAGCGCTGCGTCACCGACGGCAGCCGCAACGGCCGGGGTGTGGACCCGGCCCGCGGGCAAGTACCGCGAGCCGCAGGACTGGTGCCACCCGCCCGCCCGGGGCACAGGGGATGTCCCACCACCGGCACCGGCGACCGGCTGCACGACGCCGCGCTCCGGATCAACACCCGGGCGAGTCCGACGGCGCCTGCCTGCGCGGAACGGCCGGGCTCCGCGGTCCCGAGCGCGGCACCGAAGACCCGCCGGCCGGTGCCCGGTTCCCCGGACAGGCACCGGAACCGGCCAGGATGGCGAATCCGGCCATTATGGGATGAGCGGTCCCCGATGACCGATTAGTCTCCGGATCATGGTGGACATCCACGCGGTACCCGACGCCGGCATCGAACGCGCGCTGGAGCTCGCGTACCTGGCCTTCCACGACCGCCCGGGGAAGGAGGTGCGCGAGCGCCACCACGCCCTGCTGACCCGGTGCGGGCGCCTCGGCGCCTACGACGGCGACGCGCTCGTCGGCTTCATGGCCGCACACGACTTCCGGCTCTCGGTGCCCGGCGCGGACCTGCCCTGCCCCGGCCTCACCTTCGTCTCCGTCGCCCCCACCCACCGCCGGCGGGGCGTGCTCACCGCGCTCATGGACGAGCAACTGCGCCGCACCGCCGCCGCGGGCGCCCCGATCGCCGCGCTGTGGGCCTCGGAGGCCGCCATCTACGGCCGCTTCGGCTTCGGCAGCGCCACCCAGGGCGCCACCATCGAGATCGACTCGACCCGGCCGCTGGCCCTGCGCGTCGAGCCGGACCGCCGCCCGCTGCGGCTGGTCGACCCGGCCGACGCGCCCGCAGTGATCGGGACGTACCACGAGGCAGCCCGCGGGACCCGGGCCGGCCGTCCGAGCCGCAGCCCGGAGCGCTGGATGGACGGGTGGCTCAGCGAGGAGGACGAGGCGGACGAGGAGTTCAGCCCGCCCAGGATCATCGCCGCGGGCGGACCCGGCGAACCGGTCGCGGGCTACGTGCTCTACCGCACGAAGCCCGAGCAGGACGGCGGCCCGCACCGCACCCCGGGCCTGGTCCGCGTCGACGAGTTGGAGGCCGACTCCCCACAGGTGGCCGCCGCCCTGTGGCAGTGCGTCGCCTCGCTCGACCTGACCGGCACGGTACGGGCCTGGGGCCGGCCGCCGGACGACCCGCTGCTGCACTGCGCCGCCGACCGGGACCAGGTACGGGTGACCGCCCTGTTCCCGGCGCTCTGGCTGCGCCTGGTCGACGTACGGGCCGCGCTGACAGCCCGGTCGTGGGCCGCCCCGGTGGAGGTGGTGCTGGAGCTGGCCGACGTACGGCTGCCGGCGAACGCCGGGCGGTTCCGGCTCAAGGCGGGCCCGCAGGGGGCCACGTTCGAGCGGGCCGGAGCCGAGCCCGATCTGGCCCTGGACGTAAGGGAACTGGCCGCCGTGTACCTCGGTGGTACCCGGGTCACCGAACTGGTGGCGGCGGGACTGGTACGGGAACCCACCCCGGGCGCCGCGGCAGCCCTCGACGCGGCGCTGCGGACGCCGCTGCTGCCGCACACGGCCGACGAGTTCTGAGGGCCCGGGGCGGGGGCGGGCGAGCGGACCGCCCCCGCGCCGCGGGGGTCAGACGGGCAGCGAGATCCGGGCCGCGGACATGCCGAAGGCGGAGTCCCAGACCTTGGCGGACAGGCCGTCCGGCAGCCGGTGCAGGTCCTGCGGCCGGTAACGGCGGATCTGCCGGTGCCAGTTCAGGATGCCCGCGTGCCAGTCCTTGAGTTCACCGACGTAGGCGTCCAGGGCGGCCCGGGCCTCCGCGCTCAGCTTCCAGTCGTCGTAGAGCAGCGGCAGTTGGCGGGCGACGATGTGCTCGAACTCCTCGGTGCGCTGGGTCATCAGCCCGTGGCAGATGTGCAGGGCCTCCGGATAGCCGATGTCGAAGAAGTTGCGGGTGACCAGAATGTAGTTGTGGACCTCGCCCTCGAACTCCACCTCCTTCTGGTACGAGAAGATGTCGTTGATCAGGCACGCGGCGTCCGCGACGGCGTTCTCCAACGACCTGATGGTGCCCGAGGAGTAGATCTCCTCCGGGATGCCCCGGCCCTGGTGGCCCAGCCGGCACAGGTACATGGTGAGGTACGTGCCGAAAGTGCGGCGGCGCATTTCGGCGTAGTCCACGGGGTCCGGGATGCGGTTCTGGATCTGGTTGTCCACCTCCCACAGCCAGCTCTCCAGCATGTCCACGAGCGTGGCCCGGAACTCGGTGCGCTGGGCGGGGGACATGCCGGCGCTGGTGCGCACCCACAGGTCGGCGAGGCCGCGCTCCATGACGGTGGCGGGTTCGGGCTGCTCGGCGTGGTCGACGGGGATCATGGTGACCAGGCGGGCGGTGGTGGCCTTGGCGGCGGGCAGGTTCTTGCCCTGCGCGAAGACCACCGGGTAGTAGTCGTCGCCGTACGTACCCCAGGTCAGCCACGAGGCGTTGAGCGCCAGCGCCTCGGGGGTGGCATCGGGGTCGATGCCGGCCGAGCAGACCGCGAAGTCGTAGCCGCGCAGTTTCTCCTCGCTCCAGATCGCCGATCCGGGGTCGCCGGGCTGCGGGTCCAGCATGCCCATGTGCCGGGCCCAGGCCACGGATTCCTCGCGGGCGTGCGCCAGGTGGGGGCTGAGGCTGAGCCGGTGCGGCATGTAGATGTCGGGGATGACGGAGGGGCCGGTGGGCTCGAACGGAACGTGGGTGAAGCTGCGCCGGCGCAGCTCCAGCGCGCGGGGCTCCAGGATGGAGCGCAGGTCGAGAGCGGTGGTGCCGAGGCCGCCGGGCAGGAACGGCAGGGAGACCGGGGCGGTGGCCCGGGCCTCCTTGTTCATGTAGCGGCTGGAGACCATGTGCCATTCGTGGCCGCCGGACTGCCAGTCCTGGAGGCCCTTGGCGTAGGCGAGGACGGCCGCGATCTCGGCCGGGTCCATGGCGTGGTCGGCGAAGAGCTGGGGGAGCTCGGCGAGCGCGGTCTGCTCGAACTGCTGGAGGCGGGAGGTGAGGAGGTCGTTGGCGGAGTCGGCGGCCTCCTGGGTGGTGCACCGGAGGAACGTCTCCAACACCAGGATGGCGTTGGAGAGTTCGCCCTCGTCGCCGACCTCGCGCTCGTAGGAGAAGATGTCGTTCCTGATGTGCACGGCGTCGGAGAAGGCGTCCCGCAGCACGCCGAGCGCGCGCGAGTGGGCGACCCGGGCCGGGACTTCGGCGGACACGTACTCGATCAGTCCGGCCGACCAGGGCGCGCCGCCGACCTTGCGCCGCATCTCGATGTATTCGAGAGGATTCGCCACGCGGCCGATGTTGATGTTGGCGAGTTCCCACATCGACTCGTTGAGGAGGTTCCGCGTCGACTCGCTGAATCGTTCCCGCCAGTCCATCGACATCGCCGGCACCGTCCGCAGCCACAGGTCCCGCAGCCCCGCCTCGACCGGGTTGGCCGGCTCCGGGGATCCGGCGGCCAGGTCCATGGGCATGAAGGCGGCCAGGCCGTCGAGGTACGCCTTGGCGCCCGCGCGGTCCTGGGAGCGCTTGTACAGCTCCAGGAAGTGGTCGTCGAAGAAGAAGACCCACACGTACCAGTCGGTGACCAGGTCCAGCGCGTCGCTGTCGCAGTCGGGGTGGGTGTAGGAGCACAGCAGCGCGTAGTCGTGCGAGTCGAGGTCCTTTTCCTCCCAGACGCCGGACCCCTCCAGCATCCCGAAGCCACGGGCCCACTGCTTGGTGTGGGCCCGCGCGGCTTCCAGATGCGGGTTCAGTCGCGCCGGATAGGGCACATAGAAATCCGGCAGTTGAAACGGCTGTGTCACGGCGGGTAGAGCCTTTCCGTCCGAGGGTGCGGAGGGGCCCTGTGGATCCGGCCCCCCGCACAAGATCAGCACTGCCCTACCCCACTCACCCGGGCCCCAATGCCCGGTTCACCGCATCAGGTGACGAACCCTCGATTCCCCGGCGCGGCGGCCCGACGGGCGCTACGGGGGAGCTGCGCACGACGCGGGCCCCGGACGGATGTGGTCGTCCGGGGCTCGCGGGCGTGCGCGGAGGTTATTCGGAGTCGGCTTCCAGGTTGCCCTCCGTGGTGAGGTAGACCTCGCGGAGGGATTCGAGGATCTGGGGGTCCGGCTTTTCCCACATGCCGCGGGATTCGGCCTCCAGGAGGCGCTCGGCGATGCCGTGGAGGGCCCAGGGGTTGGCCTGTTCGAGGAAGGCGCGGTTCTCCGGGTCCAGGACGTAGGTTTCCGTCAGCTTGTCGTACATCCAGTCGGCGATCACGCCGGTGGTGGCGTCGTAGCCGAAGAGGTAGTCCACCGTCGCCGCCAGTTCGAAGGCGCCCTTGTAGCCGTGGCGGCGCATCGCCTCGATCCACTTGGGGTTCACCACGCGGGCGCGGAAGACGCGCGAGGTTTCCTCCACCAGGGTGCGGGTCTTGACCGTTTCCGGGCGGGTGGAGTCGCCGATGTACGCCTCGGGGGCCGTGCCGCGCAGGGCGCGGACCGTGGCGACCATGCCGCCGTGGTACTGGAAGTAGTCGTCGGAGTCGGCGATGTCGTGCTCACGGGTGTCCGTGTTCTTGGCGGCGACGGTGATCCGCTTGTAGGCCGTCTCCATTTCGGTGCGGGCCGGGCGGCCCTCCAGGCCGCGGCCGTAGGCGTAGCCGCCCCAGACCGTGTAGACCTCCGCGAGGTCGGCGTCCGTGCGCCAGTCGCGGGAGTCGATCAGCTGGAGGATGCCGGCGCCGTACGTGCCCGGGCGCGAGCCGAAGATACGGGTCGTCGCGCGGCGTTCGTCGCCGTGGGAGGCCAGGTCCGCCTGGGCGTGGGCGCGGATGTGGTTCTGCGACGCGGGCTCGTCCAGGGAAGCGGCCAGCCGGACCGCGTCGTCCAGCAGGCCGATCACGTGCGGGAACGCGTCGCGGAAGAAGCCCGAGATGCGGAGCGTCACATCGATGCGGGGACGGCCCAGCTCCGCGAGCGGGATGGGCTCGATGCCCGTGACGCGGCGCGAGGCCTCGTCCCAGACCGGGCGGATGCCGAGGAGGGAGAGGGCCTCCGCCACGTCGTCGCCCGAGGTGCGCATCGCGCTCGTACCCCAGAGGGACAGGCCCACCGAGGCGGGCCACTCGCCGTTGTCCGTGCGGTAGCGGTTCAGGAGCGAGTCGGCCAGCGCCTGGCCCGTCTCCCATGCCAGACGGGAGGGGACGGCCTTCGGGTCGACCGAGTAGAAGTTGCGGCCGGTGGGGAGGACGTTGACCAGGCCGCGGAGCGGGGAGCCGGAGGGGCCCGCCGGGACGAAGCGGCCGTCGAGGGCGGCGACGACGTGGGCGATCTCGTCCGTCGTGCCGGCCAGACGGGGGACCACCTCGCGCGCCGCGAAGTCGAGGACCGCCGCGACGTCCGCGGAGTACGGCGAGGCGACCGAAGCCACCGCCGACGGGTCCCAGTTCGCGTCCTCCATCGCCTGGACCAGGGCACGGGCCGTCTCCTCCACCGCGTCCGCCGAGGTGCGGGTCGTCGCGGACTCGTCCAGGCCGAGTGCCTCGCGCAGGCCGGGCAGGGCCGTCGTACCGCCCCAGATCTGGCGGGCGCGCAGGATCGCCAGCACCAGGTTGACCCGGGCCGCACCGGTCGGGGCGCCGCCCAGGACGTGCAGACCGTCGCGGATCTGGGCGTCCTTGACCTCGCACAGCCAGCCGTCGACGTGGAGCAGGAAGTCGTCGAAGCCCTCGTCGTCAGGGCGCTCTTCGAGGCCCAGGTCGTGGTCGAGCCTCGCCGCCTGGATCAGGGTCCAGATCTGCGCCCGGATGGCGGGGAGCTTCGCCGGGTCCATGGCGCTGATCTGCGCGTACTCGTCCAGGTGCTGTTCGAGGCGGGCGATGTCGCCGTACGACTCCGCGCGCGCCATCGGCGGCACCAGGTGGTCCACCAGGGTGGCGTGCACGCGGCGCTTGGCCTGCGTGCCCTCGCCCGGGTCGTTGACGAGGAACGGGTAGACGAGGGGCAGGTCGCCGAGCGCGGCGTCGGGGGCGCAGGCCGCGGACAGGCCGGCGTTCTTGCCCGGCAGCCACTCCAGGTTGCCGTGCTTGCCCAGGTGGATCATCGCGTCCGCGCCGAACCCGCCGTCCTCCGCGCGGGCCTGGATCCAGCGGTACGCGGCCAGGTAGTGGTGCGAGGGCGGCAGGTCCGGGTCGTGGTAGATCGCGATCGGGTTCTCGCCGAAGCCGCGCGGCGGCTGGATGAGGACGAGGAGGTTCCCGCGGCGCAGCGCCGCGAGGACGATGTCGCCCTCCGGGTTCGCGGAGCGGTCCACGAACATGTCGCCGGGCGCCTCGCCCCAGTGCTCCTCGACGCTGCCCCGGAGCTCGGCCGGGAGCTCGGCGAACCAGCGCTTGTAGTCGGCGGCCGGGATGCGGACGGGGTTGCGGGCCAGCTGCTCCTCGGTGAGCCAGTCCTGGTCGTGGCCGCCGGCCTCGATCAGGGCGCGGATCAGTTCGTCGCCGTCCCCGGAGACCAGGCCGGGGACGTCCTCTACCGGGCCGAAGTCGTAGCCTCCCGCGATGAGGGTGCGCAGCAGCTCCACGGCGCTGGCCGGGGTGTCCAGGCCGACCGCGTTGCCGATGCGGGAGTGCTTGGTCGGGTACGCGGAGAGGACCAGCGCGATCTTCTTGTCGCGGCGCTCGATGTGGCGCAGCCGGGCGTGGCGCACGGCGATGCCCGCGACCCGGGCGGCCCGCTCGGGGTCGGCGACGTAGGCGGGCAGGCCGTCCTCGTCGAGTTCCTTGAAGGAGAACGGGACGGTGATAAGGCGGCCGTCGAACTCCGGGACGGCGACCTGGGTGGCGGCGTCCAGCGGGGAGAGGCCCTCGTCGTTCTCGGCCCACGCGCTGCGGGAGCCGGTGAGGCACAGGGCCTGGAGGATCGGCACGCCGAGCGCGGCCAGGGCGCCGGCGTCCCACGACTCGTCGTCGCCGCCGGCCGAGGCGGTGGCGGGCTTGGTGCCGCCCGCCGCGAGGACGGTGGTGACGATGGCGTCCGCCGACTCCAGGGCGGTGAGCAGCTCCGGCTCCGGGGTGCGGAGGGAGGAGACGTAGAGGGGGAGCGGCTGGGCGCCGTGGGCTTCGATCGCTTCGCACAGGGTGTGCACGAAGGCGGTGTTGCCGCTCATCTGGTGGGCGCGGTAGTACAGCACGGCGATCCGCGGACCGGTGGTACGGGCCGGCGTGCGCTCCAGCGGGCCCCAGGTGGGCGCGGCGGCCGGGGCCTCGAACCCGTGGCCGGTCAGCAGCACGGTGTCGGAGAGGAAGCGGGCCAGCTGGTCCAGGTTGGCCGGGCCGCCGTGGGCGAGGTAGCCGTGGGCTTCGGCGGCGATGCCGATGGGGACCGTCGAGGCCTCCATCAGCTGCGCGTCCGGGGCCTGTTCGCCGGTCAGGACGACGACCGGGCGGTGCTGGCCGGGGGCCAGGAGCAGGTCGAGGCCGTCCTGCCAGGCGCGCAGGCCGCCGAGGAGGCGTACGACGACCAGCTCGACCCCGTCGAGGAGGGCGGGCAGGTCGTCGAGGGGAAGGCGGGAGGGGTTCGCGAACCGGTACGGGACGGGCCCGTCGGCGGCGCGGGCGCTGAGCAGATCGGTGTCGGACGTCGACAGCAGCAGGATCATGCGGCGGCAGGCCTTCCTCGGGGTTTCCGCGCCCCGGGCAGTGAGGACGGCGGGAGTTCCTGACTCACCCGGCCGATTGCTCCGCGGGGTTCACAGTGGCGGGACCGCGCCGGAATCGCACCGGGCTTCCTCCCATGTCGCCGTCCTCGGCGGTGACGGGCCGTGTGGTCCGCCGGGGGTCATCTTAGGCGGCGGGGTGGGGGGTGTGGTGGCGCGGGGTGCCTGGTGCGGGGTGCCTGCGGTGCGTTGGGCGGGTGCGGGTCCGTTGCGGGGGCTCTGCCCCCGGGCCCCCGCGCCTCAAACGCCGGCGGGGCTGGATTTGGGGTCTGCCCCCGGGCTCCCGCGCCTCAAACGCCGGCGGGGCTGGGTTTGGGGTCTGCCCCGGGCTCCCGCGCCTCAAACGCCGGCGGGGCTGGGTGCGGGGCTCTGCCCCCGGGCCCCGGCGCCTCAAACGGCCGGCGGGGCTGGATGCGGCCGCTGGGGGTGGGTGGAGTCGGCGCGGCCGGATGTGGCCGGTAGTGGTGGTGATCGACACAGCGGGTGGGCGCAGAATCGTGGGTATGCTCGCGGCCATGCCCCAGCCCCCTTCCGCCGCATCGCGGGACGAACCCGTCATACGGGACCGAGGTGACGCCTGCCCCGGCGCGCTGCGGTTGCACCAGGCGGACGACGGGTACCTCGCCCGGGTGCGGATACCCGGCGGCATGCTCGGGGCGCACGCGGCCGGGCTGCTCGCCGACGCGGCGGACCGGCTCGGCGACGGGCACATCGACCTCACCTCGCGCGGCAACGCCCAGCTGCGCGGACTCGGGGCGGCCTGCGGCGGTGAACTCGCCCGCGTGCTGGCCGACGCCGGGCTCCTCCCCGCCCCCTCGCACGAGCGGGTCCGCAACGTCGTCGTCTCGCCGCTGACCGGCCTGGACCGCAGCGGGCTGCCCGATGTCGAGCCCTGGGTCGCGGAACTGGACCGGCTGCTCTGCGCGAGCGCCGAGGCCGCCACCCTGTCCGGGAGGTTCCTGTTCGCCCTCGACGACGGACGCGGCGACGTGCGCTCCCTCGACGCGGACGTGAACCTGGTCGCGCGAAGCCCCGAGCACGCCCTGCTCACCACGGCCGGCGCCGGCGAGGGGTTCCTCGTGGCCGCCGCCGACGCGACCCGGGCCGCCCTCGTGGCCGCCCGGTACTTCCTCGACGTCGCCCGGCAAGCCGGTACGCGGGCCTGGCGGGTTGCCGAACTGCCCCCCGAACACCCGCTCAAGACGCATGAGTTGGCGGCGCTGCTGGCCGGCGCCGGGGTGCACGCGACCGTTGTCGCCGACCCCGCCGCGCCCCGGGGCCGCGCACCCGAACCCGGCCCGGTCGACGGGCCCGGCCAGCGCGTCGCGCTCTGCGTACTCGCGCCCCTCGGACGCCTCACCACCTCCCAGTGGAACCTCCTGGCCGGGCTCACCGGGCGGCTGCGCCTGACTCCCTGGCGCGGCGTCGTCGTCCCCGGACTGACCGCGTCCGCCGCGCCGGACGCCCTCGCCGCCCTCGCCGACGCCGGGCTGATCACCACCCCCGCCGACCCCCGCCGGTCGGTGACCGCCTGTACCGGGCGGCCCGGGTGCGCCCGGTCCCACCGCGACGTACGCGCCGACGCGCGGGCCGTCACCGCCCTGGCGGCCGGCCCGCTGCCCGTGCACTGGTCGGGATGCGACCGACGCTGCGGACATCCGCGCGGGACCGCCTGGGTGGACGTGCTCGCGACCCCCGACGGGTACGACGTCCGCGCTCCCGGCGGCGCCCCCCGCCTCGGCGTACCCCCCTCCGACCTTGCCGCGGCCCTCAGGGACGCACGCCGCACCACCTCCCACGACGCAGCGAAGAAATGAGCGAGTACACAGTGTTCGAGTACGAGAAGGACGGCGCGGCGATCTACCGCCAGTCCTTTGCCACGATCCGCGCCGAGGCGGACCTCGCCGGGCTGCCCGCGTCGGTCGCCCAGGTCGCGGTGCGCATGATCCACGCCTGCGGGATGACCGACCTGCCCCAGGACTTGGGCTACACGCCCGACGTCGTGCTGCGCGCGCGGGCGGCCCTGAACGCCGGCGCGCCGATCCTGTGCGACGTACAGATGGTGGCGAGCGGCGTCACCCGCAAGCGGCTGCCCGCGGCCAACGAGGTCATCTGCACCCTGTCCGACCCGGCCGTGCCGGCGCTGGCCGCCAAGCTGGGCACCACCCGCAGCGCCGCCGCGCTCGAAGTGTGGCGCGACCGGGGCCTGTTGGAGGGCTCCGTGATCGCCGTCGGCAACGCGCCGACCGCGCTGTTCCGGCTGCTGGAGATGATCGAGGAGGGCGCGCCGCGACCCGCCGCCGTGATCGGCGTCCCGGTCGGCTTCATCGGCGCCGCCGAGTCGAAGGACGCGCTCGCCGAACACCCCTCAGGGCTGGACCACTTGATCGTGCGCGGCCGGCGCGGCGGCAGCGCCATCGCGGCCGCCGCCGTCAACGCGATCGCGAGCGAGGAAGAATGAGCACCACCGGAGCGACCGGCGCCACCGCCGGCAAGGGCCGGCTCTACGGAGTCGGGCTCGGGCCCGGCGACCCGTCGCTGATGACCCTGCGGGCCGTCCAGGTGATCGCCGCATCCGACGTCGTCGCGTACCACTCCGCGCGCCACGGCCGGTCCATCGCCCGCTCGATCGCCGCCGAGCACCTGCGCGCCGACCACATCGAGGAGCCGCTGGTCTACCCGGTCACCACCGAGACCACCGACCACCCGGGCGGCTACCAGGGCGCCATGGAGGAGTTCTACGAGGCCGCCGCGGCCCGGCTCGCCGCGCACCTGGACGCCGGCCGGACCGTCGCCGTGCTGGCGGAGGGCGACCCGCTCTTCTACGGCTCCTACATGCACATGCACAAGCGGCTCGCCGACCGCTACGAGGCGGAGGTGATCCCCGGGGTGACCTCGGTGAGCGCCGCCGCCGCGCGGCTCGGCACCCCGCTGGTGGAGGGCGAGGAGGTGCTGACCATCCTGCCCGGCACCCTGCCGGAGGAGGAGCTGACCGCCCGGCTCGCCGCCACCGACTCGGCCGTCGTCATGAAGCTCGGGCGCACCTTCCCCGCCGTACGGCGGGCCATGGAGAGCAGCGGCAGGCTCGCCGAGGCGCGCTACGTCGAACGCGCCACGATGGCGGGGGAGCGGACCGGTGTGCTCGCCGACACCGACCCGGACAGCGTGCCGTACTTCGCGGTCGCCGTCGTGCCCAGCCGGGTCGGCAACCCGGGCAGTGTGCCGTCCGGACCCGGCGAGGTCGTGGTCGTCGGGACCGGCCCGGCCGGGCCGCTGTGGCTGACCCCGCAGACCCGGCGGGCGCTCGCGGACGCCGAAGTGCTCGTCGGGTACACGACGTACCTGGACCGGGTGCCGGTGAAGCCGGGCCAGGTCCGGCACGGCTCGGACAACAAGGTGGAGTCCGAGCGCGCCGAGTTCGCCCTCGACCTCGCCCGGCGCGGGAAGCGGGTGGCCGTGGTCTCCGGTGGCGACCCCGGCGTCTTCGCCATGGCGACGGCTGTCCTGGAGGTCGCGGGGCAGGCGCAGTACAAGGACGTGCCCGTACGGGTCCTGCCGGGGGTGACCGCGGCCAACGCGGCCGCCGCGGCGGCGGGGGCCCCGCTGGGCCACGACTACGCCACCATCTCCCTCTCCGACCGGCTCAAGCCCTGGGAGGTCATCGCCGAGCGGCTGCGGTCCGCCGCGCGGGCCGACCTGGTGCTCGCCCTGTACAACCCGGGCTCGCGCAGCCGGACCCGGCAGGTGGCGCAGGCCCGCGAGCTGCTGCTCGAACTGCGTTCGCCGCAGACCCCGGTGGTCGTCGCGCGGGACGTGGGCGGCCCCGGGCAGTCCGTCCGGATCGTCACCTTGGGCGAACTGGTCCCGGAGGAAGTGGACATGCGGACCATCCTGCTGATCGGCTCCTCGCAGACCCAGGTCACGGAGCGGGCCGACGGCAGCCGGGTGACGTGGACGCCGCGCCGCTACCCGTGACCGTCATGGTGATCCTGATCCTGATCGGGTGAGGCGGTGAGGGCCGGGACCGGTGTCCCGGCCCTCAGGCCTTTGCGGGCAGCGGCTCGCCGCCCAGCCACCGTAGGACCGCCCCCGTGGAACCGGTCTCCCGCACCCCCGTCGGGACCGGGGGCCTGCGGACCACCACCACGGGGATACCCGCCTCGCGGGCCGCGGTGAGCTTCGGGGCCGTGGCGCCGCCGCCGCTGTCCTTGGTCACCAGGACGTCGATCCGGTGCCCGGCCAGCAGCTCCCGCTCGTCGTCCAGCGTGAACGGGCCCCGGGACAGCAGCACTTCGAGGCGCGGGGGAGCCGGCGGGTCCGGGGCGTCCACCGAACGCACCAGGAACCAGGGTTCGGTGAGGTGCGCGAAGTGGTGCAGGCCCTGCCGGCCGGTGCTGAGGAAGATCCGTGCGCCGAGCCCCGGCGCCAGCGCCGCCGCCCCGGCGAGGGAGTCCGTGAAGCGCCAGTCGTCGCCGGGCCCCGCCGTCCAGCCGGGACGGCGCAGTGCCAGCAGCGGCACCCCCGAAAGGGCGGCCGCCCCGGCCGCGTTGAAGCTCATGCGCTCCGCGAAGGGGTGGGTGGCGTCGACCAGGTGCGTGACCCCGTGGGCGGTGATCCAGGCGGCCAGCCCGGCCGGCCCGCCGAAGCCGCCGATCCGGGTCTCGCCCGGCGGCAGTACCGGCGCGCCGACCCGGCCCGCCAGCGAGGTCGTCACCCGGTACGGCGCCGGCTCCAGCGCCTCCGCCAGGCGGCGGGCCTCCGTCGTGCCGCCCAGAATCAGGACGTGCCGCACGGGGGAGGTCTCAGCAGGCATGCCGGTCGCGCTCGGCGGAGTACAGGTGGCTGTCGCGGAACTGCTCGGCGCCGAGGGTGCGGCCGACCAGGATCACCGCGGTGCGCACCAGGCCCGCCGCCTTCACCTGGTCCGCGATGTCGGCCAGGGTGCCGCGCAGGATCAGCTCGTCGGGGCGGCTGGCCATCGCGACGACCGCCGCCGGGCAGTCGGCCCCGTAGTACGGCAGCAGTTCGCCGACGACCCGGTCCGCGTAGCGGGTGGCCAGGTGCAGGACGAGCAGCGCGCCACTGCGGCCGAGCGTGGCCAGGTCCTCGCCGGGCGGCATCGGGGTGGCCTGCTGGGCGATCCGGGTCAGGATCACGGTCTGGCCGACGGTCGGTACGGTGAGTTCCCGCTTGAGCGCGGCCGCGGCCGCCGCGAAGGCCGGTACGCCCGGCACGACTTCGTAGGGGATGCCGGCCGCGTCCAGGCGCCGCATCTGCTCGGCCACGGCGGAGAAGACGGAGGGGTCGCCGGAGTGGAGCCGCGCCACGTCCTGGCCGGCGCCGTGGGCCCGGACGAACTCGGCCACGATCTCGTCCAGGTTCAGCTGCGAGGTGTCCACCAGGCGGGCGCCCGGCGGGCACTCGGCCAGCAGCTCGCGCGGGACCAGGCTGCCCGCGTACAGGCAGACCGGGGCGGCCGCCAGGGTACGGGCACCGCGCACGGTGATCAGGTCGGCGGCGCCGGGGCCCGCTCCGATGAAGTACACGGTCATGTCCGGTCCTGGTCCTTCGTCTCTGTCGCCGGTGGTTGGGGCGCCGGTGGCCGGGGCGCGGGTGACCCGGGCGCCGGCCACGGCTTGGTCACGGTCCACTGGGTGACGGGCATCGCCTGCCGCCAGCCCGTGAAGCCGCCGACCGGCACGGCGTGCGCGACGGCCAGCTTCACCAGCTCACCGCCGTGCCGGCGGTAGCGGTCGGTCAGTACGGCCTCCGACTCCAGGGTGACCGTGTTGACCACCAGCCGGCCGCCGGGCGCGAGCGCCGCCCAGGCCGCGTCCAGCAGCCCCGGCGCGGTCAGGCCGCCGCCGATGAACACCGCGTCGGGGGCGGGCAGGTCGATGAGCGCCGCCGGGGCGGCGCCGGTGACCACCCGCAGGCCCGGGACGCCGAGCGCCGCCGCGTTCCGGGCGATCCGCTCGGCGCGCTCCGGGACCCGTTCCACGGTCACGGCGCGGCAGGAGGGGTGGGTGCGCATCCACTCGATGCCGATCGAGCCCGAGCCGCCGCCGATGTCCCACAGCAGTTCACCGGGGGCCGGGGCGAGCGCGCACAGGGTCGCGGCGCGGACGTGCCGTTTGGTGAGCTGGCCGTCGTGTTCGTACGCGGTGTCGGGCAGGCCCGGGGTGGCGCCGAGCCGCGGCGCGGGGGCGCCGGGGTCGCGGCGGCAGTCGACGGCCACCACGTTCAGCGGATCGCCGGGGGCGTGGTCCCAGCCGTCGGCCCGGCCCTCGTACGCGTTCTCGTCCTCGGAGCCGAGTTGTTCCAGCACCCGCATCCGGCTGGGGCCGAAGCCGCGTTCCCGGAGCAGGGCGGCAATCTCGCCCGGGGACGCCGCTCCGGCGCTCAGTACGAGCAGCCGCCGCCCTTCGTACAGCGCGGCGGCTAGCCGGGCGACCGGGCGGCCGACGACGGTGACCACCTCGGTGTCCTCCACCGGCCAGCCGAGCCGGGCGCACGCGTACGACACGGAGGAGGGGTGCGGGTGGACGAGCAGGGCGTGCGGGCCGAGCTCCTGCGCGAGGGCGCGGCCGATCCCGTAGAACATGGGGTCGCCGCTGGCCAGCACGGCGATGCGGCGGCCGGCGTGCTCGGCCATCAGCTTCGGCACGGCCGGGCGCAGCGGGCTGGGCCACGCGACGCGCTCGCCGGGGCAGTCCCCGGCCGGCAGCAGGTCGAGCTGCCGGGGGCCGCCGATCAGCACCTCGGCGGTGGCCAGCGCGGAGCGCGCGGCGGCGGTGAGCCCGGCCCAGCCGTCGGCGCCGAGGCCGATGACCGTCACGGGGGCGGGGGGTGCTGCGGAGCTCACTGCACGGAACCTCGGGGACGGGAAGCGGGTGGACCCGCAGCCTACTGGTCGGGACGCCCCGCCCCCGGACCAGGGTGGCACCGGGTGCCGCCCTTGCGCCACCGCCGCAGCGCGGGCCCCTTGATATCCCGCCCCCGGCCCGGGCTCCGACCGGGGGCGGTGGTTGGCCGCCCGGGTCGGGGTGCGGGTGTCTCGCCCCCTGGCCACGGTTGGGTGTTTCGCCGCGCAGCGCCGGTGTCGGGCGCCGCCCCGGGTGCGGGTGCCCCACCCTCGGCCGGGGGCGGGCATTTCACCGCCCGGTGTGGGCGCGGTCGTTCCCTCCGGGGGTTCAGGCGCTGGTTTCTGGCCCTCGGCAGGGGCGCGGTGTTCCACCGCCCGGGTCGTCCCACCCTCGGCCGGGGGCCGGTGTTTCCCGTCCGGGTGCCCGCAGGGTCCTCCCGGCCGGGCGGGCGTGGTGTTCCACTGCTCGGCGGCGGGCGCGGGTGGCTCCGCCCCGGGTGCGGGCACCGGTGTTGGCCACCGCCCCGGTGCCGGCGCCCCGTTGTGCCGATCGCGGCCGGGCTTCCGGGGCGGGGTCCGCCGCCCGGGCGCCCCGGGCGCCCCCGGTGCGCCTCCGGGCGCCCCGGGTGGACCCTGCTCGGGCGGCGGGGGCCGGTCGCAGACTCTGCGGCATGGACGACGACGCTACGGACAACCACCCAGCCGCCGTACTCCCCGGCCCGCCGCCGGCGCCGGTCAGCGGCCGCCGGTCGCACGGGTGTAGAGGGCCCGGACCGAGTCGTCGAACCAGCTGCTGTACGAGGTGGTCTCGTCGCCGCCCCCGTCCCGGCCGCCGATCACCCCGATCAGGGTGTGCCCGTCCGTGAGGACCGGGCCGCCGCTGGTGCCGTTGGGTACGTCCGCGCAGTCCAGCCGCAGCTGCGTGAGGCCTTCGGCGCGGGCGGTGTTGTAGCAGTCCAGGGGCTGCTCGGTGTCGTTCGGGTAGCCGACCAGCCGTGCGGGGACCGGCAGTTGGGGGCGGAAGCGGATCGTCAGCGCGCCGGTGACGTCCTCCAGCCGCTCCCCGGGGTGCCCGGGGCGGCGCAGCCGCAGGAAGGCCACGTCGTGGTCCGGGTCCGCGCTACCCGTCCAGCGGGGGTCCACGTCGATGCGGGTGGGTACCCACACGCCGTACGGCGCCTTGCCGTCGCGGTAGCCGGGGACGAAGGCCAGGTTGGTGCGGAAGCCGTCCTGGTACACACAGTGCGCGGCGGTGGCGATGAGGTCGCCGTCGGGCGAGTGCACCACGCTCGCCGAGCAGTGGTGGTCGGCGTCCCAGTCGTTGCCGGGTGAGAACAGCGCCCCGATCGCCGGCTCGGAGGCGGCCGTGCGGGCCCGCAGCGGCGAGGAGGGCCGCCAGCCGCCGTCCGCCCACCGCACCGGCACCGGCGATCCGGACGCATCGGAGCCGGATCCCGGCCCGGCGAAGGCCCCGGCGCCGGCCGGCAGGTCCTCGCCCTCCGACGCGATCCCGTCCAGGACGTCCGCTGCCGTGCGGTCGGCGCGCTCCGGGTCCTGGAGGTAGCTGCCCTGTCCGGGGTCGCCGTCCGCGCGGTGGGAGGCGACCGCGGCCAGCTGCCCCCACACCAGGGCGCCCCCCGCCACCAGGGCGACGAGGATCGCGAGCAGCACGCAAACCCGTACCGCGCCGTTCCCCGCTCTGCCTGTGCCGGCCATGTGTCCCCGCCCCTGACGATGCTCCTCCCGTCCGACGGCCCGCGGCCGGCTGGAGTTCCGGAATCCGGTGTGTCGGTCCTCACAGCCGGACGGGCGGGCGCCCCCTCCCGACACCCGCCGTCCTTCCGGACGACATCGAACTCCCCTACTCTCCAGGCGACTTGACTGTCGTGGACCGAGGGGAGCCGAAGAGATGAGACTGCGGAACAGGTGGCGGGGCACGGCTTTGGCCGGCCTGGTGGCGGCGGCGCTCGGCCTGGGCCTCGCCCTGGGGGCGGCGGCCCCCGCCGGGGCCGAGCCGGGGCTCTCCTACGCCGGATCCACCGGGGTCGGCGTACACAACGCCTACGAGAAGGCCAAGTACCCCTACTTCGCGGACGCCCTGGACTCCGGCGCCGCGATGCTCGAACTCGACGTGTGGACCAACTTCTTCGGCAGTTCCTGGCGGGTCGCGCACGACAATCCCTTCGGCAACAACAGCAACTGCGAGAACGCCACCAGCCCCGCCCAGCTGCGCACCAAGTCCCGCGACCAGAACCTCGCGGGCTGCCTGTCCGACATCCGCAGCTGGCACGACGCGCACCCCGGCCACCGTCCGGTCGTGCTCAAGCTGGAGCTCAAGGACGGCTTCGCGGCCAACCTCGGGCGCGGCCCGGCCGATCTCGACGCGCTGCTCACCGCCAAGCTCGGCGACGCCGTCTACCGGCCCGGGCAGCTGGCCGCCGGCTACCCCGACCTGGACACCGCGGCCCGCGCCGGGGCCTGGCCGAGCCGCGCCGCCATGGCCGGGAAGTTCCTCGTGGAGCTGATCCCCGGCACGGTGGAGGAGGGCAACGGCGCGGACACCCTCTGGACCGACCGGGAGTACGCCACGTACCTGCGCACCCTCGCCTCCTCGGGCAGGCTCGGCAGCGCCGCCGCCTTCCCGGCAGTGCACCGCGCCGCGGCGGGCGATCCGCGGGCCCGTTACGCCGACGCCTCGCTGCGCCCGTGGTTCGTGGTCTTCGACGGCGATGCGAGTGCGTACGCGGGCGGTTCCATCGACGCCGGCTGGTACGACCGCAACCACTACCTGCTGATCGCCACCGATGCCCAGAACGTGGCGCCGGCCATCGACGGCGTCCACCCGACCGAGGCGCAGGCGCTGGACCGGCTCGCGCTGATGGCCGGTCACCACGCCTCCATCGCCTCCGCGGACTGGTACCCGCTGCCGAAGGTCCTGGCCACGGTGGTGCCGCGCGGATAGCGCGGGCGGGCGCGCGGCCGGCCCGGCCCCGCCACCCCGGTACCCTTATTGCGAATACTTCGCAATAAGGGTTGAGGGTGGGTAGCCGGTGGGATCTGCGGTGGTGCTGGGCATCGAGTCGTCCTGCGACGAGACGGGCGCGGGCATCGTGCGCGATGGCAAGCTCCTCGCGCACGTCGTCGCGTCGAGCATGGACGAGCACGCCCGCTTCGGCGGGGTCGTCCCCGAGATCGCGGCCCGCGCCCACCTGCACGCCTTCAACCCCGTGGTGCGCCGTGCCCTCGACCAGGCAGGCCTGCGCCCCTCGCAGCTCGACGCGGTCGCCGTCACCACCGGCCCCGGCCTCTCCGGCGCGCTCCAGGTCGGCCTCGCCGGGGCGAAGACCCTCGCCTACGCGCTCGGGCTGCCGCTGTACGGCGTCCACCACCTGGCCGGACACGTCGCCGCCGACACGCTGGAGCACGGGCCGCTGCCCGACCCCTGCGTGGTGCTGATCGTCTCCGGCGGGCACACCTCGCTGCTGCTGGTACGGGACCTGGTGCGCGAGCCGATCCTGCACCTGGGCGACACCCTGGACGACGCCGCCGGCGAATGCTTCGACAAGGTCGCCCGGGTGCTCGGCCTGCCCTACCCGGGCGGCCCGGCCATCGACCGGGCCGCCCGCGGCGGCGACCCCGCGGCCGTCGCCTTCCCCCGCCCGCTGACCGGCGGGCCGCGCGCGCAGGACCCGTACGCCTACTCGTTCTCCTTCTCGGGGCTCAAGACGGCCGCCGCCCGCTGGGCGGAGGGCCACCGGCTGCGGGGGCAGGAGCTCCCCGTCGCCGACGGCGCCGCCTCGCTCCAGGAGGCGGTGGCCGACGTCCTGACCCGCAAGGCCGTCGCGGCCTGCACGGCCTACGGGGTCGGCACGCTGGTGCTGGTCGGCGGGGTGGCCGCCAACTCCCGCGTCCGCGCCCTCGCCGAGCGGCGCTGCGCCTCCGCCGGGATGGCCCTGCGGGTCCCGCCGATGACGCTGTGCACCGACAACGGCGCCATGATCGCCGCCGTTGGCGACCTGTTGGTGCGGGCCGGCGCGGAACCGGCCCCGTACGCCCTCACCGTCGATCCGTCCGCGCCGCTGGAGTACGCCGCGCTGAACCCGCGGGCCGCCGGCTGAACCCGGCGGCCCGCCCCCTCCGGGTCAGGGGGACGGGCTCACCTGGACCGTGGTCAGCGCGCCGCCCGAAGCCTCCTTCACCACCGCGATCCGGGTGCCGGTGTCGGGGACCTTCACCCCGAGCTGCGGCAGTTCCGCGTTCCAGTAGGACCCGTGACGGTCGTCGAAGACCGCGACGCCGGGCCGCGACGGGACCACCAACGGGGTGCCCGCCTTGTGCAGCACGATCCGTCGGCTCGCCCGGAGCGAGAAGGGGGCGTCGAAGGTCTGCGCCCGGGCGTTGAGCAGGCTGCCGTCGGCGGACTTCAGCGGCTCCGGCCGGGCGTCCACCGGCAGCAGCAGCCCGCCGCCCGGGTGCGCCTTGGTGGTGTTGTCGCTGAACGCGGTGTCCCAGAGCCAGACGAGCACACCTTCCTGGTACGGGAAGAACTCCACCCGGTCGCCGGTGAAACCGAAGTTGTACGGGCCCGTCTTGAGCAGGCTGCCGTAGCCCGTGTAGCGGCGGTTCTCGACGAAGTAGGCGCGCGGGTGCTCCTCGGTGCCGTTGCGGCCCTCGGTACGGGACCACTTGAGCGCCGTCCAGCCGTTCGCCCCCTGCTCCGCGCCGTCGCGCAGCACCTCGCGGCCGCCGTCGGCGGTGATGCGGACGTCGTCGAAGGTGACGCCCCTGCCGTGGGTGTTGCCGTCCGAGGTGACGCGCAGCCGCAGCCGGAACTCGCGGCCCGCGAAGGCGTCGAGCGGCACCGACAGCCGTGTCCAGCCGGCCGAGGTGCCGGAGACGCCCTTGGCCGGGACCGGCGTCCCGTCCACGGTGCCCGGGAGGGGGGTCCAGACGGAGCCGCCGTCCGTGGAGGCCTCCACCGTCAGGAAGTCGAAGTCCTTCTCGATGTCGTACCAGACGCGGGCGTCCAGCCGGACGGGCCCGCTCGCACCGGTGAGGTCGACGGTCCGGCCGAGCGTGTTGTCCATGAAGTCGCCGGTGCCGCTCCACCACTGGCTCGCGCCCTCGTACGGGTCGGTCAGCTCGGTGGTGGTCCGTGCGGGCGGCAGGTGCACCAGCAGCGCCTGGGGATCCTCGGTGTTGTACCCGGACACGCCGAGGGTCGCGCGGGTCCTGCGGCCCGCGTCGGCCTCGGTGTACTCCAGCCAGCCCAGCTGGAGCTTGCTCCACGGATCGAGGTCACCCGGGAACTCGCCGGTGCCGCCCGGGCGCTTGCCGAGGTAGGAGGCCGAGGACATCAGCGACCAGAAGTTGACGCTGTTGTCCCCGTCGGAGCTGTAGAGGTCCGGCAGTCCCAGATCGTGGCCGAACTCGTGCGAGAACAGGCCGGCCCCGCTGTTCTCGCCGCCCGTGAGGTAGTCGCCCGCCCAGATGCCGGTGTCGCCGACGGGGGTGCCGCCCGCTTTGTTGCCCGCCGGGCCGGCGCTGCCGGCCTGGTCCCAGTACGCGAACCAGCGGTGCGCCCAGACGGCGTCCTTGCCCTGGGCGCCGCCGCCCCAGGTCTGGTCCTTGCCCGCGTGTACGACCACGAGGTGGTCGAGGTAGCCGTCGGGCTCGTTGAAGTTGCCGTCGTGGTCGGCGTCGTAGCGGTCCCACTGGTCGTACTCGGCCAGCTGCGCCTTGATGTCGGCGGCCGTACGGCCCTTCGCGCGCTCGGAGTCGTACCAGGCGGTGGTGGCGTCGCGGACCAGGTCCCAGTTGGTGCGGCACTGGCCGGGCTCGGAGCAGTTGTCCGTGCCGTAACGGGCCTCGTTCCAGGGCAGCCTGACCCAGTCGGTGACGGTGCCGTCCATGTCGTAGCGGCCCGAGGACTGGAGCCGGTAGTAGGCGCGCATGCTCGCCGACTCCGGCGCGTCGGAGAAGAACTGCCGCTGGTAGAAGGACCGGTCGAAGTCCCTGCGCCACAAGGTGTGGTTGTCGTCGGCCGCCGGCTTGCCGATGGTGTCGTGGCGGGGCCCCGGCGTGCCGCCGAAGCGCGGCTTGCCCTCGAACTCGGTGGTCGTGTCCACCTGGTCACCGAACTCGGCGAGGATCACGAAGACCTTGTCCTTGCGCTCCTGGGCCAGTTCGACGTACCGGTCGCCGACCTTGGCCCGGCGGGGGAGGGTGCCGTCGGACTCGGCGCGCAGCGCGCCGGGGCCGCGGCCGGCGCCGGCCGCGATCCCTTCGAGGGCCTGGCGGCGCAGCGCCTGGCGTTGCAGTTCGAGCGGTGCGGGCGGTGGGGCCGGGGCCTGCTGGGCCTGCTGTCCGGCCGCCGGGGGCGGTGGCGGTGAGGCGGCATGGGCGGGGGTGGCGGCGAGGAGGGCGAGGGATATCGCCACACCCGCCACGGCGAATCTGCGCAACGCGGGCATCCTTCCGGGGAGTTGACAGGGAGCGCAGGTAATATTTCACATGTGACAGGGCATCGGTAGATGGGTGGCGGCGCCGTTTCCGAAGGGGCAGCGCCGTCGTTGCCCTGCTGGAAACGCGGATGCGGGGGAGCGGTGCGGCCGGACACGATGGCACCGCGCCGCACGCGCGCATCCCCGACGGAAGGACAACGCGACTCCATGACCCGCAACCCCGGCGAAGTGAAGACCGTGCCCCTCACCCCCGAGGTGTACGCCTACCTGCTCGAACAGGCCGAACCGGTCACCCCGGTCCAGCGGCAGCTGATCGAGCGCACGCACGCGCTCGGCGGCCCGTCCGAGATGCAGGTCCCGCACGAGCAGGGCGTCTTCCTCACCCTGCTGGCCAAGCTGGCCGGCGCCCTGCGGATCGTCGAAGTCGGCACCTTCACCGGCTACTCCACGCTCGCCCTCGCCCAAGGCCTGCTGCCCGGTGGCAAGGTGCTCACCTGCGACGTCTCCGAGGAGTGGACGAGCATCGCCCAGGAGGCCTGGAAGGCGGCCGAGGTGGCCGACCGCATCGAGCTGAGGATCGCCCCCGCCCTGGAGACCCTGCGCGAGCTGCCGCCCGAGCCGGTGATCGACCTGGTGTTCCTCGACGCCGACAAGACCGGCTACCGGGCCTACTGGGACGAACTCGTCCCCCGCGTACGCCCGGGCGGCCTGCTGCTCGCGGACAACGTCCTGTACGGCGGCAAGGCGGTACACCCCGACGCCACCGGCAACGCCCTGGCCATCCGGGAGTTCAACGCGCACGTGCGCGCCGACCAGAGGGTGGAGTCGGTGACCCTGCCCGTCGCGGACGGCCTCACGGTGGCGCGCAAGCGCTGACCGCGCCCGGGCCGGCTGCGGCATGATCCTGACCGGAAGACCACCGCGCCGGACAGGAGCCCCGCACATGACGAGCCGCCACATCGAGTTCGAGCGTCTGCACAACTTCCGCGACCTGGGCGGCTACCGCGGCCTCGACGGCCGCCGGGTCGCCTGGGGCGCGCTCTACCGCTCCGACTCCCTCGGCAAACTCCGGGGGGACGACTGGGAGCGGTTCCTGGAGCTCGGCATACGGACCGTGATCGACCTGCGCTACCCGTGGGAGGCCGACGCCAAGGGGCGGGTGCCCGAGCCGCACCGGTTCGTGTACGCCAACCTCAGCATCGAGCACCGGCCCTACGACCAGGCCGCGATCGATCCCGCCGTCGACCCCTGGCGCTACCTCGCGGACCGGGCCGCCGAGGTGGCCGAGGACGGGGCCGGGGAGATCCGGCAGGCCGTCGAGCTGATCGCCGGGGCCGAGCCGGGGGCCACGGTGTTCCACTGCACGTCCGGCAAGGACCGCACCGGGCTGATCGCCGCCTTCGTACTGACGCTGCTCGGCGTCGCGCGGGAGGACGTCCTGGCCGACTTCGCCCTCACCGAACGCGCGACGGCCCGCCTCCTCGCCGACTGGCACACCGTCAATCCGGGGCGCACGATGCGCTGGCCCTCGTACGGCCGCGCCCCGGAGACGGTCCTGGCGCTCGTCCTGGACGACCTGACCGCCCGCTACGGCTCCCCCTCCGGCTACCTCCTCGACCGGGCCGGGATCACCCCGGCCACGGTCTCCCGGCTCCGGGACCGGCTGCTGACCGGCTGAACCCGCGGGGGCCCCGGGCGGCCGTACCGCCCGGGGCCCGGTAAGACCGCCCGGACAGGGCCTACGCGCGCACCTCGTCGCAGGCGATGCGCAGGTGGCGGGGACCGCGCAGGACGGCGTTCTGCCGGTAGGGGGGCGGGTCCTCCAGGAGGCGGGGGTTGTGGAGGCGGCGGGCCAGTTCGGTGAGGGCCAGCTGGGCCTCCAGCCGGGCCAGGGGAGCGCCGAAGCAGCTGTGGATGCCGCTGCCGAGGCCCAGGTGCTGGATGTCCCGGCGGTCGGGGTCGAAGCGGTCGGGGTTCTCGAAGCGCTGCGGGTCCCGGTTGCCCGAGGCGAGGATCAGCCACATCGAGGAGCCCTTGGGGATGGTGACCCCGCGCACCTCGATGTCCACGAGCGGGGTGCGCTGCGGCAGCAACTGCACCGGCGGCTCGAACCGCAGCAGCTCCTCCACCAGCGGCGCCGCGAGCGCCGGGTCGTGGCGCAGCCGTTCCAGTACGCCGGGGTTGCGCAGCAGCGTGAGCATCCCGTTCGTGATCAGGTTGACCGTGGTCTCGTGGCCGGCGATCAGCAGCAGGGCGGCCGTGCTGAGCAGCTCCATGGTCGACATGGACTCGTCCTGCCCGTGGCCGGCGGCCAGCTGCGAGAGCATGTCGTCACCGGGCTGCTTGCGCCGCTCCTCGATCAGCCCGGCCAGGTACATGCCGAGCTCCATCCGCATGTCGTGGGTCTTGCGCTGGCGGTCGGCGGGATCCGCGTCCGGATCGGGGTCCAGGCTCGCGGCGAGCGCGTCCGCCCAGACGTGGAAGCGGGGCTCGTCCTCGTGCGGGACCCCCAGCAGGCGGCAGATCATGGTGACGGGGAACGGGTACGCGAACTGGTCGACCAGGTCGATCCGGTCGGGGTCCCCCAGGCCGTCGATCAGGCCGGTGACGATGGAGCGCAGGTCGTCCCGCATCCCGTCGACGCGGCGCGGGGAGTGCGGCGGGCCGAAGGGCCGGTTGGCCATCCGGCGCAGCCGGTCGTGTTCGGGCGGATCCAGCTTGAGGAAGCTGGGCGGCAGGGTCCCGCCCTCCTCCTCGGCCTCGCCCGCCAGCGGGTCCCCGGCCGTCGCGGCCAGGTTGCGGGCGTCGGAGCTGAGCCGCGGGTCGTGCAGCAGGCTCTGGATCTCGTAGTAGGTGCTGATGACGTACGGCCCGCTCCCGTCGTGGAAGACGGGAGTCCTGCGCAGTTCCTCGTACAGGGGGTACGGGTTCGCGCGGTTGGCGTAGTCCAGGATGTCGCTCAGGATGCCGTGGGTCATTGCGGGTCCTCCGGGGGCCTGCGGGTCAGTGCCCGGCGGGGGTGAACGTCATCCGCCGGTCGGCCGGCGAATATCCGCTGAGGGTGATGGTCGGACCGTGCGTGGGCACGGACGGGTCGGGGAAGTCGGCCGGGACGGGCCGGTGCCCGTCCGGGCGCCGGTCGACCGTCGTGAACGGCACCGGGAACGGCGCGGTCGTCTCGATCTGCTGCTGGTAGAACTGCAGCCACCGGGAGTTGTCGAAGGTGACGGCCCCGATGACGCGGCCCTGGTACCCGTAGACACCGGTGAAGCGGCGTTCCGTGCGCGAGCCCTGGGTGATCATGATCTCGGTGCCCATCGACGGCACGCCGACGGACTTGATGTTGACCCCGAACTGCGAGGACCAGAAGGCCGGCACCCAGATGTGCGGGCGCCGGTCGGTGCTCACGCTGAGCATGTTGTGCGCCGCCGTCTCCGCCTGGGAGACGGCGTTGCCCCAGTGCTCGAGCGACAGGAACTGGTACCCGAACAGGGGATGCGGGGAGCGGGCCACGTCGCCCGCCACGTAGATGTCGTCGGTGACGATGCCCCGGATGTCGAAGGCCCGGCAGCCCGCGTCGCAGGCGATGCCGCGCGGGCCCGCGCCGAGCCCCGAGCCGGCCAGCCACTCGGTGTTGCGCTGGGCGCCCAGCGAGACGACCACCACGTCGCAGTCCAGCGTGCTGCCGTCGGAGAGGTGCGCGGCCCGCACCCGGCCGGTGGAGTCGCCCTCCAGGCCGGTGACCATGACGCCGGTGCGCAGGTCGACGCCGTGTTCGCGCTGGAGCTCGGCGGCCACGGCCCCGATCACCCCGCCCAGCGCCCCGACGAGGGGCGCGTCGCCGCGTTCGGCGACGGTGACCGGCAGTCCGCGCTCCCGGCACGCCGAGGCGATCTCCGAGCCGGTGAATCCGGCACCGATCACCAGGACCCGGCGGGGCCCGGCGTCCAGCCGCCGCGCCAGCGCCGCGCCGTCGTCGCGGGTGCGCAGCACGAACACCCCGTCGAGCTCGCCTTCGGCCGCGTTGGGCCAGGGCCGGGCCCGTACCCCGGTGGCGATCAGCAGCCGGTCGTACGGGACCTCGTCGCCGTCGGCCAGCTTCACCGTCCGGGCCGCCATGTCGAGACCGGCGGCCGCCACGCCGAGCCGCCACTCGGCGTCGATGGCGCGGCGGCGGGGCAGTGCGGTGCGTTCGGCCGTCGACTTGCCGAGCAGCACCCCCTTGGAGAGGGGCGGGCGGTCGTAGGGCTCGTACGGCTCGTCGCCGATCATGGTCAGCGAGCCGGTGAAGCCCTTGTCGCGGATGGTCTCGGCGGCGCGCAGGCCGGCGAGCGAGGCGCCGACCACGACGATCCGGCCCTCGCGCTTGAGGTGGTCCAGGGTCGCTTCATGCATCGCGGGCCTCCGCGGCGGCCGTCAGGCCGCGGCCCGGGCCCTGGTCGCGGTCGAGGTCGTCCACGAGGATGGCCTGGACGGGGCAGGCGGCGGCGGCCTGCGCCAGCCGCTCGCGCTGGGCCTCCTCGGCCTGCGGATCGTAGAGGAGCCCCTCGTCCCCGTGCATCGCGAAGACGTCGGGCGCGAGGAAGGCGCACTGCGCGTATCCCTGGCACCGGTTGAGATCGACGACAAGCCTCAGCAACGTGCGGTCCTTTCGGTGACCCCCTCGGCTCCCCGGACCAGCGTGCCGGGCGGGCGCCGTCCCGGCCCGTCCACGCGGACCATCGGGGTGACGGCCGCGGGTTCGGAGTACCTCACGCGGTCCGGCCGGCGGCCCGCAGGATGTAGCCGCTGATCAGCAGCGCCCAGGCGGGGAACACCAGCTCCGACCACGGCAAGGAGGATCCCGCCACCAGGAGGACCAGGCCGGCCGCCACCCCGGCCAGACTCAGGGCGCGCGGGAACGAGCCCAGCTTGCGTCCGATGGTGGACGTCGCGAAGACGAAGACGGCGGCCATCCGCATCCCGTACGTCGTGAGCAGCTCGTACGCGAAGTGCCGGCCGAAGTCCTGGGGCTGGTCGCCGGAGAGCACCGTCCCCGCGGCCGCGGCGGCGCCGAAGAGACAGGCGACGAAGACCAGCCCGCTGCCCAGGAAGACGGTGGCGACGAACCGGTCCTCGGCCTCCCCGGTGTGCGCGCGCACGGCGCCCATGAACCAGAGGAAGGCGATGCCGGCGAAGGGGACGAGCTCCACCGCCGTGTTCACCGCGTTCCGCTGGCCCGCGTCGATCTGCACGGTGGCGCCGCCGGCCCCTTCCGGCAGCCCGATCCGGGCGAGCACGATCGTTGCCGCCAGCAGGACCGCGAAGACGATGCCCGCCATTCCCGCCGCCCGCGGGGTCTCCAGGTTCTTCGTCCGGGCCGGACCCGGGGATCGCTCTCTCATCCGTCCAGCAAGCCGGGCTCCCGGCCGGGCTGCCAACGGGGTCACCCAGCCGGGTGACGTCCGTGACAGGGGTGCCGGGCAGGGTTCAGGGGTGCTTAGGGGATCGGCGGCGCACGCGCGCGGCCGTAGGTTTCTGCCGATATCGGCAGGGCACCGAGCGAAGGAGCAGCACCATGGCTGAAGTCACCGAGACCCCCGAGGCGTGGACCACCGAAGCGTGGACGACCCCCGACTTCGTCGCGTTCGAGACCGCTTTCGAGGTCACGGCCTACGCCGCGCGTCTGGAGAAGTGAACCGGCCCCCGATCGGCGGGAGCCCGGCGGACACCGGCTCCCGCCACCGGCGCAGCCACGAGACACGGGCGGGAAACAAGAGATGACGACACTTCTGGGCGAGTCCGAGTTCATCGGCGCCCTGCGCGGGCTGTCCTCCTCGTACTGGGGCGCTCACCCCTTCCACCAGCGGCTGCACGGCGGCGCCCTGGACCGGCGCGAGCTGCGGCTGTGGGCCGCGAACCGCTGGTACTACCAGCGCATGCTGCCGCAGAAGGACGCCGCGATCATCAGCAACTGCCCGCTGCCCGAGGTCCGGCGCGCCTGGGTGGACCGCCTCGCCTACCACGACGGCACCCCCGGCGACGAGGGCGGCATCGAGCGGTGGCTGCGGCTGTGCCAGGCCGTGGGCCTGACCCGCGAGGAAGTGCTGGACGAACGCCACCTGCTGCCCGGGGTGCGGTTCGCGGTCGACGCGTACGTCACCTTCGCCCGCACCAGGCCGTGGACCGAGGCGGTCGCCTCCGGCCTGACGGAGATGTTCGCCGGACACCTGATGACCCGCAGGGTCACCGACATGCTCGCCCACTACGACTGGATCGGCGCCGAGGACCTCGCCTACTTCACCGACCGGATCGAAGCGGTCTCCGGTGAGGGCAAGGGCACCCTCGACATCGTCGTCCGGTACGCCACCACGCGCGAGCAGCAGGACGCGGCCGTGGCCGCGCTCCGCTTCAAGTGCGAAGTGCTCTGGCTGATGCTGGACGCCATCGAACGCGCCGCCGTCGCCGAACACGGCTGACGGCGAACCGGACCTTCGAGAAGGAGTGGCCGTGGAGCGGCCCGTACTCGGCCGCGGTGTGCGGCTCATCTACGACAAGACCCGGCGGGCCCACGTCGTCCTCCACCCCGAGGGGGTGCTCGTGCCCAACCGCACCGCCGTCTCGGTCCTCGAACTGTGCGACGGGGCGACGACCGTCCCGCGGATCGCCGAGGCGCTGGGCGACACCTACGCCGGGGTGCGCGAGGACGAGGTCGGCGCGGTGCTGGCACGGCTCACCGAGAACGGGGTCGTCCGATGGATCTGACCCCCGGTCCGACCCCCGCCCCGGCACCGGCGGCCGCCCCGCCGCTCGGCCTGCTCGCCGAACTCACCCACCGCTGTCCCCTGCACTGCGGCTACTGCTCCAACCCGCTCGAACTCATCGAGCGGGAGAAGGAGCTGAGCACCGGGCAGTGGACCGAGGTGTTCACCCAGGCCCGCGACATCGGCGTCCTCCAGGTGCACCTGTCCGGCGGCGAGCCGCTGGCCCGCCCCGACCTGCCCGAGCTCGTCTCGCACGTCAGCGGCCTGGGCGCGTACGTCAACCTCGTCACGAGCGGCCTCGGGCTGACCGAGGCGCGCCTCGCGGACCTGGCCGAACGCGGACTGGACCACGTACAGCTGTCGGTGCAGGGGGCGACCGCCGAGCGGGCCGACCTGCTCGCCGGCGCCAAGGCCCACCACCACAAGATCACCGCCGCGGCGCTGGTCCGCGCCCGCGGCCTGCCGCTGACCGTCAACGCCGTGCTGCACCGGGGCAACCACGACCAGCTCGCCGGGCTCATCGAGCTCGCCGAGACCATGGGCGCCGACCGCCTGGAGCTCGCCAACACCCAGTACTACGGCTGGGCGCTGCGCAACCGCGCGGCCCTGATGCCCACGCCCGGACAACTGGCGGCCGCCGAACCCGTCGTCCGGGCCGCCATCGAGCGGCTGAAGGGCACGATGGAGATCGTGTACGTCCTCGCGGACTACTACGAGCCCTACCCCAAGCCGTGCATGCACGGCTGGGGCGCGCTCCAGCTCACCGTCGCCCCCGACGGGACCGTGCTGCCCTGCCCCGCCGCGGGCGCGATCACCACCCTCGACCTCGACAACGTGAAGGACACCCCGCTCGGCGAGATCTGGTACAGGTCGGGCTCCTTCAACGCCTACCGGGGCGAGGAGTGGATGCCCGACCTCTGCCGCAGCTGCGACCGGCGCTCCGTCGACCACGGCGGCTGCCGCTGCCAGGCGTTCCTGCTCACCGGTGACGCGGCGGCCACCGACCCGGTCTGCTCCAAGTCGGACCAGCGCGGCGTCGTCGACCTGCTGCTGGCGACGCCCGGCGCGGCGCCGCCCGAGCTGGTCATGCGCGGACCCGTGGCGGTGCGCCGGTGAAGGCCGTCGTGCTCGGCACCGCGGCGGGCGGCGGCTGCCCGCAGTGGAACTGTGCCTGCCCGGTCTGCACGTCGGGCGCACCCGCCCGCTCCCAGGACGGCGTCGCCGTCAGCGCGAACGGCGCCGACTGGTACCTCGTCAACGCCTCGCCCGACATCCGTACCCAGATCCTGGCGACCCCGGAGCTGGCGGCGGGCCCGGGTCCGCGCCAGACCCCGGTGCGCGGAGTGCTGCTCACGGACGCCGAACTCGACCACACGCTCGGCCTGATGATGCTCCGCGAGGGGGCCGGACTGCGGGTGTGGGCCGGCCGGGCCGTGCTCGGGGCGCTGGGCGAGGGCTTCCCGGTCCGCGCGGTCCTGGGCGGCTACAGCGGCTGGGAGTGGTCCGAGCTGCCCGCGGGCGCCGCGCACGACATCGGGGGGCTGCGGGTCACGGCCTTCGCGGTCGGGGACAAACGCCCCAAGTACGCGCGGGCCTCCGGCCAGCCGGGCCCCTGGGTGTACGCCTACCGCTTCGACGACCCGGCGACGGGCGGGGCGTTCGTGTACGCGCCCTGCCTCGCCGACTGGCCGGACGGCTTCGACGCCTTCACCGCCGGGGCCGGCTACGTCCTGCTCGACGGTACGTTCCTGACGGCGCGGGAGTTCGGCGGTGCGACGGGCTCCGCCGGGACGACGGCCCCGCAGGCGGCGATGGGACACCTCCCGGTGCTCGGGGAGGGCGGCAGCCTGGAGCGCGTGCGGCGGGTGCGAGCCGCGCGGCCGGGCACCCGGTGGGCGTACACCCACCTCAACAACACCAACCCGATGGCCGACCCGGACTCCGCCGCCCACCTGGAGGTCCGCGCGGCGGGGGCGGAGATCCCGGCGGACGGAACGCGCATCGAACTCTGAGCACCCCGCCGGTACGAAGAGGGTCCGGCTGCCCGTCGGGGCAGCCG
>NZ_JBSGYT010000002.1:0-264836 GCF_053610645.1 Streptomyces sp. NPDC054883 | reverse complement strand
ATCCACCGAAGTGGACGGGGTATCAACTTCTGGCGTTGATTTTTGGCACGCTGTTGAGTTCTCAAGGAACGGACGCTTCCTTTGTACTCACCCTCGCGGGCTTTCCTCCGGGCGCTTCCTTTGTTCTTGTGTTTCCGACTCTATCAGACTCTTTCGTGCCCGATTCCCGGTCGAAGCGGGGTTCACTTTCCAGTTCTCCGCTTTCGCGTTTCCCTTTCCGGCGATTCCGACTCTATCAGATCCTTTCGGGCCTGACTCCCGGTCAGCGGGATTTGCCGTTCGGACTGTTGGGCCCTCGCGGCGAGTGAGACAGTAGCGGATTCCCTGCCCCCGAAGCCAATCGGCGGCTGCGTCCTCGGACACGGATTCCTCATTCGCAAATACGCATGAAAACGGGACGACGAAGTGCGTCGTTCGTTCGAATGTGTAGTGCGGGATGGCTGTCCGGGGACCGACCGGGGTCGGCGCTCACGTCGGACAACTCGAAGAACCTTACGGATCTGCCACAGGTGTGTCAACCCTGGCGGGCGGCCGCCCCTCCCCGCTAGCCTCTGTCCATGACTACGCATGCGCTCACGACCGGCCTTCGCTGGTGGGCCGCCTGACGGCGGCCGACCTCCACGCGAGCACGCATGCGCTCACGGCCGCCGCTTCGGCGGCCGTTTCTGTTTCTCCCTCCGGAGTGGCTCGGTCGCCCCACGCGGCGCCACCGAACCGACGGCCGCCCGGCCGTACGGGCACTCACACAGGGAGACGGACATGACGAGGATCTTCAGCGGGATCAAGCCGAGCGGGCACCTGACGCTGGGGAACTACCTGGGCGCCCTGCGGCAGTGGGTCGCGGCCGAGCAGGAACCGCAGGACGCGCTGTTCTGCGTGGTGGACCTGCACGCGCTGACCATCGACCACGATCCGGCGCGGGTGCGGCGGCTCAGCAGGCAGGCCGCCACCCTGTTCCTCGCCTCCGGGCTGGACGAGCGCAAGTGCACGCTGTTCGTGCAGAGCCACGTGGACGAACACACCCGCCTGTCGTACCTGCTGGAGTGCACCGCCACCGACGGCGAGCTGCGGCGGATGATCCAGTACAAGGAGAAGGCGGCCGGGGCCCGGGCCGCCGGAGACGGCGTGCGGCTGTCGCTGCTGACGTATCCGGTGTTGATGGCCGCCGACATCCTCGCCTACGGGACCGCCGAGGTGCCGGTCGGTGAGGACCAGCGGCAGCACGTGGAGCTGGCCCGCGATCTGGCGGTCCGGTTCAACCAGCGGTACGGGCACACCTTCACCGTGCCGCGGGTGGTGCTGCCCACGGTGGCCGCGCGGGTCATGGACCTGCAGGACCCGGCGTCCAAGATGGGGAAGTCGCACGAGAACGGGGCGGGCATCGTCTATCTGCTCGACGAGCCGGCGGTGATCACCAAGAAGGTGATGCGGGCCGTCACCGACAGCGGGGACGGCGGGGTCGTCTACGACCGGGCCACCCGCCCGGGGGTGGCGAACCTGCTCGACATCCTCGCCGCCTGCACGGGCGCCGAGCCGGCCGCGCTGGCCGACCGGTACCCGGGTTACGGGGCGCTCAAGCGGGACGTCGCCGAGGCCGTGGTGGAGGTGCTGCGCCCGGTGCAGGAGCGGCACGCCGAGCTGGCGGCCGATCCCGGCGGGGTGGAGCGGGTGCTGCGGGCCGGGGCGGAGCGGGCGCGCGGCCTGGCGCGGCCGGTGGTGGACCGGGCGTACCGGGCCATCGGGCTGCTGGAGCCCTGAGGGCCGGAGCTCCGCAGCGGAGGCGGTGGCGGCCCCCGCCCGGGGGCGGGGACCGTACCGGTGTCAGCTGTTGCCGGAGGCGAGCTCGCGGCTGCGGTCGCGGGCCGCTTCCAGGGCGGCGATCAGGGCCGCCCGTACGCCGTGCTTCTCCAGCTCGACGATGGCGTTGATGGTCGTACCGGCCGGGGAGGTGACGGCTTCGCGGAGCTTGACGGGGTGCTCGCCGCTGTCGCGGAGCATCACGGCTGCGCCGATGGCGGCCTGGACGATCAGGTCGTGGGCCTGGGCGCGGGGCAGGCCGAGCAGGATGCCGGCGTCCGTCATGGCCTCGACCAGGAAGTAGAAGTAGGCCGGACCGGAGCCGGAGAGGGCGGTCGCGGCGTCCTGCTGGGACTCGGGGACGCGCAGGGTCTTGCCGACGCCGCCGAAGATCTCCTCGGTGTGGGCGAGGTGGGCCGCGGTGGCGTGGCTGCCGGCCGAGATGACGGACATGGCCTCGTCGACGAGGGCGGGGGTGTTCGTCATGACGCGGACGACGGGGGTGCCGGGGGCGAGCCGTTCCTCGAAGAAGGAGGTGGGGACGCCGGCGGCGCCGCTGATGACCAGGCGGTCGGCGGGGACGTGCGGGGCGAGCTCTTCGAGGAGCTTGCCCATGTCCTGCGGCTTGACGGTGAGGATGAGGGTGTCCGCCCGCTTCGCGGCCTCGGCGTTGCTGACGGCCTCGACGCCGTAGCGGTCGCGCAGTTCCGCGGCGCGTTCGGCGCGGCGGGCGGTGACGAGGAGCTTTCCGGCCGGCCAACCGCCGCGGATCATCCCGCTGAGCAGGGCCTCGCCGATCTTTCCGGTGCCGAGGACGGCGACTGTCTGGGTCATGTCCTCATCCTTGCATCCGGGCGGGGCGCCGGGCCTTGGTGTCCGCAGTGCGGTCGGTGGCCCCCTACGGGGTGCGGCGGCGCAGGGTGGCGGCGCCGAGGGCGAGGACGAGCAGGGCGCAGGCGGCGACGATGACGGCGTCCCGGATGAAGTCGGCGGTCATGTCGGTGTGGGTGAGGACCTGGGTCATGCCGTCGACGGCGTAGGACATGGGCAGGACGTCGGAGAGGCCTTCGAGGACCGGGTGCATGGTGTCGCGCCGGGCGAAGAGGCCGCAGAGCAGCAGCTGGGGGAAGATAACCGCCGGCATGAACTGGACGGCCTGGAACTCGGAGGCCGCGAAGGCGGAGACGAACAGGCCGAGGGCGGTGCCGAGGAGCGCGTCGAGGAGGGCGACGAGCAGGAGCAGCCACGGGGAACCGACGACGTCGAGGCCGAGGACCCAGAGGGCGAGTCCGGTGGCGAGGAGGGACTGGACGACGGCGACGGCGCCGAACGCGAGGGCGTAGCCGGCGATGAGGTCGCCCTTGCCGAGCGGCATGGCGAGGAGGCGTTCGAGGGTGCCGGAGGTGCGTTCGCGCAGGGTGGCGATCGAGGTCACCAGGAACATGGTGATGAGGGGGAAGATCCCGAGGAGGGACGCCCCGATGCCGTCGAAGGTGTGGTCGTTGCCGTCGAAGACGAAGCGGAGCAGCGTCAGCATCAGTACGGGGACCAGCAGCATCAGCGCGATGGAGCGCGGATCGTGGTGGAGCTGGCGCAGGACGCGGCCGGCGGTGGCGGTGGTGCGGGATGCGTTCATCGGGTCTGCTCCCGGGCTCGGGCGTCGGCCTCGTCGACGAGGCGCAGGAAGCCTTCTTCGACGGTGGCGCAGTGGGTACGGGTGCGGAGCCCGTCGGGGGTGTCCTGGGCGAGGATGCGGCCCTCGCGCATGAGGAGCAGGTCGTGGCAGCGCTCGGCCTCGTCCATGACGTGGCTGGAGACGAGGATCGTGGTACCGCGGGTGGCGGTGAGGTCGTGGAAGAGGTTCCAGAGATCGCGGCGCAGGACGGGGTCGAGGCCGACGGTCGGTTCGTCGAGGACCAGCAGTTCGGGGGCGCCGAGGAGGGCGACGGCGAGGGAGACGCGGCTGCGCTGGCCGCCGGAGAGGTTCCCGGCGAGGGCGGTGGCGTGACTGGTGAGGTCGACGTCGGCGATGGCCCGGGTGACGGCGGCGCGGCGGCGTTCGGCGGCGGCCCGGCCCGGGTCGAGGACGGCGGCGAAGTAGTCGAGGTTCTGCTGGACGGTGAGGTCGTCGTAGACGGAGGGCGCCTGGGTGACGTAGCCGAGGCGGGAGCGCAGCTCGGGGTGGCCGGCGGGCCGGCCGAGGACGTCGAGGGTGCCGGTGACGTGGGCCTGGGTGCCGACGACCGAGCGCATGAGGGTGGATTTGCCGCAGCCGGAGGGGCCGAGGAGGCCGGTGATGCGGCCGCGGGGCACGTCGAAGGCGAGGTCGTCGAGGACGGTGCGGGGCCGGCGGCCGGTGCCCCGGCGGACGGTGAGGGCGTGGGCGTGGACGGCGGACGTGCCGCCGTCGGGCGGCTTATTCATCATGTGATGAATAATGCTCCTGGCGGTGCCGGGGCGTCAACAGGCCGGGTGGGTGGCGGACCGCGGGAGGGCCCCGCGGCGTTACTTCTTGCGCTTGGGTCGCCGCGCGGCCGGGTTGCCCGTACGGGTGCTGCGGCGGCGGGCGGATTCGGCGACGGCCTGATCGTACTCAGCGCGGTGGAGCTTCTCGCCCGGGGCCTCGCTCAGGCTGCGCAGGAAGTATGCGATGAGGGAGCCGATGAAACCGATGGCCTTGAGCCCCTTGAGGGCGGACTCGTCGGAGGACGGCCGGGGGCGGCGGCTGAACGACTCCCAGGTCTTGACGAACGCGATGGCGCTGGCGATCGCGAAGAGGACGACGACGGAGATGCTGAGGAACGGGCCCACGTCGCCGATCTCCAGCCCCTCATAGGCGAAGCGCAGCAGGTAGGCGGCGGCGAAGGCGGAGAGCAGGGACCCGGCGGCGACCCCCGCGCGGCGCAGGGCGTAGCCGCCGTCGTGGTCGACCCAGGTGGTGCCGAAGAACCGGAGGGGCTCGGGGCGCGGTCCGGCGGCGGCCGGGGCCGGCTCGGCGGGGGTCTGGTCTCGCTGGTCGTCGCTCACGACGCCGATTATTCCAGCCCGAGACGCACCCGTCCGGGTGCGTCTCAGCCGGCGGAACGGTGGGCGGCCGCAGCGGTCCGCCCGGCGGGTCAGCCGCAGCGGGTGGCCACGTACCCGTCGCTGCCCGTCTTCACGTACGCGTCCGACACGAACTCGCCGTTGCCGACGCAGTCCCAGATGGCCGTGGTGCCGTAGGGACCGGAGACCGTGGTGCCGTCGCACTGGCAGTGGATGGAGACGTACGCGCCGAGCGGCAGCACCCGGGAGATCGAGTAGCCGGTGCCGGGGCCGGTGCGGACGTTGACCTGGTATCCCGGAGCGACCGGGAACGTCGGGAAACCGGAGCCGGACAGGCTCTGGACCTGGCTCGAATCGTTCTCAACAGTCATGCGAAAACTCCCCCCATGGGCCATGCCCCGCACAACGCGCGCGGGGCCGCAAGCCCTTGGATGTTCGCACGGGCCATCGACTAGGCTCCGGCGGGGGTGGTGAGTGGTGCATGCGCGGCGTGCGGAACACGCGGGCTTTCCCGAGTACGCCGGGCACTACCGGCTCGAATCCGTGCTCGGCTCCGGCGGTATGGGCGTCGTCCACTTGGCCGCCTCCAGTTCGGGGCTGAAACTCGCCGTCAAGGTGGTGCACGCGCAGCACGCGGTGGACCCGGAGTTCCGGGCGCGGTTCCGGCAGGAGGTCGCGGCCGCGCGGCGGGTGAGCGGGGCGTTCACCGCGCCGGTGGTGGACGCCGATCCTGATGCCGAACGGCCCTGGATGGCCACCCTGTTCATCGACGCGCCGACGCTGGCCGAGCGGGTACGGGAACGCGTGCTGGACCCGGCGGAGCTGACGCGGCTCGCCGCCGGGCTGGCGGAGGCGCTGCGGGACATCCACCGGGCGGGCGTGGTGCACCGGGACCTCAAGCCCAGCAACGTGCTGATGGCGCCCGACGGGGTGCGGGTCATCGACTTCGGCATCTCGCGGCCCGCCGACAGCGACCTGCGGACCGAGACGGGCAAGCTGATCGGGACGCCGCCGTTCATGGCGCCGGAGCAGTTCCAGCGGCCGCGCGAAGTCGGCTCGGCCGCCGACGTGTTCGCGCTGGGCGCCGTCCTGGTGCACGCGGCGACCGGGCGCGGCCCGTTCGACTCCGACAGCCACTACCTCGTCGCGTACCAGGTGGTGCACGGCGAGCCCGATCTGACGGGGCTGCCGGGGCCGCTCGCCCCGCTGGTCGCCCGCTGCCTGGCGAAGGACCCGGCCGAGCGGCCGAGCGCCGACGCGCTGATCGCGCAGATGCGGGCGCTGGCCTACCCCACCGGCGAGGACACCCAGACGTTCCCGGCGACCCCGCGACGGCCCGCCCGGAGCGGGGTCGGCGGGGCCGCCGAGGTCGATACGCACCGGCGGGAGGCCGCTCCAGTTGGCGGTACCCCCCGCGGCGAGGGCGGACGGCGCCCGGCGCGCCGCCGGACCCGGACGGCCTGGGCGGCGGGGCTGGTGGTGCTGCTCGCGGGCGGCGCCGTCGGCGGCTACCTCGGCTCCGCCACGGGGGACGACTCCACGGGGCCGGCGGCCCCGAAGCGGGCGGAAGCCGGCCCGGCGAAGCGCTTCGCGCCCTGGTCGGTGCCGCTGGGCGGGCCCGGCGCCGGGAAGCGCACCGGGGCCTGCTCCTGGGGCACCTCGGCCCTGTACTGCTCGGGGCAGGGGCTGGCGGCGGCCCGGCTGGACCCCGCGACCGGCGCCCCGGGGTGGACGGTGCCCGCGCAGGCGGCCCCCGGGCCGGCCCCCGCCCGGGCGCCCCTGTACGCGGGCGGCCTCGTCCTGGTGGCCGGGGCGGGCAGCGACGTGCTCCAGGCGCTGGACCCCGCGACCGGCGCCCGGCGCTGGCAGCGGACCCTGCCCGGCGGGGCCCAGGTCATCGCGGAGGCCGGTCACGTCCTGACGGCCGGCTCCGACGGGACCGCGACCCTGCTGGACCCGGCGACCGGCACGCCGAAGTGGAGCCGGCGGATCGGCGGGACCGGCTCGCTGTGGTGGGCCGGCCCGGACGCCTCGGGCAAGCCCGCGCTGTACGTGGCGACCCGCGAGCCCGACGGCAGCCGGACCCTGGTGGCGGCGGTGGACCCGGGCGACGGCGCGGTGCGCTGGCAGCTGCGTACCGCGGGGCTCCTCCAGCCGGTCGCCACCGTGCAGGGCGGCGCGTACCTGCTGGCGAACGACGCGCAGGGCAAGACGGACGCCGTCGTCCGCGTGGACCTGGCGACGCGCACGGTGCGGCGGGTCAGCCTGGCGGTCCCGCTGTACGAGGTGCAGGCGACGGCGGGCCCCGACGGCGTCGTGTACCTGGTGGGATCGGCGGGCGGCCTGGCGGCGGTGGGCCCGGAGCGGGAGCGGTGGCGGCTGGAGACCGGCCTGGCGGTCGCGTCCCGGCCCGCGGTCGCCGGCGGGCGGGTCTACCTGACGGCGCCCGACGGGCGACTGCTCGCGGTCGAGGCCGCGGACGGGCGGCTGGTGGGACAGACCAGGCCGCGGATGGGCGACGGCCAGGGCACCTTCGCGGCTTCCCTGCCCGCGCCCGTCGTCGCGGACGGCGCGGTGTACGCGTCCGCGCCCGACGGCTCGGTGTTCGCCGTGGACGCGGCGAACCCCGCCGGGTGGTGAGGACGCCGGCGGGGTTCGGTTGCGGACCGGGGGCTCAGCCCAGGCGGGAAACGTCGCGGACCGCGCCCTTGTCGGCGCTCGTGGCCATCGCGGCGTAGGCGCGCAGCGCGGCGGAGACCTTGCGCTCGCGGTTCTTCGGGGCGTAGACGCCGCCGAGGGCCTCGCGGCGGGCCTCCAGTTCCTCGTCGGGGACCAGCAGCTCGATGGAGCGGTTAGGGATGTCGATCCGGATCCGGTCGCCGTCCTCCACCAGGGCGATGGTGCCGCCCGAGGCCGCCTCCGGGGAGGCGTGGCCGATGGACAGGCCCGAGGTGCCGCCCGAGAAGCGGCCGTCGGTCACCAGTGCGCAGACCTTGCCGAGGCCGCGGCCCTTGAGGAAGGAGGTCGGGTAGAGCATCTCCTGCATGCCGGGGCCGCCGCGCGGGCCCTCGTAGCGGATGACGACGACGTCGCCCGCCTTGATCTCCTTGCGCAGGATCTTGTCGACGGCCTCGTCCTGCGACTCGCAGACCACGGCCGGGCCCTCGAAGGTCCAGATCGACTCGTCGACACCGGCCGTCTTGACCACGCAGCCGTCGGCGGCGATGTTGCCGCGCAGCACGGCCAGTCCGCCGTCCTTGGAGTAGGCGTGCTGGACGGAGCGGATGCAGCCGCCCTCGGCATCCAGGTCGAGGGTGTCCCACCGCTCGGACTGGGAGAAGGCGGTCGCGGAGCGCTTGCAGCCGGGGGCCGCGTGCCACAGCTCCATGGCCTCCTCGGACGCCGTGCCGGAGCGGGCGTCCCAGGTGGCGAGCCAGTCTTCGAGGTTCTCGGAGTGGACGGTGGTGACGTCCTTGTTGAGGAGGCCACCGCGGTGCAGTTCGCCGAGGATGGCGGGGATTCCGCCGGCGCGGTGGATGTCCTCCATGTAGTACGTGCCGCCGGGCGCCACGTTCGGCGCGACCTTGGACAGGCACGGGACGCGCCGCGAGACCTCGTCGATGTCGGTGAGGTCGTAGTCCAGGCCCGCCTCCTGGGCGGCGGCGAGGAGGTGCAGGATCGTGTTCGTGGAGCCGCCCATGGCGATGTCGAGGGCCATGGCGTTCTCGAAGGCCTGGCGGGTGGCGATCGAGCGGGGCAGGACCGACGCGTCGTCCTGCTCGTAGTAGCGCTTGGTGATCTCCACGACCGTCCGGCCGGCGTTCTCGTAGAGGGCGCGGCGGGCGGTGTGCGTCGCGAGGACCGAGCCGTTGCCGGGGAGGGCCAGGCCGATGGCCTCGGCGAGGCAGTTCATCGAGTTGGCGGTGAACATGCCCGAACACGAGCCGCAGGTCGGGCAGGCGTTCTCCTCGATGCGCAGGACGTCCTCGTCGGAGACGTTCTCGTTGGAGGCGTCGACCATGGCGTCGATCAGGTCGAGCTTGCGGACGGTGCCGTCGACCAGGGTGGCCTGGCCGGCCTCCATCGGGCCGCCGGAGACGAAGACGACCGGGATGTTGAGGCGCATGGCGGCCATCAGCATGCCGGGGGTGATCTTGTCGCAGTTGGAGATGCAGATCAGCGCGTCGGCGCAGTGCGCCTCGACCATGTACTCGACCGAGTCCGCGATCAGGTCGCGGGAGGGCAGGGAGTACAGCATGCCGGCGTGGCCCATGGCGATGCCGTCGTCCACCGCGATCGTGTTGAACTCGCGCGGGATGGCGCCCGCGGCCAGGATGGCGTCGGAGACGATGCGGCCGACCGGGGCCAGGTGGGTGTGGCCGGGGACGAACTCGGTGAAGGAGTTGGCGACCGCGATGATCGGCTTCCCGATGTCCGCGCTCGCTACGCCCGAAGCGCGCATCAGCGCACGTGCGCCTGCCATGTTGCGGCCGTGGGTGACGGTGCGGGACCTCAGCTCGGGCATCGGGTTCACTCCCCATGAGTACGGGGCGTTCGCACGCCGCCGCGACTGTGGATAAGGCTCGGTTACGAGGCTACGCTCCTCGCCCGGGATGCGGACAGGGTGTCCGGATGCCGGGACGGGCGGCTCAGTCCTCGGTCAGGTAGCGCTGCAGCGTGGGTGCCACGAGGGCCACGATGGCCTCCGGCTCCGCGGACGCGAGGGGCTCGACCTGGACCACGTAGCGCAGCACCGCGATGCCGATCATGTGGGAGGCGGCGAGCTCCGCGCGGAAGGTGGGGTCGGGCACGTCGAGGTCGGCGGCGACCCGCTCCAGGACCCGGCGCAGGATCAGCCCGCGCAGCACCTTCGCCGCCGCCTCGTGGGTGAGCGCCGACCGCACGACGGCGATCATCGGCACCCGGGTGACGGGGTTCTCCCACACGCCCAGGAAGTAGCGGGCGAGGCGTTCGCCGATGCCCTCGGGGCCGCCGCCGAGGATCTGCGGGACGACCAGGGCGGGCTCCAGGCTCAGCTCGATTGCGGCGGCGAAGAGGTCGTCCTTGCTGCCGAAGTAGTGGTGCACCAGGGCCGGGTCCACCCCGGCGGCCTTGGCGATGCCGCGTACGGAGGTCTTGTCGTAGCCGCGCGCCGCGAACTCGGCGCGGGCGGCGACGCGGATGCGCTCCTGCGTGCCGGGGCCTTCGTCGGCCTCGTCCTGGCGGGGGCGGCCGGGGCCGCGGCGGGGGCGGGGTGCGGGCTCGGTCACGGGCGGCGGACCGGCTTGGGCGCGGCGGGGACGGCGGCGAGGTGCGCGCGGGTGAAGGCGAGGGCCTCGGCGAGGTCCGCCTCGCGCTCGGCGGAGGACATGGCTCGGCGGGTGTTGACCTCGATCACCACGTGCCCGTCGAAGGACGTGCGGGCCAGGCCGGCCAGCAGCTCGGCGCAGGGCTGGGTGCCGCGGCCGGGGACGAGGTGCTCGTCCTTCGCGGAACCGTTGCCGTCGGCGAGGTGGATGTGGGCGAGGCGGTCGCCCATCCGGTCGACCATGGCGGCGGCGTCGGTGCGGGCGGTCGCGGTGTGCGAGAGGTCGACGGTGAAGTGGCGGTAGTCGTCCTTGGTGACGTCCCACTCGGGCGCGTACGCGAGCATCTCGCGGTCGCGGTAGCGCCAGGGGTACATGTTCTCGACGGCGAAGCGGACGTCGGTCTCGTCGGCCATGCGCCAGATGCCGGTGACGAAGTCGCGGGCGTACTGGCGCTGCCAGCGGAACGGGGGGTGCACGACGACGGTGCTCGCGCCGAGCCGCTCGGCGGCGGCCCGGGCGCGGCGGAGCTTGGTCCAGGGGTCGGTGGACCACACGCGCTGCGTGATGAGGAGGCAGGGGGCGTGTATGGCGAGCACCGGCACCCCGTGCCGGTCGGAGAGGCGGCGCAGCGCGTCGATGTCCTGGCTGACCGGATCCGTCCAGACCATCACCTCGACGCCGTCGTAGCCGAGGCGCGCGGCGGTCTCGAAGGCGGTCGCCGTGGACTCCGGGTATACGGAGGCGGTGGAGAGGGCGACCTTGGGGGTCGGGGTCCGGGGTGGTTTCGCCACGGGGACAGGTTACCGATGCCGCTGCCGTACCCGGGCGGGGCGGGGGTACGGGGGCGCGCCTCGGCCCGGCGGGCCGCGTCCATGTCGGGGCGGGACCCACATCGGCGAGGACCGGCCCGCTCGGGCGGCGGCACGGCCAACCCGGCTCCGCCGGGCACCGGGCTCTGCCCGGACCCGCGCCTCAAACGCCGGCGAGGCTGGAATGCCCGGACCGCGCCGGCAGGCCCGGTTCCGGTTCGTATCCCTGCGACGGCCGGAGCCGCACACGGCCCGCCCACCGCCGGAGGCTCAGGTCGGGAGGTGGTCCAGGCGGCGGAGGATGACGCCCTCGCGGAGGGCCCAGGGGCAGATTTCGAGTTCGTCCACGCCGAAGAGGTCCATGGCGCCCTCCGCCACCAGCGCCCCCGCCAGCAGCTGGTGCGCCCGGCCCTCCGAGACGCCCGGCAGGGCGGCCCGCTGGGCGGTCGTCATCGTCGCCAGCCGCGGGACCCACTCCTCCAGCGCCTTGCGCGTCAGGTCCCGCTGCACGTACAGGCCCTCCGCCGAGCGGGCCGCGCCCGCGATCCGGGCCAGCTGCTTGAAGGTCTTCGACGTCGCCACCACGTGGTCCGGCGTCCCGAAGCGGCTGAACTCGCCGACCGTACGGGCGATCTGCGCCCGCGCGTGGCGGCGCAGCGCCTTCACGTCGGCCGGCGCCGGCGGGTCGCCCGGGAGCCACGCCGAGGTGAGGCGGCCCGCGCCCAGCGGGAGGGACACCGCCGCGTCGGGTTCCTCGTCGATGCCGTACGCGATCTCCAGCGAGCCGCCGCCAATGTCCAGGACCAGCAGCTGCCCCGCCGACCAGCCGAACCACCGCCGCACCGCCAGGAACGTGAGGCGGGCCTCGTCCTCGCCGCTGAGGATGGGGAGGTCGATGCCGGTCTCGGCCTTGACCCGGGCCAGGACCTCGTCCGCGTTCGTCGCCTCCCGCACCGCGCTCGTCGCGAACGGCAGCAGGTCCTCGCAGCCCTTGTCCTCGGCGGCCTGGACGGCGTGGCCGATCACCGACACCAGCCGTTCTATGCCCGCCGGCGTGACCGAACCGCGCTCGTCCAGCAGCTCCGCGAGCCGCAGCTCCACCTTGTGCGAGTGCGCCGACAGCGGGCGCGCACCGGGGTGCGCGTCCACCACCAGCAGATGAACCGTGTTCGAACCCACATCAAGGACACCGAGTCTCATAACCGGAAACGCTACTGGGCTCGTCGCGTATGGGTGAGGTAAGGGGCGCTTAGGCTTGGGTTTGTGCCAAATACGAAGAAGGCCAACATGTCCAAGACCCCCAAGAAGAAGCCGAAGGTCGTGGCCGACGAGAAGGGCATCGACTTCCCCCGGGCCTGGGTGGAGTTCCCCGATCCCGCCGACGACGAGCAGGTCTTCCGCTGCGACCTGACCTGGCTGACCTCCCGCTGGACGTGCATCTTCGGCAGCGGCTGCCAGGGCATCCAGGCCGGCCGGGCGGACGACGGCTGCTGCACGCTCGGCGCGCACTTCTCGGACGAGGACGACGAGAAGCGGGTCGCCGAGAACGTGGCGCGCCTGACGCCCGAGCTGTGGCAGTTCCACGACGTCGGCAGCGCGTCCGGCTGGACTCAGACGGACGACGACGGGGAGAAGCAGACCCGCCGCTGGGACGGCGCCTGCATCTTCCTGAACCGGCCCGGCTTCCCGGCCGGCGCGGGCTGCTCGCTGCACATCCTCGCGCTGAAGAGCGGCCAGGAGCCGCTGGAGACCAAGCCCGACGTGTGCTGGCAGCTGCCGATCCGGCGTACGTACGACTGGATCGACCGGCCCGACGACACCCGGGTGCTCCAGGTGTCGATCGGCGAGTACGACCGGCGCGGCTGGGGCCCGGGCGGCCACGACCTGCACTGGTGGTGCACCTCGGCCACCTCCGCCCACGGCGCCGGGGAGCCGGTGTACGTGTCCTACCGGCCCGAGCTGACGGAGCTGATGGGCGAGGAGGCCTATGCGGAGCTGGTGAAGCTGTGCGAGGCGCGGCTGGCCTCGCTGCTGCCGATGGCCCCGCACCCGGCGGACCCGGCCCCGCCGGCCGGCCGGGCCTGACGACGGCCGTTACGCCGCCGGGCCGGAGGGGGCCGGGTCGGGGGAAACCGTTCCTGCGGGCTCCGTCGGAGTCGGCGTCGGGCTCGGCGGCGTCGGGGTCGGCGTCGGATCCGGGGTCGCGGGCGGAGTGGGCGTCGGAGTCGGCGTCGGCGTCGGGTCCGGAGGCGTGGGGGTCGGCGTCGGATCCGGGGTCACCGGGGGCGTGGGATCCGGCGCCGGGCGGCCGCGGCCCCGGATGGAGACCACCGCGCCGTCGGGGTCGATCCCGACCCTGGCCGTCCAGGCGCCGACCGGCTGGGCCGCGGCGTCGACGGTGATCCACAGGTTGACCGATTCTCCCGGCGCCAGGGTGCCCGCGTTCCGGCTCGCCCGCAGCCACGACGCGTCCGACCACAGCCGCCAGTGCACCGGGGCGCCGCCGGAGGCGGTGAGCGTGAGCAAGGTGGTGCCGCCACGGGTCGCGGCGGTCACGCCGATGTGGCCCGGGGCGCCCGGACCGCCCGGTTCCGGGGTGTCGGACGCGCCGGGGCTGATCACCTCGACGGAGACGTCCGGTACGTCGGCGCCCGGCGCGAAGCCGGGCTCGCCGGTGGTGTGGGCGGTGTTGCCGGCGTTCCGGTAGGCGGCGAGGGGGTGCCCGCCGACGGCCGCGGGCGGGAGGTCCGATTCGCTGGCGGAGATCCGGGCGGCGCTGCCCGCGACGGGTTCGCCGGTGGTGGGAGCGCCCCGGTACGCGGCCCACAGCGCCAGGACGGGCGCGGCGACGACGGTGGCGACCACGGTGGTGGTGACCGCCCGCGCCCGGAGCCGGTCGCGGCGCGCCGCGCGGTCCTTGGGATCCATCGGGAAGCCGGTGCGGTCGAAGCGCGGGCCGGGCCCGCCCCGGCGGCGCCGGCCGGAGCGCAGCATCGCGGCGTGGACGGCGGTGCGCGGGGCGGGGACCAGCGGGAGCCCGGGGGTGTGGACACCGCCGGAGCCGGGCCAGGGGGCCGCGGCGCCCACCCGTTCGGCGACCCGGCGGCAGCGCGGGCAGTCGTCGACGTGGCGTACGAGTTCGGCGCGCAAGGTGGTGGACAGCAGGACCTGGCCGTCGCCGGCGAGGCGGGACACGGCCGGGCAGTTGCCGGTCTCGACGACGGCGAGGGCGGCGCGGGTGCGCTCCACCTCGCAGGCGGCGCCGGTGAGCAGTTCCCGGGCGGCGGCGGCCTGGGTGCCGAGGACGGCGGCCAGCTCGGGCACGGCGAGCCGGTGGCGGACGGCCAGTTCGAGGGCCTCCCGCTGCTCGGGGGTGGTTCCGGCGGCTTCGGGCCAGGCGAGGCGGGCCAGTTCGGTACGGCGGTAGGCGCTGACGTCAAGCGCCTCCGGCGCACGCTCCTGCTCGGTGTGCTCCGGCGTGCGCCGGGCGGAATGCGCCCCCTGGCGCGTGCGCCGCTGTTCGCCCAGCCGGGTCAGGCAGCCCCAGCGGGCCAGTGCGTACAGCCAGGCCCTCCGGTCCCCTTCGTCGGGACACCGGCCGGGATACCGTTCGGCGACGGCAAGGACATCACCGAGCACGTCGGTGGCGGTGTCGTGGTCACACAGCACCGACAGGCAGTAGGTGAACAGTCCGTCGAGGTAGGGCTCGTGGCGGAAGGGGGGCGGCTGCTCGTCCGCGTGGCCCGGTTCCGGTCCACGGGAGGGCGTGCGCCCCTGCGCCCGGTGTGCGCCGGTGCGCGCCGGGGGGTGTGGTTGGTTGCTGCTGTTCACTCGGCGACCGTAGGCGGCGTGCCGCTGACGGTCCGGAAGCCTTCAGCGGTTTTAGCCCTTACGGGTGAACAGATCGGGCTCCTGCTGACAGCGCCCCTGACGCGGCGGCCGGCCGCGGTCGCTCGCGCCGTCCGGCGGCCGGTCGTACCGGTCTCGGCCGGCGGCGGTGTCGGTGGCTGCGGCTACGGTGTGCGCATGGCTGCCCGTACATCTCGTTCATCCGCCAAGGACCGGCCGTCCTTCCGCTGCTCCGAGTGCGGCTGGACGACCGCGAAGTGGCTCGGCCGGTGCCCGGAGTGCCAGGCGTGGGGGACCGTCGAGGAGATGGGCGCGCCCGCCGTGCGCACCACCGCGGCAGGCCGGGTCTCGGCCCCCGCCGTGCCGATCGCCCAGGTCGACGGCCGCACGGCGACCGCCCGCAGCACCGGTGTGGACGAGCTGGACCGGGTGCTCGGCGGCGGACTCGTGCCGGGGGCCGTCGTGCTGCTGGCGGGCGAGCCGGGCGTGGGCAAGTCGACGCTGCTGCTGGACGTCGCGGCGAAGGCGGCCAGTGACAGCCACCGCACCCTGTACGTGACGGGCGAGGAGTCCGCGAGCCAGGTCCGGCTGCGGGCCGACCGCATCAACGCGCTGAACGACCACCTCTACCTCGCCGCGGAGACCGACCTGTCCGCCGTCCTCGGACACCTCGACGCCGTGAAGCCCTCCCTGCTGATCCTGGACTCCGTACAGACCGTCGCCTCCCCCGAGATCGACGGCGCGCCCGGCGGCATGGCGCAGGTCCGCGAGGTGGCCGGGGCGCTGATCCGGGCCTCCAAGGAGCGCGGGATGTCGACCCTGCTCGTCGGCCACGTCACTAAGGACGGCGCCATCGCCGGCCCCCGGCTGCTGGAGCACCTGGTCGATGTGGTGCTGAGCTTCGAGGGCGACCGGCACGCGCGGCTGCGGCTGGTCCGCGGCATCAAGAACCGGTACGGGGCCACGGACGAGGTCGGCTGCTTCGAGCTGCACGATGAGGGGATCATCGGGCTCGCCGATCCGAGCGGGCTGTTCCTGACCCGCCGCGCGGAGGCCGTCCCGGGGACCTGCCTGACGGTGACGCTGGAGGGCAAGCGGCCGCTGGTCGCCGAGGTACAGGCGCTGACGGTGGACTCGCAGATCCCCTCGCCGCGCCGGACCACCTCTGGCCTGGAGACCTCGCGCGTCTCGATGATGCTGGCGGTGCTGGAGCAGCGCGGCCGGATCACGGCGCTGGGCAAGCGGGACATCTACAGCGCGACGGTGGGCGGGGTGAAGCTCACCGAGCCGGCCGCGGACCTGGCGATCGCGCTCGCGCTGGCCTCGGCGGCCAGTGACGTTCCGCTGCCGAAGAACCTCGTCGCGATCGGGGAGGTCGGCCTCGCCGGCGAGGTGCGGCGGGTGACCGGCGTCCAGCGGCGGCTCGCCGAGGCCCACCGGCTCGGGTTCACGCACGCGCTGGTCCCGGGCGATCCGGGGAAGGTACCGGCGGGCATGAAGGTGATCGAGGTCGCCGACATGGGCGACGCGCTACGGGTCCTGCCGCGCGGCCGCACCCGTACGCCTGCCCGGGAGCGGGCAGCCGAGTAGCCCCGGCCGCCCGTCCCGGTCCGGGCCGCCGGTCCCGCGGCCCGGCCCGCGGCTGCCCCCGCGGCCCCGCCCGGGATCCCGCGGCGGCGATACGGGACAAGGCACGGCGCGGGCGCAGAGCGCGCCGGTAGACTTTGTGCTGGTCCGCCCGGCCGTACGCAGGCGGCGCAACCCGCGACCGGAGGAGTGCAGTGGCAGCCAAGGACGGTGCAGCAGCATCCGGGAAGTCGGGCGCGAGCTCCAGGCAGGAAGCCATGATGCGGGCCTCGCTGAGCGCCGTCGCACCTGGTCAGCCCCTCCGTGACGGTCTCGAACGGATCGTCCGCGGCAACACCGGCGGCCTCATCGTCCTCGGCATGGACAAGTCCGTCGAGGCGATGTGCACCGGCGGTTTCGTGCTGGACGTGGAGTTCACCGCGACCCGGCTGCGCGAGCTGTGCAAGCTCGACGGCGCCCTCATCCTCGACAAGGACCTCACCAAGATCCTGCGCGCGGGCGTGCAACTGGTCCCCGACGCGTCGATCCCGACGGAGGAGACCGGCACCCGGCACCGCACGGCGGACCGGGTCTCGAAGCAGTGCGGATTCCCCGTCGTGTCCGTGTCGCAGTCGATGCGGCTGATCGCGCTCTACGTGGACGGCGAGCGCCGGGTCCTGGAGGAGTCCGGGGCGATCCTGTCCCGGGCGAACCAGGCGCTGGCCACGCTGGAGCGGTACAAGCTGCGGCTGGACGAGGTCGCGGGGACGCTGTCGGCGCTGGAGATCGAGGACCTGGTCACGGTGCGCGACGTGACGGCGGTCGCCCAGCGGCTGGAAATGGTTCGCCGTATTGCCACGGAAATCGCCGAATACGTGGTGGAACTCGGCACCGACGGACGCCTCCTGTCGCTCCAGCTGGACGAGCTGACGGTCGGGATCGAGCAGGAACGGGAACTGGTGATCCGGGACTACGTTCCGGAACCCACGGCGAAGCGTTCCCGCACGGTGGACGAGGCGCTGCCGGCGCTTGACGCGCTGACCCACCCGGAGCTGCTGGAGCTGGGGATCGTCGCGAAGGCCCTCGGGTACACGGGCTCGCCGGAGACGCTGGACTCGGCGGTGTCGCCGCGCGGGTACCGGCTCCTGGCGAAGGTGCCCCGGCTGCCGGGGGCGATCATCGAGCGGCTCGTCGAGCACTTCGGAGGCCTGCAGAAGCTGCTGGCCGCGAGCGTGGACGACCTGCAGACCGTGGACGGCGTGGGCGAGGCCCGTGCGCGCAGCGTCCGCGAGGGCCTCTCCCGCCTGGCCGAGTCCTCGATCCTCGAACGCTACGTATAAGGGCCGGGGACCGGGCCGGCTCAGTCCTGCTTGAGGACGAACGAGGTACGGGCGACGGGCATGCCCGGGGCCTTGACCTCGACCACGTAGGTGTCCGGGGCGGCCGAGCCCGGCGGAGGCGTCTGGCACTGGTCGGGCGCGCTCGGCTTGCGGTCCCACTCCAGCGACTGCTTCGCCTCGCCCTGCGCGGGCAGCCGGAAGAAGACGTTCCCCGCGCCCGCCGGACAGTCAGCGCCCGACCAGACCGGCTTGTTGCCGCTCGCCTGAGTGATCGTCATGACGGCCTGCTTCGGACCGAGTCCGACCTTGCAAGTGGTGCCGGACACGTTGCGGACGACCAGTTCGAGCCGGGGCTTCTCGTTCGCCTCGTACTCGTTCTTCACGCTCTTGACCTCCCACTGCACCACGCCCGGCGCGCAGGTGGGCAGGGCTGAGTCCGCGGGGACCGGGGCCGCGGCGCCGGCAGCGCCGCCGTCGCCCGGTCCACTGCCGCCCGTCTCACCGTTCTTGCCCGCGCCCGCACCCGTACCGGAACCCGCTCCGGGGCCGCCACCGGAACCGGAGTCCCCGCGGCCGCCCGGCGCCTGACTGATCGCCGGGCCGGAGCCCGAGGGACCGGGGGTGATCGAGGTGACCGGACGCGGCCCGCCCTTGCCCTCGCCGTTCGTACTCGGCTTCCCGCCGCCGGAACTGACGGTCCATACGGCGAGCAGCGCGAGGAGCGCGGCGACGGACGCCAGCACAGCCCTCCGTCGCCAGTAGATGGAGGAGGGGAGCGGCCCGACCGGATTGCGCAGTGATCCCACGGACGGAACTTTACGAGAACCGGCGGCGCGATCAGCGCCCCACATGCCGCGCATCCGGCTTGTTTTGCCGATGATCATCCCGCTGGCCCCTTCCGGCCGAAAAGATCAGGCCATACGGGGGCCCTTCCGCGTCCGGGTGTTGCGTACGGACGGTGACCGTGCACGCTCCGCCACGCCCGGCCGGGTCACGGTCTTCGGCTCCGGGGCGTCGGAGTCCGGCGTCGCCCGGGAACGCCCGCGCCGCCCTGTCCGCCGCGCCGGGCCCGGCGCGGCAGGGGCGAAACGTGCCAGGATGCGTGTGCCATGACTGCATCCACCTTCCCCTCCCCCGACGTCGCCCACGCGCTGCACTCCCCCGTCATCGCCTGGTTCGACGAGCACGCCCGCGACCTGCCCTGGCGCCGCCCCGAGGCCGGCCCCTGGGGGGTCATGGTCAGCGAGTTCATGCTCCAGCAGACCCCGGTCAGCCGGGTCCTGCCGGTGTACGAGCAGTGGCTCGCCCGGTGGCCCCGCCCCGCCGACCTGGCCGCCGAGGCCCCCGGCGAGGCCGTACGGGCATGGGGCCGGCTCGGCTACCCGCGCCGGGCCCTGCGCCTGCACGGCGCGGCCGTCGCGATAACGGAACGGCACGGGGGCGACGTACCGCGGGACCACGCCCAGCTGCTCGCGCTGCCCGGGATCGGCGAGTACACGGCGGCCGCGGTGGCCTCCTTCGCGTACGGGCAGCGGCACCCGGTGCTGGACACCAACGTCCGCCGGGTCTTCGCCCGCACCGCGATCGGCGTCGAGTACCCGCCGAACGCCACGACCGCCGCCGAACGGCGCCTGGCCCGGGCCCTGCTGCCCGAGGAGGAGGCGACCGCGGCGCGCTGGGCGGCGGCCTCGATGGAGCTCGGCGCGCTGGTGTGCACGGCCAAGTCCCCGGACTGCGGCCGCTGTCCGGTGGCCGCGCAGTGCGCGTGGCGGCTCGCCGGGAAGCCGCCGCACGACGGGCCGCCGCGGCGGGGGCAGACGTACGCCGGTACCGACCGGCAGGTGCGCGGCAGGCTGCTCGCGGTGCTCCGGGAGGCGGTGGGACCGGTTCCGCAGTCCGTGCTCGACACGGTCTGGGACGAACCGGTGCAGCGGGCGCGGGCGCTGGACGGGCTGGTCTCCGACGGGCTGGTGGAGCCGCTCGCGCAGGGCATGTACCGGCTGCCGCGGAGCTGAGGCCGGGGCCCGGCCGGCCCGGCCGCGGAGCCGCACGAAGTTGACTCTGCGGCTCCGCTTCGGCCGGGGAAACCGCAGCTCACGGGCGTTGTTACACAATCTACGGGTGTCCGTGCGCCCACCGAAGGCTGACCCGCACAGTGCCGTGACAACGCCTCCGTACCTTCGGATCCGTAAGCGGCGGATGCACGGTGGGACGGAACGGAGGCGGTCTGAGATGGCGCACGGCGAGGTACTCGAATTCGAGGAGTACGTACGCACCCGGCAGGACGCGCTGCTGCGCAGCGCCCGGCGCCTCGTCCCGGACCCCACGGACGCCCAGGACCTCCTGCAGACCGCGCTCGTGCGCACGTACGGCCGCTGGGACGGCATCGCCGACAAGGCGCTGGCCGACGCCTACCTGCGCCGAGTCATGATCAACACGCGTACCGAGTGGTGGCGCGCCCGCAAGCTCGACGAGGTCCCCACCGAGCAGCTCCCGGACGCCTCCGTCGAGGACGGCTCCGACCAGCGTGCCGACCGCGCCCTGCTGATGGACATCCTCAAGGTCCTCGCCCCCAAGCAGCGCAGTGTGGTGGTGCTGCGACACTGGGAGCAGATGAGCACCGAGGAGACGGCAGCGGCGCTCGGCATGTCGACGGGAACCGTGAAGAGCACCCTGCACCGCGCACTGGCCCGCCTCCGGCAGGAGCTGGAGAGCCGGGACCTCGACATGCGCGCGCTGGAGCGCGGCGACCACACGGCACGGTACGAGGGGCGGGAGCGGTGCGCGGCCTGAACGGCCATGGCAAGGCCGCCGGCGGCAGGAAGCCGCTGGTGCTGATGTCGGCGGGGACGGTCGTCCTCGTCGGCACCGGGCTGCTCGCGGTCGGCTGCGCGACCGGCGGCACGGGGCTGCGCGACGGCGGCCCGGCCCGCACCGAGACCGTGGCCCGGACCGGCACGCCGGCCGGCTCGGCCGCGTCCCCGCAGGGCCAGTCCTCCGCCGCCGCCTCGGGCCGGCCGGCCGCGAAGGTCGACCCGGTCGCGCTGCTGAAGGCGGACCCCAAGGTCAGCGCCGAGGTCAAGCGCGACCTCAAGCCCTGCACGGGCAAGGAGTACCCCGTCGACGTCAGCTACGGGAAGGTGACCGGCAGCCCGGTCGTCGACATCGTGGTCAACGTACTGTCCTGCGCCGACGCGCTGGGGCGCGGTTCGTACGTGTACCGCGCCGACGGCGCGAAGTACGAGAACGTGTTCGCGGACGAGCAGCCCCCCGTCTACGCGGAGATCGACCGCGGCGACCTGGTGGTCACCAAGCCGGTGTACGGCAAGAGCGACGCCCTCTCCTACCCGTCCGGCGAGGACGTGATCACGTACCGGTGGACCGGGGACAAGTTCGCCGAGCAGGACCGGGTCCACACGGACTACAGCAACGTCGACGGCGACGGCCAGCCCGCCCCGGCCGTGTCCCCCAAGAACTGAAGCGAGGCTCCGCATGGCCGAGACGCATGTGCTGTTCGTGGAGGACGACGACGTCATCCGCGAGGCCACGACCCTGGCGCTGGAACGCGACGGCTTCGTGGTCACCGCCATGCCCGACGGCCTGGCCGGCCTGGAGTCCTTCCGGGCGAACCGCCCCGACATCGCCCTGCTCGACGTGATGGTGCCCGGCATGGACGGCGTGAGCCTGTGCCGCCGCATCCGCGACGAGTCCACCGTGCCGGTGATCATGCTTTCCGCGCGCGCCGACTCGATCGACGTCGTCCTCGGCCTGGAGGCGGGGGCCGACGACTACGTCACCAAGCCGTTCGACGGCTCCGTCCTCGTCGCCCGGATCCGCGCCGTGCTGCGCCGCTTCGGCCACGCGAACGGTGTGAACGGCAGCGGTCCGGCGGCCGGCGAGGGGGACTCCGGCGAGCGCGGGGTGCTGGCCTTCGGCGACCTGGAGGTCGACACCGAGGGCATGGAGGTGCGCAAGGCGGGCGCCCCCGTGGCACTGACCCCGACCGAGATGCGGCTGCTGCTGGAGTTCTCCTCCGCGCCCGGCACCGTTCTCTCGCGCGACCGGCTGCTGGAGCGGGTGTGGGACTACGACTGGGGCGGCGACACCCGCGTCGTGGACGTCCACGTGCAGCGGCTGCGCACCAAGATCGGGCAGGACCGGATCGAGACGGTCCGCGGTTTCGGATACAAGCTCAAGGCATGAAACGGTCCATGCTGTGAAGCAGTTCACCCTGCGCACCGGGATCCGCTGGAAGATCGCCCTCGCCGTCGCCGCGGTGGGTGCGCTGATCGCCGTCGCGCTGAGCCTCGTGGTGCACAGCGCTGCCCGCGTGTCGATGCTGGAGAGCGCCCGCGAGGTGCAGCTGGACCGGGTGCAGTTCATCTCCCGCAACGCCGAGGCCGGGCGCAAGCCCCCCATGGGCGCCAAGCTCAACGACCCCGACCTGCCGGCCGAACTGCGCGAGAAGGCCCGCAGCGGGCGGCGCGGGACGTACGTCCAGGAGAACCCGAGGGGGCTCCCGGAGGTGTGGGCCGCCGTGCCGCTCGGCAACGGGCAGGTGGTGTCGCTGCACACCCAGTTCCGCGAGAGCGCCAACATGGTGCGCGACCTGGACCGGGCGCTGGTCGTCGGCTCGCTGTCCGTGGTGCTCGCCGGCTCGGCGCTCGGCGTGCTCATCGGCGGGCAGATCTCGCGCCGGCTGCGCAAGGCCGCGGCCGCCGCGCAGCGGGTGGCGCACGGCGATCCCGACGTGCGGGTACGGGACGCGGTGGGCGGCGTCGTACGGGACGAGACGGACGACCTCGCGCGGGCGGTGGACGCCATGGCGGACACCCTCCAGCAGCGGGTGGAGGCCGAGCGGCGGGTGACCGCCGACATCGCGCACGAGTTGCGCACCCCCGTGACGGGGCTGCTCACCGCGGCGGAACTGCTGCCCCCGGGCCGGCCGACCGAACTCGTACGGGACCGGGCGCAGGCGATGCGGGCGCTGGTCGAGGACGTGCTGGAGGTGGCCCGGCTGGACAGCGCCTCGGAGCGGGCCGAACTCCAGGACGTGGCGCTGGGCGAGTTCGTGACCCGGCGGGTGCGGTCGCTGATGCCGGAGGCGTCCGTACGGGTCGTCGCGGACGAGATCGTCAGCACCGATCCGCGCCGCCTGGAGCGGATCCTGGGCAACCTGCTCGCCAACGCGGGACGGTACGGGCAGCCGCCGGTCCAGGTCGACATCGAGGGCCGGGTGGTGCGCGTACGGGACCACGGGCCGGGCTTCCCCGAGGCGCTGCTGCGCGAGGGGCCGAGCCGTTTCCGTACGGGGTCCACGGACCGGGCCGGGGTCGGGCACGGGCTGGGGCTGACCATCGCGGAGGGTCAGGCGCGGGTCCTGGGCGCCCGGCTGACGTTCCGCAACGTGGCGGCGCGGGGCGGCACGGCGGGCGAGGCCGCGGCCGCCGGGGCGGTGGCGGTGCTGTGGCTGCCGGAGCACGCGCCGACGGCGACGGGCAGTTTCCCGATCCTCCAGCCACCGGGGCAGCCGGGCTCCCGGGGTGCTTGATCGCGATCGGTTCCCGATCGCAATACGCGGACGTTCGCTCCGAACGGCTCATGTCTTAGCATCCGTGGAATGACCGACGGTACGAATCCCCCCAGCAGCCCGCAGCCCGAGCAGCCCGCCCCGGGGAGCGGCGGCTACGGGTTCCCGCCGGAAACTCCCGCCTCCGGCGGCTACGGCTACCCGCCCGGCGCTCCCGGCGACCACCAGGCGCCGGGCGGCTTCGGTCCGCCGCCGCAGCCGGGCGGCTACGGCTACCCGCAGCAGCAGCCCCAGCCGGGCCCCTACCAGCAGGGCCCCTACCAGCAGGCGCAGCCCCCGCAGCAGCCCCAGCAGCCCTTCCCGACGCCGGCGCAGAGCGCGCAGCCCGACTGGGACGCGCTCGCGGACCGCTCGGCGGCGGCGCGGCGCAAGAAGCGGCTCTGGCTGATCGTCGGCGGGGTGACGGTGGTGGCGCTGCTCGTCGGCGGCGGAACCTTCCTGCTGTTCGGCAAGGGCAAGGACGGCGGACCGGACGAGGGCGCCGACGGCAAGCCCTCGGCATCCGCCTCCCCCTCCCAGAACGGGACGCCCACCGACCTCACGCCGACCGTGCCGGGCGACCAGACGACCATCCGGGACCAGATCGGCAAGTCCAACCTCAAGATGGGCCCCGACGCGGGGGTCTTCCCCATCGACAAGCGCTACGAGGTCCGCCTCAAGGGCAACCCGAACTCGTTCGCCGAGTCCCAGCAGCGCGTCGTCGACACGTCCAAGAGCTTCACCGTCTCGGCCCGCGTCTGGAACCGGACCGCCACGGGACGCCAGATCGCCCTCAGCCAGGGCAACGAGAAGTCGTTCTCCTTCGAGCTGGGCCTGGACGAGGTCAACGGCAAGCCGGCCTGGGTCTTCCGGGTGCAGACCGGCGACCAGGGCGCCGAGAACACCACCACGGTCGTCTCCGGCGTGAGCTCGAAGATGGTCAGGACCTTCTCGGAGCTGACGGCGGCCTACGACGCCCCCGCCAAGAAGATCACCCTGTACGTGAACGGCAAGAAGGCGAACGAGGCGCCGGTGGCCGCCGGCATCTTCCCGGCCCCCGGCCCGCTCCAGCTCGGCCGCTCCCGCCACCAGGACAACTGGACGGCCCCCTGGAACGGCGCCCTGGACAGCCTGCGGATCTACGCCGATGCCCTGCCGCAGGACCGCGTCGACGCCCTCAAGGCGGGCAAGCTCGACCCGATGGCCCGCCGGACGTCTGCCTGGCTGCTGTACTGAGCCCCCGCCCGGGGTGGGGTCCCGCGGCTACGGCCGCCGCCCCCGCCCCGGGCGGAACGGGACTCAGACGGTGATGCCGACCTTGCGCAGGAAGGCGACCGGGTTGACGGCCGAGCCGTAGTTCGGGGTCGTGCGGATCTCGAAGTGCAGGTGCGGGCCCGTGGAGTTCCCGGTGTTGCCGGAGAGACCGATCTGGGCGCCCATCGCGACCTTCTGGCCGATCTTGACCTGGATCCGCGAGAGGTGGGCGTACTGGGAGTACGTGTTGTTCGCGTGCCGGATCACGATGGCGTTGCCGTACGCCGGGCCGTCGCCGCCGCCGTTGGGGCCGGCCTTCACGACCACGCCCGCGCTCGCCGCGTGCACCGGGGTGCCGATCGGGCAGGCGAAGTCCTGACCGGAGTGCTTGTGCGCCCACAGGCCGCCGGCCTGGGCGAAGGTCGCGGAGAGCGTGTAGTGGGCGACCGGCTTGTTCCAGGTGACCACCGGCTTCGCGGCGGTGCCGGCGGCGTTCGCCTGCGCCTGCGCCTGGGCGGCCACGAGCCCGGCGGTACCGGTGAGGGCGCTCTGTGCCTCGTCGGCGAAGGCGGCGGTCGTCCCCGCCCCGAGAGCCAGGGCCGCACCGAGACCGGTGGCGACGAGGGCGAGACGGGTACGACGGGTGCTGACGCGCTTCGCGGACATGCGGGGACCTCCGGGGCCGGGAACAGGGCAACAAGCCGCCCGGCGCGCTCGGCGACTGCCGAGGGGTACCGGGCTGGGCTCGCCCACTTTGGTAACCCGGCCCCCTGCCCTGCCCCAAACCGCCCTTTTACTACCGAACCTCGTAGATGCGGACGGGCCACCCGTACCTGTTGACGGCCCCCCACCAGGGGGAAGCGGGGGGCAAAACGGACACTCGATCTACGAAAGGTGGTAGGAGGTCCGATTTGCCCTGTGCGGCTTGTCACCGCCCGGAGGACGTGTACGGCCGGCTTCCCGGGGCAACGCACCCCCGCACGCGGAAGGGCGGCCCCGGGACCTTTCGGTCCCGGGGCCGCCCTTCGTACTGCTACGTGCGGCTGGGGCTAGGCGCCCTTGGAGAGGTCCGGGCCGGAGCCCGTCGCCTCGATCGGAGGCATGTCCGGCAGAGCCGTCTTCTCCTCGCCGCGGAAGGTGAACTTGGCGTCGTCGCCCTCACCCTCCACACCCACGACCACGATGTGACCGGGGCGCAGCTCGCCGAAGAGGATCTTCTCCGACAGCATGTCCTCGATCTCGCGCTGGATGGTCCGGCGCAGCGGGCGCGCACCCATGATCGGGTCGTAACCGCGCTTCGCCAGGAGCTGCTTCGCCTCACCGCTGAGCTCGATGCCCATGTCGCGGTCCTTGAGGCGCTCGTCCACCTTGGCGATCATCAGGTCGACGATCTGGATGATGTCTTCCTGCGTGAGCTGGTGGAAGACGACCGTGTCGTCGACGCGGTTCAGGAACTCGGGCCGGAAGTGCTGCTTGAGCTCTTCGTTGACCTTCGCCTTCATCCGGTCGTATCCGGTCTTGGTGTCGCCCTGGGCCGCGAAGCCCAGGTTGAAGCCCTTCGAGATGTCCCGCGTACCCAGGTTGGTCGTCATGATGATGACCGTGTTCTTGAAGTCCACGACCCGGCCCTGGGAGTCGGTCAGGCGACCGTCCTCCAGGATCTGCAGAAGGGAATTGAAGATATCCGGGTGCGCCTTCTCGACCTCGTCGAAGAGGACGACGGAGAACGGCTTCCGGCGGACCTTCTCGGTCAGCTGGCCGCCCTCTTCGTAGCCCACGTAGCCGGGGGGCGAACCGAAGAGACGGGAAACCGTGTGCTTCTCGCTGAACTCCGACATGTCGAGGGAGATCAGCGCGTCCTCGTCGCCGAAGAGGAATTCGGCGAGCGTCTTGGAGAGCTCGGTCTTACCGACACCGGAGGGGCCGGCGAAGATGAACGAGCCACCGGGACGCTTCGGGTCCTTGAGACCCGCACGGGTACGGCGGATCGCCTGCGAGAGGGCCTTGATGGCGTCCTTCTGGCCGATGACGCGACGGTGGAGCTCGTCCTCCATGCGCAGGAGTCGCGAGGACTCCTCCTCGGTCAGCTTGAAGACGGGAATGCCGGTCGCGGTCGCGAGGACTTCGGCGATGAGCTCGCCGTCGACCTCGGCAACGACGTCCATGTCGCCGGCCTTCCATTCCTTCTCGCGCTTGGCCTTCCCCGCCAGCAACTGCTTCTCCGAATCACGGAGGGAGGCCGCCTTCTCGAAGTCCTGGGAGTCGATGGCCGACTCCTTGTCGCGACGGACGTTCGCGATCTTCTCGTCGAACTCGCGGAGGTCCGGCGGTGCGGTCATCCGGCGGATGCGCATCCGGGAGCCGGCCTCGTCGATCAGGTCGATCGCCTTGTCCGGCAGGAAGCGGTCCGAGATGTAGCGGTCCGCCAGGGTGGCCGCCTGCACGAGGGCCTCGTCCGTGATGGAGACGCGGTGGTGGGCCTCGTAGCGGTCGCGCAGTCCCTTGAGGATCTCGATCGTGTGGGGGAGGGAAGGCTCCGCCACCTGGATCGGCTGGAAACGGCGCTCCAGCGCCGCGTCCTTCTCGAGGTGCTTGCGGTACTCGTCCAGGGTCGTGGCACCGATGGTCTGGAGCTCACCACGGGCCAGCATGGGCTTGAGGATGCTGGCGGCATCGATCGCGCCCTCGGCGGCGCCCGCACCCACGAGGGTGTGGAGCTCGTCGATGAACAGGATGATGTCGCCGCGGGTGCGGATCTCCTTCAGCACCTTCTTGAGGCGCTCCTCGAAGTCACCGCGGTAACGGGAACCGGCGACCAGGGCGCCCAGGTCGAGGGTGTAGAGGTGCTTGTCCTTGAGGGTCTCGGGCACCTCGCCCTTGACGATGGCCTGGGCCAGGCCCTCGACGACGGCGGTCTTGCCGACGCCGGGCTCGCCGATGAGGACCGGGTTGTTCTTGGTCCGGCGGGACAGCACCTGCATGACCCGCTCGATCTCCTTCTCGCGCCCGATGACCGGGTCGAGCTTGGATTCGCGGGCAGCCTGGGTGAGGTTGCGGCCGAACTGGTCGAGGACGAGCGAGGTCGAGGGGGTCCCCTCGGCCGGGCCGCCTGCCGTGGCCGACTCCTTGCCGCCTCCGGAGTACCCGGAGAGCAGCTGGATGACCTGCTGCCGGACCCTGTTCAGATCGGCGCCCAGCTTCACGAGGACCTGGGCGGCGACGCCCTCGCCCTCGCGGATCAGGCCGAGCAGGATGTGCTCGGTGCCGATGTAGTTGTGGCCGAGCTGGAGGGCCTCTCGGAGCGAAAGCTCCAGGACCTTCTTCGCCCGCGGGGTGAAGGGGATGTGGCCGGACGGGGCCTGCTGCCCCTGACCGATGATCTCCTCAACCTGCTGGCGAACAGCCTCGAGCGAAATCCCGAGGCTCTCCAGGGCCTTAGCGGCGACACCCTCACCCTCGTGGATCAAGCCCAGGAGGATGTGCTCGGTGCCGATGTAGTTGTGGTTGAGCATCCGGGCTTCTTCCTGAGCCAGGACGACAACCCGCCGCGCGCGGTCGGTGAACCTCTCGAACATCGTTTATCGCTCCTCAGAGCGGTCGGGCAGTTCGGGGTCGGTCCCCGCCCTGTCCTTCCGCATGCTAGTCCCGCGGGGCGGGACAGCTCATTCCAACTGCCGACATCCGTCCGCGGCTCACCCCCACGTTCTGTGGGAAAACCGGCCGTAAGAGCCGACACCTGCTCCAACCCGATGGTGCGAGACGATGTTCCCGCAGGCCAGGCAGATACCCGTCACACGTGTACGCCGATGGCGAACGGAAGCTCCTCGAAGGCCGTTCACCTCAGCGTGTCGCCCCTATCCACTAGGAATGTCTTACCCCTAAGGGGGAACGGTCCATGCCGGCGGGCACGGGTGTCTCCGCTACGGGCGAACAGACTTCCGTCTTCGAATGTGGGACGGAACCGGGCGGATCTTTACGTTCTGCATTCTTCCGTACGCGGTGCGTAACCCGAAGGCGAATCCGGAGTTGCTCGGGACATGGCACTCACCGCCGCCGGGAACGCCCTCGGCCTCGCCGCCGTCCCGCCGCCCCGCAGTGCGCCGGACGCGGACTCCTACGCCGCCTGGTACGCCCGGGTGCCCGGCTGGACCCTGGCGGGCACCGCGCCCGCGAGGCTCGCCACCGGGACCGGGTTCGACGTACTGGAGCTGCCGGCCGACGCGGGCACCCAGGTGCTGCGCCGCCGGGTCGCCACCGGGCCGGTGGCCGTCACGGGCTGCCGGATGCGGTTCCTGGTGGCGCCGGGGAGCGCGGAGGAACTGGACGGGCTCCTCGACTGGCTGGAATGGGGCGGGGTGGAACTGGACCTCACCGCGCTCGGCGCGGGAGGCCTCATCACCGCCCCGGCGCCTCCCGGGCAGGCCGCGACGGGCGGCCCGCAGGGGGCCGCCGTGTGGCTGCGGCCCCCCGAGCAGGGGTGCGAGGCATCACTGCCCGCCCTGCCCGGTCCGGGGCAGGGCACCCGGCCCGATCTCGTACGCCTGGTCGCCGCGGCGGCGACGGAGTGCCACAGGGCGCGCCTGCGACGGCGTACGGCCCCGGCGGGGCGGGCCGGCGCGGTGGGTCAGCCCCGGTTCTCGTAGGCCTCGCGGATCTCGGCGGGGACGCGGCCGCGGTCGTTGACCGTGAGGCCCTTCGCCTTCGCCCAGGCGCGGATCTCCGCGGTGTCCGGGTTGCCGGACGCCGCGCCGGTGCGGCCCTTGGCGCGACCCGCGGCGGCACGGCCACCGGTGCGGCGGCCGCTCTTGGTGTAAGGCTCGAGCAGGCCGCGGAGCTTTTCAGCGTTGGCGGCGGTGAGGTCGATCTCGTAGGTCTTGCCGTCCAGAGCGAACGTCACGGTCTCGTCCGCCTCGCCACCGTCGAGGTCGTCGACAAGAAGGACCTGAACCTTCTGTGCCACCGGATTTCCTTTCATCGAAAATGCAGTACGCGGAAAGGAAACCGCTTTTGCCGGGAAAACACAAACCCCCGGGGGAAGGTTCAGGACCGCCACGGAGCGGGAAACGTGCGCGATTCGGACATAGGCCACAGGCGGGCGGAGCCCGTAAAAGCGGCTCTGATCGAGCAGCCACCGATCAGAGGTGCAGAAGCATCCGACTGTTGCCCAAGGTGTTCGGCTTCACTCGTTCGAGACCGAGGAACTCGGCTACGCCCTCGTCATAGGAACGCAGGAGCTCCATGTAGACATCGGTCTCGACCGGAGTCTCCCCGATCTCGACGAAGCCGTGCTTCGCGAAGAAGTCCACTTCGAAGGTGAGGCAGAAAACCCGGCTCACGCCGAGCCGGCGCGCGGTCTCCAACAACTTGTCCAGCACCCGGTGCCCCACGCCGGCCCCCTTCAACGTGCGGTCGACCGCGAGAGTGCGTACTTCGGCGAGGTCTTCCCACATGACGTGCAGAGCGCCGCAGCCGACGACCTGGCCGTCGCAGTCGCGTTCCGCGACCCAGAACTCCTGGATGTCCTCGTAAAGGACGACGGGGGCTTTGTCGAGCAGGATCCGCTGCTGCACGTACTGGTCGAGCAGGCGGCGCAGCGCGGGGACATCGCCCGTGCGCGCGCGGCGGATGGTCACTGTTTTAGCGTCTTCGGCGGAAAACTCTCCCATGCGGTGACGCTATCGCCCCGGCTCGGGCCGCTGCTCGCCGGTGTCCCGCCGGGCTTCGGCGACTTCCGCCGGCGGCGCTTGGGCTCCGGCGACTTCCGCGGGCGCCTCGTCGTCGTGACTGACGATCCGTACGGCGTCCCGGAGGGCCTCCCGCTGTTCCTGGGACATCATGCCGAAGAAGGCCACCAGGGCGGCCGCCGGGTTGTCACTGGTCGACCACGCCTCGTTCATCAGTGCGGCTGAGTATGCGGCGCGGGTGGAGACCGCCGTATAGCGATAGGCGCGGCCTTCGGCTTCCCGCCGGACCCAGCCCTTCTGGTGGAGATTGTCCATAACGGTCATGACCGTGGTGTACGCGATGGACCGTTCCTGCTGAAGGTCTTCCAGGACTTCACGAACGGTGACCGGGCGGTTCCACTGCCACACCCGTGTCATCACGGCGTCTTCGAGTTCTCCCAGGGGCCGAGGCACAACAGCACGATAGTGCGGGTTGTGGGGAATTGCCCGACTATTCGGAGGGCAACGCGCGACAAATGTGGGGGCCCCGACGAAGTCGGGGCCCCCACAAGGAGTTCTCCGGGTCAGTTCCCGGTCTGCCGGGCGGCCTCGGCGCGGGCGAGAACGGCATCGACCGCCGCGTCTTCCTTTGCCTTGTTGGCGCCGCCCTGGCTCTTCACGATCGTCCTGACGAGGAAGATGAAGAACACGGCCATCACGAAGGGGGGCACGAGCGCGGAAACGTAGTCCATGCCCACCAGCGTAGCTAGCCGACGGCGCGGTCCTCCGTCGGGGGCGGGGTGGGCTTGCGGCGCGGCGGGAACACCTCACCCGGAGTGGGGATGGGCCGCTCCGGGTGCGGGGCCGGCTTCCCGCCCGGCTGCGCGGGCTTCTCGGCCGGCTTCTCGGCCGGCTTCTCCGCGGGCCTCTCGGCCGGTTTCGGGCCGGGCCGGGGCTCGGGCCGGCGCTCCTCCCCGCGGCCGCCGGCCAGGGCCAGCAGGCGGGTCCGGGGCGCCGGGGTGGTGGAGAGCCGGCGGCGTACGGAGCGCTCCGCCACGGCCTGGGCCCGCTCCAGCACCGCGGCGGCGACCGGGTTGGCGCGCAGCGCCCGTAGCGCGGCGAGGTCGTCGGGGACGGGCTCGTAGCCGGCGGCCAGGGCGTCCTGGAGCAGCTCCAGGTAGCCGGGCATGCTCCCCGGCAGGGCGGCTCTGTAGCGGGCCAGGTCGGCGAGGAGGAACGCTCTGAGCCGCCCCGCCTCCTGCACCGCGTCGTCCACCGACGCCGCGAGGCGCAGGCAGTCCTGGACCTCGCCGGCCGTCAGGGGGGCCGTGGAGGACTGGAGGGCATGGGCGAGCGAACGCCTGAGCAGGTGCAGCTCAGCAGCGCTGAACGCCATGCCGCCGCGGGAACCGTAGGGCGTGGGCATGGGGCGAAGATACGCGCTAATCGGACAAAATCCCCCGATCCTGCCCCTTCCCGGCGCGCCGGGAACCGCTCACGGCTCCGCTTTGACCGCTTCCAGGAAGGCGGCCCACGCCGCGTGGGTGGTGGCCAGGACCAGGTGGGCCGGGTCCGCGCGGTCCGCGACGCGGACCAGGACGCCGGGGGCGGAGGCGACGTAGACACAGGCCTCTTCGCCTTCGCCGCAGTAGGACGACTTCTGCCAGGTGAGCCGAGCGGTCGCGGTCATGGTGGTTCTCCTCCGCCGGGGAAGGGTTCGGGTGTTTCCCGGTGGGACCGTATCCCCGACGGACGTGCGTTCCGGCCATTTCCGGGGAAATTCCTCGGCCGGCTGCGCGATCGGGGACCTCGGGATGCCGGGGCGGAGCGTTTCCACCGGGCGGCGGACCGCCTCCGCGCGGTGCTCGGAGGGGGCCCGCCGGGCGGCCGGCGGCCGTGGCCCGTGCGGGCCCTCACCACAGGTCGCGGGCGGTCTCCGCAGGGGCCGCGAGGGGTTCGGGCCCGGGCGCGGGTACGGAGCACGCGCATCCGGCAGGACACCGGGCGGTGCCCCGGGGCCGGGCCCCGGGGGGGCAGGGTCAGTCGAAGTTGGGCGCGTTGCGCTCGTAGACCAGCCGCAGCCCGATCAGCGTCAGCCACGGCTCGTGGTCGTCGATCGCCGACGACTCGCCGAGCACCATCGGGGCCAGCCCGCCCGTCGCGATGACCCGCACGTCGTCCGGCTCGCCGTGCGGGCCGGCCAGCTCCTTGGCCATGCGTGCGACGACCCCGTCGACCTGGCCCGCGAAGCCGTACACCACGCCCGACTGCATCGCCTCGACCGTGGACTTGCCGATCACGTTGCGCGGCCGGGCCAGCTCGATCTTGCGCAGCTGGGCACCCCGGACGCCCAGCGCCTCCATCGAGATCTCGATGCCCGGGGCGATCACCCCGCCCACGTACTCGCCCTTGGCCGAGACCGCGTCGAAGGTGGTCGCCGTACCGAAGTCGACCACGATGGCCGGCCCGCCGTAGAGCTCGACGGCCGCGACCGCGTTGATGATGCGGTCGGCCCCGACCTCCTTCGGGTTGTCCATCAGGATCGGCACCCCGGTCTTGATGCCGGGCTCCACCAGCACCGCCGGGACGTCCCCGTAGTACCGGCGGGTGACCTCGCGGAGCTCGTGCAGCACCGAGGGCACCGTCGAGCAGATCGCGATGCCGTGGATGCCGTCGCCCAGCTCGGTGCCGAGCATCGGGTGGGTACCCATCAGGCCCTGCATCAGGACGGCCATCTCGTCGGCCGTACGGCGCGGGTCGGTCGAGATCCGCCAGTGCTCGACGATCTCGTCACCGTCGAACAGGCCCAGAACCGTATGGGTGTTGCCCACGTCGATGGTGAGGAGCATCGGTTACACCGCCTCGCGCAGATCGAGGCCGATGTCGAGGATCGGCGAGGAGTGGGTGAGCGCGCCCACGGCCAGGTAGTCCACGCCGGTCAGGGCGTAGTCGCGGGCGGTGTCCAGGGTGAGCCGGCCCGAGGACTCCAGGGTGGCGCGGCCCGCGACGAGGGCCACGGCCTCGGCCGTCTGGGCCACCGTGAAGTTGTCCAGCAGGATCAGGTCGGCGCCCGCCTCCAGGACTTCGCCGATCTGCTCCAGGGTGTCCACCTCGACCTCTACCGGGACCTCCGGGAAGGCCTCGCGCACGGCGGCGAACGCCTGCGCGACGCCGCCCGCCGCGACGACGTGGTTGTCCTTGACCAGCGCCGCGTCCGAGAGGGACATGCGGTGGTTGACGCCGCCGCCGCAGCGCACCGCGTACTTCTCCAGCGCGCGCAGCCCGGGCGTGGTCTTGCGGGTGTCGCGGACCTTGGCCGTCGTGCCCTCCAGGACGTCGGCCCAGCGGCGGGTGGCGGTCGCGATGCCGGACATCCGGCACAGGATGTTCAGCGCGCTGCGCTCGGCGGTCAGCAGGTCGCGGGTGCGGGAGCGGACGGAGAGCAGCACCTGGCCGGCCTTGACGGTGTCGCCGTCCTCCGCGTGCCGCTCCACCTCGAACGCCTCGGTGCACACCATCGAGAACACGGCCTCGGCGACGCGCAGGCCGGACACGACGCCGTCCTCGCGGGCGACGAAGTCCGCGACGGCCTCGGCCTCTTCGGGCACGGTGGCGACGGTGGTGACGTCGACCCCGCCGTCCAGGTCCTCGGACAGCGCCATGTGCGCGATGTCCTCGACCTCGATCGGGTCCAGTCCGGCGTCGGTCAACAGCTGGGCCAGGGCCGGGTCCAGGCCCGACTCCTCGCCGTCACCGCAGGCACAGTCGTCGCCGCAGCCGCCCTCCGCCCGGTCGAGGAGGGGAAGTTCGTCGTGCTGGTGGTCGTGCTCGTGCGTGCTCACGCTGACTGCTCCATGCTGTCGGAGATGAGGGGGTGCCGTACGGACGGGAAGTCCGCGGAGTCGGTGGGGGTGACGACCAGGGCCCGCTTCTCGGTCGCGGAGAGCCGCACGACGAGGTGGCGCCGCCAGTTCGCGTCGTCCCGGTCGGGGTGGTCCTCGCGCCAGTGGCAGCCGCGGGTCTCCTCGCGCCGCCGCGCGGCGGCGACCAGGACCCGGGCCACGCACAGCAGGTTCGTGGCCTCCCAGGTGTCGACGCCGGGTTCGGCGGTCTTGCCGTGCGCCTCCAGGTCGTACAGGGCGGCCGCGTACAGGTCTTCGAGCGCGGCGGCGGCCCCGGCGAGGGACTCGGCGGAGCGCAGGACGCCCGCGCCATCCGTCATGATCCGCTGGACCTCGTAGCGCGCCCCGGCGGGCTGCAGCGGGCCGGTGGAGGGGACGGGGACGACCGGGCCGCCCACGGCCGGCGGGTGGGCGACGATGTCCTCGGCGATGCGCTCGGCGAAGACCAGGCCCTCCAGCAGGGAGTTGGAGGCGAGCCGGTTCGCGCCGTGCACGCCGGTGCAGGCGACCTCGCCGCAGGCGTACAGGCCGGGGACCGTGGTACGGCCGTGCAGGTCGGTGCGGACGCCGCCGGACGCGTAGTGGGCGGCGGGCGCGACCGGGATCGGCTCGGTCACCGGGTCGATGCCGTGAGCGCGGCAGGCGGCGAGGATGGTGGGGAAGCGCTGCTCCCACATCTCGGCGCCGAAGTGCCGGGCGTCCAGGTACACGTGGCCGGTGCCCTGTTCCTGCATGCGGCGCATGATGCCCTTGGCGACGATGTCGCGCGGGGCGAGCTCGGCGAGTTCGTGCTGGCCCACCATGAAGCGCACCCCGTCGGCGTCGACGAGATGGGCGCCCTCGCCGCGGACCGCCTCCGACACCAGCGGCTGCTGGCCCTCGGCGTCCGGTCCGAGGAACAGCACGGTCGGGTGGAACTGCACGAACTCCAGGTCGGAGACCTCCGCACCGGCGCGCAGGGCCAGGGCGACGCCGTCGCCGGTGGAGACGGCCGGGTTGGTGGTGGCCGAGAAGACCTGGCCCATGCCGCCGGTCGCGAGGATCACGGCCGGGGCGTGGACGGCGCCGACGCCGTCGTGCTGGCCCTCGCCCATGACGTGCAGGGTGACGCCGGCGGTACGGCCTTCGGCGTCCTGGAGCAGGTCCAGTACCAGCGCGTTCTCGACGGTACGGATACCGGCCGCCTGGACGGCCTCGACCAGGGCCCGGGAGATCTCGGCGCCCGTCGCGTCGCCGCCCGCGTGCGCGATCCGGCGGCGGTGGTGGCCGCCCTCGCGGGCCAGCTCGATCTCGCCCGTCTCGGCGGAGGTGTCGAAGACGGCGCCGGACGCCATGAGGCGGCGTACGGCGCCGGGTCCCTCGGTGACGAGCAGCCGGACGGCGGCCTCGTCGCACAGCCCCGCTCCCGCCACCAGGGTGTCGTCCAGGTGCTGCTCGGGGGTGTCGCCCTCGCCGAGGGCGGCCGCGATGCCGCCCTGCGCCCAGCGGGTCGAACCGTCGTCGAGCCGGGCCTTGGTGACCACGACCGTACGACGGCCCGCGGCGGCGCAGCGCAGCGCCACCGTCAGGCCCGCCACGCCGGAGCCGACGACCACGACGTCGGCGTCGACGGCCCAGCCGGGGGCGGGGGCGTGCAGCCGTATGCCGGTGCCGGCGGTGCCTGTGCCTGGGGTGCTCACGAGTGTGCTCCGAATTCCAATGGGATGTTGTCGATCAGCCGGGTCGTGCCCACCTTCGCGGCGACGGCCAGCACGGCCCGGCCGGTGAAGTCGGGGCCGACCTCGGTGAAGTCCTGCGGGTCCACCAGCGCCAGGTAGTCCAGCGCCAGCGGCGGATCCTGGCGGCCCGCCTCGTCCAGGACGTGCCGGGCGGCCGCCCGGACGGCGTCGGGCAGGCCGGCCCCGGCGGCGGAGACCGCCGCCGAGACGGCGTGCGCGTCGGCGGAGGCGCGGATCTCACCGAGCCGGGCCAGGGCGGTGGCCCGCTGGTCGCTGGCCGGGGAAGCCGCGGCGCGGGCGCGCAGCGCGGCCTGGGCGGCGAGCCGGTCGCGGCCCGCGAACAGGGCGCGGGACAGGGCCAGGGCGGTACGGCGCTCGGCGGCGGAGAGGTAGCGGTTGCGGGAGGACAGGGCGAGGCCGTCCTCCTCGCGGACGGTGGGCACGCCCACGACGTCCACCGCGAAGTTGAGGTCGGTGACCATGCGGCGGATCAGGGCCAGCTGCTGCGCGTCCTTCTGGCCGAAGAGGGCCAGGTCGGGGCGGGTGAGGTGGAGCAGCTTGGCGACGACGGTGAGCATGCCGTCGAAGTGTCCGGGGCGGGTGGCCCCTTCGAGGCGGCCGCCCATGGGGCCGGCGGTGATCCGCACCTGCGGGTCGCCGCCGGGGTACACCTCGTCGACGGCCGGGGCGAACACGGCGTCGGCGCCCGCCGCCCGGGCGATCGCGAGGTCGGCGTCGAGGGTGCGGGGGTAGCGGTCGAGGTCCTCGTCGGCCCCGAACTGGAGGGGGTTGACGAAGACGGTGACCACGACCTGGCCGGTCGGGCCGGCCAGGTCCCGGGCGGTGCGGACCAAGGCGGCGTGGCCGTCGTGCAGGGCGCCCATGGTCATGACGACGGCACGGCGGCCGGTGCGCGGGAGCCGGTGCAGCGCGTCGGCGGTGTTCAGCAGCAGCGGGTGCTCGGTCATCGGCCGTCGCCCTCGGGGTCGGTTTCGGGGTCGGGGCCGGTCCCCGGGTCGGTACGGGGGCCGGTCGCCGGGGCGGTGGTCCCGGTCTCCGCGAGGGCGCCGAGCAGGTCCTCGGCGAGCTCCGGCTTCAGCAGGCCGTGCGCGAGGGCGCGGTCGGCGGTGGTGCGGGCCATCGCCAGGTAGCCGGGGACGGCGGCGGGGGCGTGTGCGCGCAGCTCGGCGATGTGCGCGGCGACCGTACCGGCGTCACCGCGGGCCACCGGGCCGGTCAGGGCCGAGTCGCCGGAGCGCAGGGCGTTGTCGAGGGCCGCGCCGAGGAGCGGGCCGAGCATCCGGTCGGGGTGCTCGACGCCGGCCTTGCCCAGCAGCTCCATGGCCTGGGCGACCAGGGTGACCAGGTGGTTCGCGCCCAGGGCGAGTGCGGCGTGGTAGAGCGGGCGGCTCTCCTCCGCGATCCACTCCGGTTCCCCGCCCATCTCGATGACCAGGGCCTCGGCGGCGAGCCGCAGCTCGTCGGGGGCGGTCACGCCGAAGGAGCAGCCGGCCAGGCGCTGTACGTCGACCTCGGTGCCGGTGAAGGTCATCACGGGGTGCAGGGCCAGCGGGAGGGCGCCCGCGCGGCGGGCGGGGTCCAGCACGGCGGTCCCGTAGCGCCCGGAGGTGTGGACGAGGAGCTGGCCGGGGCGGATCGCGCCCGTCTCGGCGAGGCCCTCGACGAGGGCGGGCAGGGCGTCGTCCGGGACGGTGAGGAGCACGAGGTCGGCGTGTTCGAGCACCTGCCCGGCCGGCACGAGCGGCACGTCGGGCAGCATCCGGGCGGCCCGGCGGCGGGAGGCGTCGGAGACGCCGGAGACGGCGACGGGGCGGTGTCCGGCCTGCTGGAGGGCGCGGGCCAGCGCGGGGCCGACCCGGCCGGCGCCGACGACGCCCACGGCGAGCCGGGCAGGGCGGTCGGACGGATCCCGGGGCTCCGTCTGATGGGGTGCGTTCACGCGGGGAATGCCTTCCGTTCCAGTCCGCGGGGGGTACCGGACGATACGCCGCCATGCTAGCCCCTGGGCGTGTCGGCCGGTCTGCGGTGGCCCGGGCGATGATCGGGTCATGACGGATGACGAAGACCGGACGAAGCGGCTGGTGGCGGCATGGCGCGCGGCCGACCGGGTGCTGTCGCGGAGCCTGCTGGAGCCGACGGTGGGCGAACTGCTGGCCGCCCTGCCGGGGCTGGCCGCGGCGGACCCGGACGAGGGCGCCGACGTGTACGGCGACGGAGTGGTGGCCCGGCTGGAGCGGCGCGTCGCGGAGCTGCTGGGCACGGCGGACGCGGCGTTCTTCCCGAGCGGGACGATGGCGCAGCAGGTCGCGCTGCGGTGCTGGGCGGGGCGGACCGGGAACCCGGTGGTGGCCCTGCACCCGATGAGCCACCCCGAGCTGTGGGAGGGCGGCGCGCTGTCGGTGGTGTCGGGCCTGCGGACGGTGCACCCGACGCGGGAGGCGCGGCAGCCGACCGCGCAGGAGGTCGCGGAGCTGCCGGAGCCGTTCGGCACGCTGATGCTGGAGCTGCCGCTGCGGGAGGCGGGCTTCCTGCTGCCGACGTGGGAGGAGCTGGTCGCGCTGGTGGAGGCGGGGCGGGAGCGGGACGCGGTCGTGCACTTCGACGGGGCGCGGCTGTGGGAGTCCACGGTGCACTTCGGGCGGCCGCTCGCGGAGATCGCGGGGCTGGCGGACTCGGTGTACGTGTCCTTGTACAAGTCGCTCGGCGGGCTGAGCGGGGCGGCGCTGGCGGGTCCGGCCGAGCTGGTCGCGGAGGCGCGGGTGTGGCGGCACCGGTACGGGGGCCAGGTCTTCCGGCAGTTCCCGCAGGCACTGTCGGGCCTGGCCGGGCTGGAGCGCGTGCTGCCGGAGCTGCCGTCGTACGTGGCGCAGGCGCGGGTGGTCGCGGCGGCGCTGCGGGAGGGCTTCGCGGAGGCGGGGGTGCCGTGGTTCCGGGTGCATCCGGAGGTGCCGCACACGCACCAGTTCCAGGTGTGGCTGCCGTACGGGTCCGACCGGCTCACGGAGGCGGGCCTGCGGCAGGCGGAGGAGACGGGCCGCGTCCTGTTCCGCCGCTGGGCCCCCGGCGGCCCGCCGGACGTGTCCCTGACGGAACTGGAGATCACCTCCCCGGCCCTGTCCTGGACCCCGGCGGACGTCCGCGCGGCGGTCGCGGACTTCACGACCCACCTCTAGCCTCCGGCCGAAGTCGGGCGGCGGCCGGGCATTTCCAGCCCCGCCGACGCTTGAGGCGCGGGTACCGGCGGAACCCGCCCCCGGCCCCGCCGGCGCTTGAGGCGCGGGTCCGGGCGGAGCGGCCCACGGCCCCGCCGGCGCTTGAGGCGCGGGTCCGGGCGGAGCCCGGGGAACGGGGGAAGGGCGGGTAGGGGACAGCTCCGCGCAGCGTCCAAGTGCGGCGGCGCTCCCGGGGGCCGGACCCCCGCGCCTCAAACGCCGGCGGGGCCGGATTGGCCGGGGCAGCCGTAGACCGGGCAACCACAGGTCGCCGCAGGGCCGCGACCCGAGCGGGCGGCCGGGCGGGCCCGCTTCGCCCGGACGGACCCGTGCGGGGGGCGGGGGGCCGGGCGGGTCGGAGAATGGGGCGATGAGCGTCACCATCGACATCGCCGGGCTCCCCGCAGAGCGCATCCGCTTCGCGCCCTCCCCCCTCGCGGAACTCTGCATGGCCCTGCACGCGCTCTCCCAGCCCGCCCATCACCCCCGCCTCGCGTCCTGGGCCACCGCCACCGCCGCCGCGCTCGACCCCTGCCTCGCCGACCGGCTGCTCGAAGCCGACTTCCTGTGGCGCAGCTCCTTCTCCGACATCTTCATGCCCTTCGCCGGGACCCCCGGCGGCACCGGGCTGCCCGCCGCGACCCTGGCCGAGGAGCTCGACGTACTCGACGGCCTCGACGACGAGCGCTTCGTGACGGCCGCCCTCGAACACTGCTGGCTCGCGCTCTACAACGAGGGCGGCGCCCCCTCCCCCCTCAAGGACCCGGCCTCCCGCGCCCGGGTCCTTGAGGCCGCCGCCGCGCGCGGGCCGGCGCAGTTGCGGTTCTCGCTGCGGCTGCTGGACGACACCACCGCCGTCCGGGTCTGGCTGCGCCGCCTCCTGGAGGACTGCGACGCGGCGTTCTTCGCCGAGACCTGGCGGCGGACCGGCCCCCAGCAGGCCGCCGACGCCCGGCACAAGACCGAGGTGCTGCGCCGCAAGGGCCTGCCCGCCGCGCTCCGGGAGGTCTCGGCGGCGCTCTGCGTCGACGCAGCCGGGACCACGATCACCGCCGACAAGATGGTCGACGGCTCCGCCACCGCCACCGACCCGCGCATCGGCCCGGGTCTGGTCTTCATCCCCACCAACTTCGGCTGGCCGCACCTCCTCGTGCTGCACGCCCCCGGCTGGCGCCCGGTGGTCCACTACCCCCTCGGCTCCCCCGAACCGGCCTCCGCGCCCGGCTCGGTGGAGCTGCTCCGGCTCCGTATGGACGCCCTGGCGCACCCGATGCGGATGCAGTTGTGCCGCAGCCTCGCCAGGGCTCCGTACACGACCGGCGAGCTGGCCGCCGTATGCGGCATATCCGCTCCCGAGGTGTCCCGGCACCTCGCCGCGCTGAAGAAGGCCGGACTCCTGCACACCCGCCGCCAAGGGCGCTACGTACAGCACCAGTTGAACCTGCCCGCAGTGGCCCGGATCGGCTCCGACTTCATCGAGGGGATCCTGCGGTGACCAACCCGCCGGACGGTGGCCGGAATTCGACGGACCGGACGCACCGGTATCCGGATTTCACAAACCGGAAGCAGTGAAAGGTATGGCGGGAGCGGCTCCCCGCTGCTTAACGTGCGTCCACCGCCCAGCCCGCCTGTCGTGAAAGGACGTTCATGCCCTCACGCCGTATAGCCGCAGCCACCGCCGCACTGGCCCTCGCCTCCCCGTTGCTGCTCGCCGGCCCCGCCGGTGCCAGCAGCCCGCAGAGCGACGCCGCCCGGGGCGACGCGCTGGCGAAGAAGCTGGTCAAGGAGGCGACCGGCAAGGGCGCCGAGAACCACCTGAAGGTCCTGCAGTCGATCGCCGACTACAACAACGGCACCCGGGTGGCCGGCTCCAAGGGTCACGTGCAGTCCGCCCAGTACGTGGAAGCCGTGATGAAGGCGGCCGGGTACAAGGTCACGAGGAACGCCTTCGACTTCGTGTACGTGCAGACCATCGCCGAGACCCTCAAGGTGAACGGCGCCTCCCCGCGCGAGGTCCCGGTCAAGCTGATGACGTACACCGCGAGCGGCCCGGCCGACGGCGTCACCGCGCGCCTCGCCGTCGTCCCCGTCGACACGGACGGTACGAACGGCTGCGAGCCGGGCGACTTCGCGGCCGGCGCCTTCACCGGGCGCATCGCGCTCGTCAAGCGCGGCGGCTGCACCTTCGCCGCCAAGCAGGCCAACGCCGCGGCGGCCGGCGCGGTCGGCGCGATCATCTACAACAACACCGAGGGAGCCCTGAACGGCACCCTCGGCGACGCCGACGCGGGCAAGGTCCCCACCGGGGGCGTCACCCAGGCCGAGGGCGAGAAGCTCGCCGCCGAGGCCGCGGCCGGACCGGTCGAGGTCACCCTGGACATCCGCGAACTGCGCGAGAACCGCACCACCTACAACGTCGTCGCCGAGACCAGCGGCGGCGCCGAGGACGACACCGTCTTCCTCGGCGCGCACCTCGACTCGGTCGCGGCCGGTCCCGGCATCAACGACAACGGCTCCGGCTCGGCCGGCATCCTCCAGGTCGCGCAGCGCCTCGCGAACAGCCAGAAGCACATCAAGAACAAGGTCAAGTTCGCCTGGTGGTCGGCGGAGGAGTTCGGCCTGCTCGGCTCCGAGGCGTACGTGGGCGGCCTGACGGACGCGCAGAAGAAGCAGATCCGGCTCTACCTGAACTTCGACATGATCGCCTCGCCGAACGCCGCCTACTTCGTCTACGACGGCGACGACTCGGACAAGGCGGGCTCCGGCCCCGGGCCCGAGGGCTCCGCCCAGCTGGAGAAGGGCATCACCGACTTCCTGGACGAGCGGAAGATCCCGCACGAGGGCTCGGACTTCACCGGCCGCTCGGACTACGGCCCGTTCATCGAAGCCGGGATCCCCTCCGGGGGCACCGACACGGGCGCCGAGGGCATCAAGACCGCGGCGCAGGCGGCCAAGTTCGGCGGCCAGGCCGGTGTGGCCTACGACGTGAACTACCACGGCAAGGGCGACACCATCGCCAACATCGACCACAAGGCGCTCGACATCAACGTCGACGTCATCGCGAACGCTGTCGGCCACTACGCCTACGACCTGGCGCCGCTCGCGCGGCCGGTCGTCCCCGCCCCCGCGGGCGGCGGCGCGGGCGGCAGCGGCGGCGGCCTGCGCGAGGGCCACGACCACGGCGTGGCGCAGTAGTCCGGCGCTCCGGCCGGGCGGCGCCGCGCGGCGTCAGCCCGACCGGAGCCCCAGGCCGTCCAGCGGGCCCGGGCCCTCCGAGCCGTCCCCGCGGTCGATGCCGACCGGCTGCACCAGCCAGCCGAAGTCCCCGAGGCCGCCGCGCGCGGTGAGTTCCGCCGCCTCCCCCGCCGAGGCGAGGGCGCGCACGTACCCGGCCGGGTCGCTCGACGCCAGCGCCAGCGGCGGGCGGGCGCCCGAGACGCCGAGGGCGGCCAGCGCCTCCCGTTGCGTGAGCAGCACGGCGCCCGGTCCCGCGCAGGCGTCCAGGGCCACGTGCGCGGTGATGTCGCAGCTGCCGTCCGGGACCGGCCGGACCTCACGGCCGCCGCGGAATCCGGTCAGGGTGCCGTACGGGGGCCGCGCCCCGCGGGTGTGCGCGTAGTCCACCGCCACCGCCAGTCCCCGGTCCAGGGTGGCGACGGCCGCCGCCCAGGCCTCGTCGCGCGGCCGGCCGATCTCCGCCCGGCCGGCGCCCGGCCACCACCGGTCCAGCCAGGTGCGGTCCCGGCTCTCCAACGGGCCGCCGGGGCGCTCCGTACCGTCGGGCGCGACCAGGACGTACCGCCCGTCCTCGGCGACCTCCAGCGGTACGTTGTCCAGCCATTCGTTGGCGAACAGCAGGCCCGTCGTCCCCGGCGGCGGCGCCGCGACCCAGCGGACGCGGGGGTCCGGCCCGGCGGGCCGCCCCGCGCGCTCCACCGCGTACGGCCGCACCCGCGCCGCCGTCTCCGCCGGCAGGGCGGCGAGCACCCCGGTCAGCAGTTCCCCGCGGCCGGCCCCCACGTCGACCAGGTCCAGCCCGGCGGGCCGGCCGAGGGCCTCGTCCACCGCCAGGAGGAGCCGGGCCACGGCCCCCGCGTAGAGCGGCGAGGCGTGCACGGAGGTACGGAAGTGCCCGGCGGGGCCGGGGCCGCGGGGGTCCACGTAGAAGCCGCCCGGTCCGTACAGCGCCGCCTCCATGGCCGCCCGCCACCGGACCGGCCCGATCCCTTCACCCTGAACGCTCATCCCCCACAGGCTAAGGTCACCCTCCACCTTGGGGAGTACGCCCCCTTCGTACGGATCGCCCCTGTGGTTGACTCCCGCACCTATCTCCTTTGCCTACGCTGGGTTACGTGCAGCGCCTCTACGATTTCCTCCGCAGACACCCGACAGGGGTCGACAGCTTCTGGGCCGTCCTCCTGTGCGGGATCGCGCTGCTGGACCTGGCGTCCGCCGACCACTACAGCACCGGGAAACGGCTGCTCATCGTGCCCTCGGTGCTCGCGATGGGCGTCGTCATCGCGCTGCGCCGCAGGTGGACGCCGCAGATGTTCTGGCTGGCGGTGGGCACGGGCGCCTACCAGCTGGCCACCGGTGTCGAGGTGCACAACGGCGACTTCGGCATGCTGGTGATCCTGTACACCGTGGCCGCCTCGGGGGAGGTCTCGCGCCGGCTCTCCCGGTTCGCGTTCGCCCTCGGGCTGACCGCCTCGCCGCTGTACGCCCTGCGCTTCCACGTCGACAAGGGCGACACCAGCGACAACTTCTTCTTCACCCTCTTCGCCGTCGTCCCCTTCGCCCTCGCCTGGGTGCTGGGCGACTCGCTGCGCACCCGCCGCGCCTACTACGCGCAGCTCGTCGAGCGCAACCAGCGGCTGGAGAAGGAGCGCGAGGCGCAGTCCAAGGTGGCCGTCGCCGCCGAACGCGCCCGGATCGCCCGCGAGCTGCACGACGTCGTCGCGCACAACGTCTCCGTGATGGTGGTCCAGGCGGACGGCGCCGCGTACGTCATGGACGTGGCACCGGAACAGGCCAAAGAGGCGCTCCAGACCATCTCCGGCACCGGCCGCCAGGCACTGGCCGAGATGCGGCGGCTGCTGGGCGTGCTGCGCACCGGCGAACCGCAGGAGTCCGAGGACTACGTGCCGCAGCCGGACGTCGAACAGATCGAGGTCCTGGTCGAGCAGGTCCGCGCGGCCGGACTCGACGTGGACTTCGCCGTCGAGGGCGCGCCGCGGCGGCTGCCGAGCGGGGTGGAGCTGACGGCGTACCGGATCGTGCAGGAGGCGCTGACCAATACGCGCAAGCACGGCGGCCCGGAGGCGAAGGCGAGCGTCCGGCTGGTGTACTTCGACGACGGGCTCGGCCTGCTGATCGAGGACGACGGGCGGGGCGCCGCCCACGAACTGTACGAGGACGGCGGCGTCGACGGCGCCGGGCACGGACTGATCGGCATGCGGGAGCGCATCGGTATGGTCGGCGGCACGCTGGACGCGGGCCCGCGTCCGGGCGGCGGCTTCCGGATCAGCGCGCTCCTCCCACTCAAGAAAAGGTGATTGATGTCCATCCGCGTGATGCTGGTCGACGACCAGGTACTGCTGCGCACGGGCTTCCGGATGGTGCTCGCGGCCCAGCCGGACATGGAGGTCGTCGCCGAGGCGGGTGACGGCCTGGAGGCGCTGGAGGTGCTGCGGGCCACCAAGGTGGACGTGGTGCTGATGGACGTGCGGATGCCCAGGCTCGACGGGGTCGAGGCGACGCGGCGCATCTGTGAGCCGGAGGAGCACCCCAAGGTGATCATCCTGACCACCTTCGACCTGGACGAGTACGCGTTCTCGGGCCTCAAGGCGGGCGCGAGCGGCTTCATGCTCAAGGACGTCCCGCCGGGGGAACTGCTGGCCGCGATCCGCTCGGTGCACAGCGGCGACGCGGTGGTGGCGCCGTCGACGACGCGGCGGCTGCTGGACCGGTTCGCTCCGATGCTGCCGACGACCTCGCAGGAGCCGCGGAACAAGGAGATCGAGCGGCTGACGGAGCGGGAGCGGGAGGTCATGCTGCTGGTGGCGCAGGGCCTGTCGAACGGGGAGATCGCGGCCCGGCTGGTGCTGTCGGAGGCGACGGTGAAGACGCACGTGGGCCGGATCCTGACGAAGCTGGGGCTGCGCGACCGGGTGCAGGTGGTCGTCCTGGCCTACGAGTCGGGACTGGTCCGCGCGGGCGGCGGCCCGGCCGCCTGACGGCGGCCGGGCCCGCCCGGCAGGATCCCGAGGAGGGGGCCTAGCCGAACTGGCCGGGCTGGTAGTCGCCCGCGGGCTGCTGGACGATGACGTTGAGCCGGTTGTAGGCGTTGATGAGGGCGATCAGCGACACGAGGGCGACGAGCTGCTCCTCGTCGTAGTGCTTGGCGGCGTTCGCCCACACCTCGTCCGTGACGCCGCCGGCCGCGTCCGCGATGCGGGTCCCCTGCTCCGCCAGCTCCAGGGCGGCGCGCTCGGCGTCGGTGAACACCGTGGCCTCCCGCCACACCGCGACCAGGTGCAGGCGCTGCGCGTCCTCACCGGCGGCGAGGGCGTCCTTGACATGCATGTCGGTGCAGAACCCGCACCCGTTGACCTGGCTGGCGCGGATCTTCACCAGTTCCTGCGTCGCGGCGGGCAGCGTCGAGTCGGAGATCACCTTGCCGGCCGAGTTGACGTGCTTGAGGAACTTGCCTGCGGTCGCATTGCCGAAGACGTTCAAACGGGCGCTCATCGTGGACTCCTCCGCCGTGGTACGGGCTGACACAGCTCTGACGGCGCGGCCCGGCCCGATGTGACACCCCCGGACGTGACGTGCGTCACCGCCCCGGGCCGTCAGGTCATCCACCGGTCCGGGCGGGCCGTGGCGCGCGAGGTGCGCGAGCGGTCGGCCTGGGCGTGGAGCAGGGCGGCCGCCTCGGGCGCCGACCGGAGCCGGGCCGTCACCGTGCCGTTGGCCCCGGTGTCGACGTGTACGTCGGCCACGCCGTGGACCCGCATCCAGGGGCCCCGGGTGAGCCGGACGCTCTGCACCTTGGCGTGCGGGACGATCTCCGTACGGCGGCACAGCAGCCCGCGCCGGGCGGCGAACACCTCCGCGGAGACGGCCACGGCGCAGCCCCGCCACCGGACCGGGGCCACCCACCGCGCACCGGACCGTGCGGCGGGGGCGAAGCACAGCGCCGCCAGGTCCACGCCCGGCAGCACGCGCGCGATCACCTCGTACGCGGCGGCCCGGGCGGCCACCGGAACCAGGACGTCGTTCTTCGAGCCCGCCACCGCCAGCTCCACCCGCACCCAGCCGCGCCGCCGCCACAGCAGCGGCTCGACGATCCGCACGGTCTGCACCCGGCCGGGCGGCACCGTCTCGTGGACCCGGTCCGCCAGCCCGTGGTCGAGCCGCAGCCCGTCGGGGGACTCCGCGACCGTCCAGTCGTACTCCGCGAGGAACCGGCCCGCGCTGCTGCTCCAGGCCCAGCCCAGCAGCGGCAGCAGGGCGGCCGCGGCCGCCCACGGGCCGGCGCTGAACCACCACACCGTCACCGGCACGAGCAGCCCGCCGGCCACCGCCGCGAGCACCCCCGGGCTCAGCAGCAGCGAGACCACCAGCTCGCGCGGCCCGACCCGGAGCAGCGCACGCTCCGGCGCCTCGCCTAGCGCGACCGCCTCGGCCGGGGCGAAGCCGGCGGCCCGGGCGAGGAGTTCGGCGCGCAGTGCGGCGGCGTCCTGCTCGGCCAGGTACGCCAGCTCGTCCTTGTCGTCGGTGCCGATGACGTCGATCCGCAGCTTCGCGACCCCCGCGAGCCGGGCCAGCAGCGGCCGGGTGACGTCCACCGCCTGGATCCGGTCGAGCCGGATGTGGGCCGTGCGGCGGAAGAGCAGCCCGGTGCGGATGCGCAGCTCGGTGTCGGTGACGGCGTAGTGCGTGAACCACCAGCTCAGCAGCCCGTACGTACCGAAGACGAGGAGCAGGGCGAGGAGGACCAGGAAGCGGAGTGACACGGACAGCTCCGTGATCCACTCCTCGGCCCGGTCGCCCTGCTGCGCGACCACGCCGATGACCGCCGCGATCGGCACCCAGGCGCGCAGCAGCGGCGTCAGCGGGTGCAGCCGCCGCTCGTCCGCGGACACCGCGGGCACCCCGGGCGGCCCCGGCAGCCCCACCCCCTCGGCGCCCCCGGCGCCCGCCGTGCTCACAGGCCGGCCGATCTTGCCTCGCCCAGCTCGGTCAGCCGGTCGCGCAGCCGCTCGGCCTCCCCCGGCACCAGCCCCGGGATCTTCGCGTCGGTCGCCGCGGCCGCCGTGTGCAGCTGTACGGAGGCCAGCCCGAAGCGCCGCTCCAGCGGCCCCGAGGTCACCTCCACCAGCTGCATGCGCCCGTACGGCACCACCGTCTGGGCCCGCCACAGCACGCCCCGGGTGATCAGCAGGTCATCGGCCCGTTCCGCGTACCGCCACGACCGCCAGTTCCGCCCGAGCAGCACCCAGCCCCACCCCAGCGCCCCCAGCCACACCGCCCCGCAGGCCGCCCACGCCGGGCCGGCGGTCAGCCCGAGCACGACCCCCGTCACCACCGCGAGCAGCAGTGCCCAGAACGCCAGCAGCAGCCGGCGCAGCCTGAGCAGGCCGCCCGGCAGTCCCACCCAGTCGGGGAGGCTCGTCTCACCCGTTGTCCCGGTTTCCATGGGCACAGCGTAGGGCTGAGAGAATGCGGCCATGACGGAGACCACGGTCGGCATCGGCGGGGCGGCGGAGAGCACCGACATGGTGCTCAACATCGGACCGCAGCACCCTTCCACGCACGGCGTCCTGCGCCTGCGCCTCGTCCTGGACGGCGAGCGCATCGTCAGCGCCGAGCCGGTGGTCGGCTACATGCACCGCGGCGCCGAGAAGCTCTTCGAGGCCCGCGACTACCGGCAGATCGTGATGCTGGCCAACCGCCACGACTGGCTGTCCGCGTTCTCGAACGAACTCGGCGTGGTCATGGCCGTCGAGCGGATGCTGGGCATGGAGGTCCCCGAGCGGGCCGTGTGGATGCGGACCCTGCTCGCCGAGCTGAACCGGGCGCTGAACCACCTGATGTTCCTCGGGTCGTACCCGCTCGAACTGGGCGGGATCACCCCGATCTTCCACGCGTTCCGTGAGCGCGAGGAGCTCCAGGCCGTCATGGAGGAGATCTCCGGCGGCCGGATGCACTACATGTTCAACCGGGTCGGCGGCCTCAAGGAGGACCTGCCCGCCGGCTGGCTCGGCCGGGCCCGTGCCGCGGTCGCCGACGTCCGCACCCGCATGGACGTCTACGACAAGCTGGTCCACGGCAACGAGATCTTCCGCGGCCGCACGCGCGGGGTGGGGGTGCTGTCGGCGGAGGCCGTGCACGCGTACGGGGTCTCCGGCCCCATCGCCCGCGCCTCCGGCGTCGACTTCGACCTGCGCCGCGACGAGCCGTACCTGGCCTACGGCGAACTCCAGGACGTGCTCAAGGTGATCACCCGGACCGAGGGCGACTGCCTGGCCCGCTTCGAGGTGCTGCTCGACCAGACCCACAACGCCCTCGACCTCGCCGAGGCCTGCCTGGACCGGATGGCGGAGCTGCCGCCAGGGCCGGTCAACCAGCGTCTGCCGAAGGTCCTGAAGGCGCCCGAGGGGAGCACGTACGCCTGGACCGAGAACCCCCTCGGCATCAACGGCTACTACCTCGTCTCGAAGGGCGAGAAGACCCCCTACCGGCTGAAGCTGCGCTCGGCGTCCTTCAACAACATCCAGGCGCTGGCGGTACTGCTGCCCGGGCAACTGGTCGCGGACATGGTGGCGATCCTCGGCTCGCTGTTCTTCGTGGTCGGGGACATCGACAAGTAGCCGCCGGGTCGGCGGTCCGGCCTGACCGGGGGCGCCGCCGGGTCCGGCGGCCCGGATGTCGGCGGCGGGGTGCAGACTGGGGGCATGTCCCACTCCCCCCGGCGGGCCTGCCCCGCCTGCGGCCGCGACTGCGCCGTGACGGCCGGCCGGATCGCCCGCCACGACCCGCCCGGCGGCCGGGAGCGCGGCGGGCTGGTGTCCTGCCCCGGCTCCCGTGCCCGGGTGGTCCTGGGCGCCTCGGCCCCCACCCTGGACGGTTTCACCCTGGGCCCGCACCCGGGCCAGCTGCCGCTGTTCTGACGGCCCCGGCCGGTGCGGCCCTTCCTGCTCCTGCCCGTCCTGCCGGGCCGGTCCGTCCGGGTGCGGGCAACGGGTCCGGCGGGTCCTACGAAATGGCGCTGCGCAGGCGGGCCACGTCGACCGGCTCGGTCTCGTCGTGGGCGGTCAGGTCGATGACCTGGCCCACCGCCCGCTGTTCGGCGGTGAGCACCTTGAACCCCGGTTCGGCGTTGCCCTGTCCGGCCGACTCCGCCTTGTGCACCGCGAGGGCCTCCGCGCCGACGACGTCCGCGAGGTCCTCGTTCTGAACGGACTCGATCACGGCGCGGGCCTGTGCGGCGGTCTTGGTGCCGAAGAAGTCGAAGCCGCCCTCGACGCGCGAAGTCGACCGCCGGGGAGCCGAGTACGGGGCCACCGCCGCCGCGAGCCGCCGGGCCGGGAGCTGCGCGGCGGGAACGCCCGGCGCGGCCCCGGCGGACGTACGGCCGTGCGCGTCCGGCTCGCCCGCCGGGGTCTGCGCCCCGGACGCACCCGACGGGCCCGCCACCGCGGCCCGCTGCTCCGCCTTGCGCACCAGCGCGGCCATGGCCGCGTTGGCGCGGGCGTACCCGACCGCCGTGGGCGCCCCGCTGCCGGTACGTTCCTGCGACACCGCCGGGAGTTCCTTCGGCGCGGCCGGACCCGAGGCCGCCTCGAGGGCGAGCAGCCGGCGCCGCTCCAGGGCGCTGGCGCGTTCGGTTTCGGCAGTGGCGTACCGGCGCAGCAGCGCGGCGTGTTCGCCGCGCAGGCCCGCCAGTTCGACCCGCTTGGCGCGCAGCTTCGCATCGAGCTTGGCGCGCAGCACGCGGGCTTCTTCCAGATCGGTCTCGAGCTCGGCTATCCGCTCTTCCGTCTTCCACTCGTCCTTGACCCGCTCACGGGCGAGCTCCGCCACCCGGCGTCCGGCCGAGCGGTCCCAGGAGCGCATGACGGCGGCGCCGGCCACGCCCGCGGCCGCCGTGAGGGCCACGAGCAGGCGCAGCGCCACCGGTTCCGCGAGCAGCCAGGCCGCGCCGGCACCGGCCACGGAAACACCGGCGAGGGCGGTCGGAGTGAGCAGACGGTGCAGAGGTTCTGGATTGCGGTGGCGTCCACGGGGCATGGCCTGAAATTTACAGGGCGTGGGCGTGGTGTGGGGTAGCCGCCCGGCAATCTCTTACCAGGCGGATACCCGCCATTTCCGCATCAAACGCGTAACTGATCTTCGTCCGGGACTACTTCTTGATCAGACCCTTGGATTCCAGGTACGCCTTGGCGACGTCGGCGGCCTTGGCGCGCTCCGCGTCCACCTTCCGGTTGAGGTCGACGAGGTCGGCCGTCGTCAGCGTCTTGGTGAGCCCGTCGAGCGCCGCCGCGACCTCCGGTGCGCCGGCGTCCTTGGCGTTGACGACCGGCAGGACGTTGTCGGCGTTCTGGAGCTTCTTGTCGTCCTCCAGCAACACCAGCCCGTAGCTGTCGAGCGTGGCATCGGTGGACGTGGTCAGCACGAGCTGGTCCACGCCGTCCTTGACGGCCTGCTTGGCCTGCGGGGTGCCGACACCCTTCGGGTCAATACCGGAGACCGAAATTCCGTATGTCTTCTCCAACCCCGGCTGGCAGAAGGGGCGGACCGCGCATTCGTCACCGGCCGCGATCTTCACCTTGAGCCCCGCCCTGCCGAGATCGGAAAGGCTCTTGAGGTTGTTCTTCGCGGCGAATTCCTTCGTCACCGCGAAAGCGTTCTGGTCGACCGCCGAACCCACCGGCAGCACCTTGAGCCCGAGCGGGGTCGCGAGCTTCTCCAGCGCCGCCACCGTTGCCGCAGCGTCACTCGACGCGACCGGCTTGTCCTTCGGCGCGTCCTTGCCGTTGACCTTGGCGTTCAGGAACTCCGCGAGCGTGGCCGCGTACTCGGGGACGACGTCGATCTCGCCCTTCTCCAGCGACGGCTCGTACAGTTCGCGGTTGTTGACCGTGGTGACGGAGGTCGAGTAGCCCGCGTTCCGCAGGACCTGCGCGTACAGCTCCGCCAGCACGTTGGACTCGGTGAAGCCGGCCGCGCCGATCACCAGATTGCCCTTGGCGCCGCCGCCCGGGGCGGAGGAGGCCGAGCCGCCGTCCTTGGCCTTCTCCAGGCTGTCGCCGCCGCACGCGGTGAGCGATGCGGCGAGGGCGGCCGCACCCAGCGCCGCGCCGAGGACGTGCAGGGACTTGCTCATGTGGTGGTCCTCCAGAGGAGTGGGGCCGACGGAAATCGTGAGGTGTCGAAACGGGACGGCCGGCGAACGGTCAGCGGGCCGCCGGGGGGTGGCCCGGCAACAGCCGGTCGGCCGCCACCAGTGCCCCCTCCACCAGCAGGGCCAGCAGCGCCACGAGCACGGCGCCCGCCACCACCTGCGGGGTGTTGTACGTGTTGAACCCGGCGGTGATGATCCGGCCCAGGCCGCCCTGGCCGACCATCGCCGCGATCGTGGCGGTGGCGATGACCTGGACGGCGCCCGAGCGCAGACCCGTCATCACCAGGCCCCGGGCGAGCGGAAGTTCCACCCGCAGGAAGAGCTGCCCACCGGACATCCCCATGCCCCGGGCCGCCTCGACCACCGCGCGGTCCACCTCGCGCATGCCCACGTACGCGTTGGTCAGCAGCGGCGGGATCGCGAACAGCACCAGCGCGATGACGGTCGGCAGATAGCCGGCGCTGCGCAGGGGCGAGACCATGAACAGGGCGAGCACCGCGAAGACCGGGACGGCCCGCCCGGCATTGGACACGTTCACCGCGAGGGTGCCGCCCTTGCCGAGGTGGCCGAGCCACAGCCCGACCGGCAGCGCGACCGCGCAGGCGACGGCCAGCGCGATCCCGCTGACGAACACGTGCTCGCCGAGCCGGTGCCAGACACCGTTCTCCCCGGCCCAGTTGGCGCCGTCCGTCAGCCAGTCCCATGCCCCGCCCAGTATGCCCACGGCTCAGGCACCCCCGGAGGGGACCGGCACGGGAACGTCCGGGGCCGCCGCCCTGCGCGGCGCCCGGTCCGCCCTGGTCCACGGCGTGAGCAGCCGCTGCACCCCGAGCAGCAGCAGGTCGGCCACCAGGGCGAGCAGCACGCACAGCACCGACGCGGTGAGCACCTGGGCCTTGAAGGAGCTGTTCACGGCGGGGGCGATCAGGTTGCCCAGGCCGCCCTTGCCCACGATGGAACCGACGGTCGTCAGCGCCACGGTGGACACCGTGGCGATCCGCACCCCGGCCAGCAGCGCGGGCAGCGCCAGGGGCAGCTCGACCTGCCACAGCAGCCGCCCCGGGCCGTACCCCATCCCGCGCGCCGCTTCCCGTACGTCCTCGGGCACGGCCGCGAGACCGGCCAGCACGTTGCGGACCAGGATGGTCAGCGAGTAGAGCACGAGACCGGTCACGACCAGCGCCGCCGACAGCCCGAAGAACGGCAGCAGCAGCGAGAACATCGCGAGGGACGGGATCGTGTAGAGCAGGGTGGTCAGCCCGAGGACCGGCGCCGCCCAGTGGCGGCCGCGGCGGGCCAGCAGCGCCAGCGGCACCGAGACGACGAGACCGATCAGCACCGAGGCGACGGTGATCCACACGTGCTGGACGGTGGCGTCGGTGAGTTCCTGGGAGCGGGAGGTGACGTACTCCCAGCAGAACCAGTCGTTTTCCACGAGGCAGTTCCGCTTGTCCACCCTGCTCACCTCCTGTCACCGGACGCATACGTTTGCGATCGAGGGCCGTCGCGCGGGCACTCGGCCGGAACCGACCCTAACCCCCGGCACCGACATTGGCCGGAATCCTTCGCACTCGGGTAACACTCTCGTCACACACGCTGCCCGCCGAGTGAGGAAAGATGGCGAGGTGATCCGATTCGAGCATGTGACCAAGCGCTACCCCGACGGGACCACGGCCGTCGAGGACCTGTCCTTCGAGGTGGCGGAAGGCGAGCTGGTCACGCTGGTCGGCCCCTCCGGCTGCGGCAAGACGACCACCATGAAGATGGTCAACCGGCTGATCGAGCCGACGTCCGGCCGGATCCTGCTGGCCGGCGAGGACATTTCGAGCGCCGACCCCGTGGAGCTGCGCCGCCGCATCGGCTACGTCATCCAGCAGGTCGGGCTGTTCCCCCACAAGACGGTGCTGGAGAACACGGCCACCGTGCCCCAGCTGACCGGCACCCCCAAGGCCAGGGCCCGCGCCCGCGCCGCCGAGCTCCTGGACCTCGTGGGACTGGACCCGTCGGTGTACGGGGACCGGTACCCGCAGCAGTTGTCCGGCGGCCAGCGCCAGCGCGTCGGCGTGGCCCGCGCGCTGGCCGCCGACCCGCCGGTGCTGCTGATGGACGAGCCGTTCGGCGCGGTGGACCCGGTGGTGCGCGAACGCCTCCAGAACGAGTTCCTGGAACTCCAGCGCACCGTCCGCAAGACGATCCTGCTGGTCACGCACGACCTGGAGGAGGCGATCCGGCTCGGCGACCGCATCGCCGTCTACGGCACGGGCACCATCGAGCAGTTCGCCCGCCCGGCCGTGGTGCTGGCCGCGCCCGCCACCGAGTACGTGGCCTCCTTCGTCGGCTCCGACCGCGGCCTCAAGCGGCTCGCGGTCACCGCCGTCGAGCCGGCCGACCTGGCCCCGGCGGGCGGCGCCGCGGCCCCGGCCGCCGACGTACCGCTTGGGGCCACGCTGCGCGAGGCGCTCGCGGCGCTGCTCCAGGAGGACTCCGGCCGGATCGGCGTCAAGGACCCCGACTCCGGCGCGCTGCTCGGCGTACTGACCCCCGAGGCCGTGCACCGGGCGCTGCGCCGGGCCCAGCTCCAGGAGGCGTGAACAGCCGCGCGGGCCGAACGAAAAGGAGAGTGACCGGCCGTCAGGCCCGTCACTCTCCTGCCTTCCACCCGCCGGCTCCCCGCCGGCGGCCCGGGTCAGGCCTGCATCCGGCCGCTCAGCCAGACCAGCATCGGCGCGATCTCGCGGCGCCAGGTGTTGAAGTTGTGGCCGCCGCTGTCGAGGACGATCGAGGAGACCCGGTCCGAGCCCTTGACCAGCTTGATGAACTTCTTGGTGTCACCCAGGTTGTCCTCGCCCTTCTCGCTGGTCGTGACCAGGAAGGAGGTGCCGGTCGGCTTCTTGTGCTCGATGCTGTGCAGGACGTCGGCGCGCTTCCTCAGCTTGTCGTCGCCCTTGAACAGGTCACCGGTCGTCGGGTCGTCCGCGGCCTGGTAGTACGCGGACAGGCCGACACCGGCGCCGAAGGTCTGCGGGTAGTGCGCGGCGATCTTCAAGGCGCAGTAGCCGCCCGTGGAGTTCCCGATGAAGCCCATGTTCTGCGGCTTCTTGCCCACCCGGAAGGCGGACTGGATCGCCTGCGGCAGGTCCTGCCCGAAGAAGGTCTCGGTCTGCGGGCCGCCCGGGATGTCCACGCACTCCGTGTCGCGCGGGGGCGCGATCGTCGGGCGGAGCATCACGAGGATCATCGGCTGCATCCTGCCCGCCTTGGCCTGCTTGAAGGCCGTCATCGGGTAGTTCAGGCCTTTGATCAGGTTTTCGGCCGTACCCGGGTAGCCCGTCAGCACGATGGAGGCCGGGAAGTTCTTGTTCTTGTAGTGCGGCTGGAAGTACTCCGGCGGCAGCCACACGTACCCGGGGCTGGTTATCTTCGACTTGTCGCCGGTTATGGCAACCTTCAGGATCTGACCGCCGACCTGGGGCTTGGCGCCACCCGGCACGTCCAGGCTCTGCTTGTCGACGACCTTGATGTCCTTGGTGCTCATCGAGTGGTCGACGACCTTGCCCATGGACGTCTGCTGGCCGAACAGGTCGGCCCAGGAACCGTAGAAGAGGAAGGACTTGTTCGCCGCGAGGCCGACCGCCGAGAACAGCGCCAGCTGGGTCACGAGCAGGAGGCCGATCCGGCCGAGCAGCGCACGCCAGGTGCGGCCCGAGAGCCGCGGCCAGAACCACACCGTGGCCGCGAACAGCAGCACACCGAGGATGATGGCCAGGACCAGAACCGTATTACTGGTGAGACCCATGAGCAGTCAGTCGACTTTCTGGTGGCAGGGCTAGTTTTTCTCGACGGAAGAGTGAACCCGCTCGCCCTCGATGTCGTCCTAGGGGACGCACCACACTCCGGAGGCTGTCGCGGCCTTCGGCCACATGATCTCTCGCGGAGCAACGGGAAGCGATGTCTAGCAGGATAGATGGCGATAAGTCGGGACAGGTTCCGAAGGCGGTCCGCCGAATCCTCCGCGGACCCAAGCCGGAGTCGGTGCCCGGCCTGGTAGGTACGGCCGTCATGATCGTCGGCCTTCTGGACATCGCGGGCGGTGTCTTCCCGCGGTTCCGGCACAGCCGGTTCCACTCGGTCACCGAGGTGCTGCCCGGTGCCCTGGGTCCGTTCGCCGCCGCGCTCTCCATCAGCGCGGGCGTACTGATCCTGCTGCTGGCCCACGGCCTCAAGCGGCGCAAGCGGCGGGCCTGGCGGGCCTCCGTCGTCCTGCTGCCGGCCGGCGCAGTGGCGCAGTTCACATACCGTCACTCCCTCATCGGAGTGGTCATCGCGGCGGTGCTCCTCGGCCTGCTGCTGCGCCACCAGGGTGAATTCAAGGCCCTGCCGGACCCCCGCAGCCGCTGGAAGGCGCTGGCCAACTTCGTCCTGATGAGCGCCGGCTCCATCGGTCTCGGCCTGGTCATCGTCAACGTCCACCCGAACAAGGTCGTCGGCAACCCGAGCCTGTACGAGCAGATCACGCACGTCGTCTACGGGCTCTTCGGCTTCGAGGGACCGGTCGACTACGCGGGCCGCGTCTCCTGGACCGTCGGCTACTCCCTCGGCGCGCTCGGCATGCTGACCGCCGTCACCACCATCTACCTGGCATTCCGGCCCGAGCACCCGGCCGCCCGGCTCACCTCCGACGACGAGGCCAAGCTGCGCGAGCTGCTGGCCAGGCACGGCGGCCGCGACTCCCTCGGCCACTTCGCGCTGCGCCGCGACAAGGCCGTGGTGTTCTCCCCCAGCGGCAAGGCCGCCGTCACCTACCGCGTCGTCTCCGGCGTGATGCTCGCCTCCGGCGACCCGGTCGGCGACGTCGAGGCCTGGCCCGGCGCCATCGAGCGGTTCATGGAGGAGGCCAAGGCCCACTCCTGGACCCCGGCCGTCGTGGGCTGCAGCGAGACCGGCGGCGAGGTCTGGACCCGGGAGACCGGCCTGGACGCGCTGGAGCTGGGTGACGAGGCGATCGTCGACGTCAAAGACTTCTCCCTCGCCGGACGCGCCATGCGCAACGTCCGCCAGATGGTGAAGCGCATCGAGCGCAACGGCTACACCACCAAGGTGCGCCGGGTCAGCGAGCTGACCGAGCAGGAGCTGGAGCAGGTCCGCGGCGCCGCCGAGGCCTGGCGCGGCACCGATACGGAGCGCGGCTTCTCCATGGCGCTGGGCCGGGTCGGCGATCCGGGCGACGGGGACTGCTTCATCGCCACCGCGCACCGCGTGGAGGAGGGCGACACCAGCCCGTTCGGCGACCTCAAGGCCATCTTGCACTTCGTCCCGTGGGGCAAGGACGGCATGTCGCTGGAGCTGATGCGCCGTGACCGCGCCGCCGACCCCGGTATGAACGAGCTGCTGATCGTCGCCTCCCTGGGAGCCTGCCCGGAACTCGGCATCGAGAAGGTCTCGCTGAACTTCGCGATGTTCCGCGCGGCCCTCGCCCGCGGCGAGAAGATCGGCGCCGGCCCGGTCCTGCGGATGTGGCGCGGCCTGCTGGTCTTCCTGTCGCGCTGGTTCCAGATCGAGTCCCTGTACAAGTTCAACGAGAAGTTCCGCCCCCGCTGGGAACCCCGCTTCATGGTCTACCGGCAGACCCGCGACCTGCCCCGCATCGGCTTCGCCGTGATGCAGGCCGAGGGCTTCGTGACCCTCGCCCTGCCCCGGCTCTTCGCGAGCCGGCGCCGGCCCAAGCCGGTCCGTCCCTGCGCCCACACGGACGGCACTCCGGTTCCGCCCCAGCCGGGCGAGCGCGAGGTCCAGGCGGCGTAGGCCGCGCGCCCCGGCAGCGCAAGCCGCGGGCGGGGCGCCCGGCCCGGTCGGCGAGCAGACCGGGCCCGGGCGGCGCGGGCCGCGGGTTCCCGGCGGCATGCCCGATGCCGTCCAGCCGGCCGTGCCGGGCCCGGACGTCGGCCCGCGCGTCCGTGACGTCCGCCTGGCGGCAGCGGACGGAGGCGGCCGGGGTGGCCCGTACCTCGCGTTCGGCCAGGATCCGGGAACCCGGGCGGCGCAGGCCGCACGGTGCCGGCGGCGCAAGCCCGCCGGGCACGGCTTCGCATGCCTCCGCGCCGGGGGCGGCCGCCGGCCCCGCAGGCCCGTCCCCGCCCACCGCCCGGCCAGGGCCCGGGCCCTACCCTTGAGCTATGAACACCAACCACGGGGCCACCGGCCGGGGCCGGGTGACAGGTCTGCCGGAGTGGGACCGCTGCGGGGTCATGGGCGTCGTGAACGTCACCCCCGACTCCTTCTCCGACGGCGGCCGCTGGTTCGACACCACCGCCGCCGTCAAGCGCGGCCTCGACCTCGTCGCCCAGGGCGCCGACCTCGTCGACGTCGGCGGCGAGTCCACCCGGCCCGGCGCGACCCGCGTCGACGCCGAAGAAGAGCTGCGCCGGGTCGTCCCGGTGGTGCGCGGCCTCGCCGCCGAGGGGGTCGTCGTCTCCGTCGACACCATGCGGGCCGAGGTCGCGGCGCAGGCCGTCGCCGCCGGAGCGCGCCTGGTCAACGACGTCAGCGGCGGACTCGCCGACCCCGGCATGATCCCGGCCGTGGCCGCCGCGGAGGTGCCGTTCGTGGTCATGCACTGGCGTGGCTTCAGCGCCGGCATGAACAGCCTCGCCGTCTACACGGACGTGGTCGCCGAGGTCACCGCCGAGCTGCGCGACCGGATCGACGCCGTCATCGCCGGCGGCATCGCGCCCGAGCGGCTCGTGGTCGACCCGGGTCTGGGCTTCGCGAAGAACGCCGAGCACGACCTGGCCCTCGTCGCCCACTTGCGCGACGTGCGGGAGCTGGGCTTCCCGCTGCTGGTCGCCGCCTCGCGGAAGCGTTTCCTCGGCCGGGTGCTGGCCGGCGCCGACGCCGCCCCGCCGCCCGCCCGGGAGCGGGACGCCGCCACGGCCGCCGTCTCCGCCATCGCCGCCCACCAGGGCGCCTGGGCGGTACGGGTCCACGAGGTACGTGCGAGCGCCGACGCGGTTCGGGTGGCCCGCGCCGTGGAAGGGGCACTGTGATCCGTCAGACCGACCGGGAAGGGGCACGGTGAGCCGTACCGACATCGAGGCCGTCGAAGAGATCAACACCGCCTTCTACGAGGCCATGGAGCAGGGGGACTTCGACGCACTGTCGGCGCTCTGGCTGGAGGACGAGATCTCGTGCGTGCACCCCGGCTGGCCGGTGCTCTCCGGGCGCGGCGAGGTACTGCGCTCGTACGCCCTGATCATGTCCCACACGGAGTACATCCAGTTCTTCCTCACCGACACCAAGGTGGCCGTCCTCGGCGACACCGCCCTGGTCACCTGTACCGAGAACATCCTCAGCGGCGGGCCCGCCGAGGACGGCGGGGAACTGGGTCCGCTGGTCGGTCAGCTGGTCGTCGCCACGAATGTGTTCCGACGCACACCCGAAGGCTGGCGCCTGTGGTCCCACCACGGTTCCCCGGTCCTTACGGACTCCGAAGATGAGGACGAAGGGGACACGGACTGACCCCATGGGCGGGGCCGGAGGTCCATCGCAGGTAAATTCGAAGGTGGACGACGCCGACCGCACTCGGCGTAGGCCCATGGCCCGGGGAGTCCCCGGGCCGGAAGCACCTACGAAACAGGAGTGATTCGCGTGGATCGTGTCGCGCTGCGCGGCCTCAAGGCTCGCGGGCACCACGGCGTCTTCCCCCGGGAACGCGAGGAAGGCCAGACCTTCATCGTCGACCTGGTGCTGCACATCGACGCCCGCCCCGCGGCGGCCGACGACGACCTGGCCAAGACCGTGCACTACGGAGTGGTGGCCGAGGAAGTCGTCGACGTGGTCCAGGGAGAGCCGGTCGACCTGATCGAGACACTCGCCGAGCGGATCGCCCAGCAGTGCCTCAAGCACGAAGCGGTGGCGCAGGTCGAGGTCGTCGTCCACAAGCCGGACGCGCCGATCACCGTCCCCTTCGACGACGTGACCATCACGATCACCCGGAGCCGCGCATGAACAACGGACTCAACGCCCAGAGCGACCCCACCGTCCAGCCCGTGCCCGCCTCGGTGGTGGAGAAGGTCGACGCTGCGGACACCACCTTGTCCAACCCCAAATGGGCCGTCGTCGCGCTGGGCGCGAACCTCGGCAACCGCCTGGAGACCCTCCAGGGCGCCATCGACGCCCTCGGTGACACCCCGGGCCTGCGGGTCAAGGCCGTCTCCCCCGTCTACGAGACCGAGCCGTGGGGCGTCGCGCCCGGCTCGCAGCCCTCGTACCTCAACGCGGTCGTCAGCGTGAAGACCACCCTGCCCCCCTCCTCCCTGCTGGAGCGCGGGCACGCCATCGAGGAAGCCTTCGACCGCGTGCGCGAGGAGCGCTGGGGTCCGCGCACGATCGACGTCGACATCGTCGCGTACGCCGACGTGGTCTCCGACGACCCCGTCCTCACCCTCCCCCACCCCCGGGCCCACCAGCGGGCCTTCGTGCTCGCGCCCTGGCACGACATCGACCCCGGGGCCCAGCTCCCGGGCCACGGCGCGGTCTCGGCGCTGCTGGCCGGAATCGGCCTGACCGGCGTCGCTGCGCGCCCGGACCTGGAACTCCACCTCCCCGAGTAGTCGTTAGCCTGTTCACTGCTGACGTAACGGCTCAGAAAGCGGGGAACGGGCACGTGAAGCAACTGAGGCCGGCGGTCCTGGCGGGCATCTTCGTGGTGGCGGGGGTGCTGTCCTGGGCGGGCGCCCGGCTGTGGAACGCGTACGGCACCCTGCCGGGCGTGCCCCTGGCCGCGCCGGTCGTCCTCGCGGTGATCGCGGTGATCCTCTTCGCGACGGGGCTGTCGATGCGGGCGCGCCTGAAGGCGCAGCGCGAGCGCCGCCCGGGCGCGAAGGGGGTCGAGCCCCTGATGGCGGCCCGGGCGGTGGTGTTCGGCCAGGCGAGCGCCCTGGTCGCGGCCCTGGTGGCGGGCATGTACGGGGGCGTCGGGGTGTTCCTGCTGACCGACTCCCTCGACGTCCCCGCCCGCCGCGACCAGGCTTGGTACGCGGGCGGCTCCGTCCTGGCGGGCGCGGCGGTCGTCGCGGCGGCCCTGTTCCTGGAGCACGTCCTCAAACTCCCCGAGGACGACGACACCACCCCGCAGTCCCCGGCCCGCGCCTGACGCCCGCTGGCGCGGCCTAGGCGGACCGGCACCGGCCGGGGGGCGGTCAGCGGGCCATGATCAGGCTCATCGCCTCGTTGCGGGTCGCGGGGTCGCGGAGCTGGCCGCGGACCGCCGAGGTGATGGTCTTCGCGCCGGGCTTGCGGACACCGCGCATGGTCATGCACATGTGCTCGCACTCGATGACCACGATGACGCCGCGCGGCTCCAGGATCTCCATCAGGGAGTCCGCGACCTGCGTCGTCAGCCGCTCCTGCACCTGCGGGCGGCGGGCGTACACGTCCACCAGGCGGGCGAGCTTCGACAGGCCGGTGATCTTGCCGTCCGCCGACGGGATGTAGCCGACGTGCGCGACGCCGTGGAAGGGCACCAGGTGGTGCTCACAAGAGCTCATTACCTCGATGTCCTTCACCAGCACCATCTCGTCGTGGCCGAGGTCGAACGTCGTCGTCAGGACCTCCTCCGGCTTCTGCCAGAGACCGGCGAATATCTCCCGGTACGAGCGCGCCACCCGGGCCGGCGTTTCCAGCAGGCCCTCACGGTCCGGGTCCTCGCCGACCGCGATCAGGAGCTCGCGCACGGCCGCCTCGGCGCGCTTCTCGTCGAACTCGCCGATCGTGCCCTCGCCACCGGTCAGGGTCACTGGGTCGGTCATCTCTTCCTCGTTCCTGTGTGCACAGCGCTCGCGGGCCGATGAAAATGCCGCGCCCCCCAAGGCTAGAACCTGGGGGGCGCGGCAGGCATTCCGGGGGCCTCGGGGGCCACCGGTTCCACCGATTACTCGGTGCGGTCCTCCGGAGCGGCCTCGGGGGCCTTCTCCACCGACACCGCCGACGAGCTCGCCGCCGAGGCGCCGTTCGCCGAGTTGGTCAGCTGGAGCTCCTTGGGAGAGAGCACCGGCGGACGGGTGGAGGGGGTACGGCGGGCGGAACCGGTCCACGCCGGACGGGCCGGGCGCTTCACGATCGTGGAGAAGACCTCGGCGATCTCCTCCTTGCCCAGCGTCTCCTTCTCCAGCAGGGCGAGCACGAGGTTGTCCAGGACGTCCCGGTTCTCGACCAGGATCTCCCAGGCCTCGTTGTGCGCGGTCTCGATGAGCTTCTTGACCTCTTCGTCGACCAGCGCCGCGACCTCTTCCGAGTAGTCCCGCGGGTGCGACATCTCGCGGCCCAGGAACGGCTCGGTGTTGTCGCCGCCGAACTTGATCGCGCCCAGCCGCTCGGTCATGCCGTACTGGGTGACCATGGCCCGCGCGGTGGCGGTGGCCTTCTCGATGTCGTTCGCCGCGCCCGTGGTCGGGTCGTGGAAGACCAGTTCCTCGGCCGCGCGCCCGCCCAGCATGTACGCGAGCTGGTCGAGCATCTCGTTGCGCGTGGTCGAGTACCTGTCCTCGTCGGGCAGGACCATGGTGTAACCCAGGGCCCGGCCGCGGGACAGGATCGTGATCTTGTGGACCGGGTCGGAGTTCGGGGAAGCCGCCGCGACCAGGGCGTGTCCGCCCTCGTGGTACGCGGTGATCTTCTTTTCCCGGTCCGACATGATCCGGGTCCGCTTCTGCGGGCCCGCCACGACGCGGTCGATCGCCTCGTCCAGCATGTCGTTGTCGATCAGCTTCTTGTTCGAGCGGGCCGTGAGCAGCGCGGCCTCGTTCAGAACGTTGGAGAGATCGGCACCGGTGAAGCCGGGGGTGCGGCGGGCGACGGCCGAGAGGTCGACGTCCGGCGCGACCGGCTTGCCCTTCTGGTGGACCCTGAGGATCTCCAGACGGCCCTGCATGTCCGGGCGGTCGACCGCGATCTGCCGGTCGAAGCGGCCCGGGCGCAGCAGCGCCGGGTCGAGGATGTCGGGCCGGTTCGTGGCGGCGATCAGGATGACGCCGCCCTTCACGTCGAAGCCGTCCATCTCGACCAGCAGCTGGTTGAGGGTCTGCTCGCGCTCGTCGTGCCCGCCGCCGAGACCCGCACCGCGGTGCCGGCCGACGGCGTCGATCTCGTCGACGAAGACGATCGCCGGCGCGTTGGCCTTGGCCTGCTCGAACAGGTCGCGGACGCGCGAGGCACCGACACCGACGAACATCTCGACGAAGTCGGAACCGGAGATCGAGTAGAAGGGAACACCGGCCTCGCCCGCGACGGCACGCGCGAGCAGGGTCTTGCCGGTGCCGGGCGGGCCGTAGAGCAGCACACCCTTGGGGATCTTGGCGCCGACGGCCTGGAACTTGGCCGGCTCCTGGAGGAACTCCTTGATCTCGTGGAGCTCCTCGACGGCCTCGTCGGAGCCCGCGACATCGGCGAACGTCGTCTTCGGGGTGTCCTTGGTGATGAGCTTGGCCTTGGACTTCCCGAAGTTCATCACCCGGGAGCCGCCGCCCTGCATCTGATTCATCAGGAACAGGAAGACGACGACGATGAGGACGAACGGGAGCAGCGAGAACAGCACGCTCAGGAACGGGCTGGTCTTGTCCGGCGAGACGGTGTACCCGTCGGTGATCTGACCGGCTTCGTACTTGGTCTGGAGGTTCTGGGCGAGCTGGACGCCCTGGTCCCCGATGTAGTTGGCCTGGAACTTGGTGCCGTCGTTGTTGCCGAGCTTCTGGTCCTTCTTGAGCTCGATCTTGATCATCTGGCTGTCACCGGTGGTGAGCTTGGCGCTCTGCACCTGGCCACTGTTGATCGCCTTGATGACCTCGCTGGTCTCCACCGACTTGTAGCCGCCGCCGGAGCCGACGACGTTCATCAACACGACCACGGCGAGGACGGCCAGCACGATCCACATGACCGGCCCACGGAAGTATCGCTTCACGTCCATCCATACGGGGCGCTAGGCACCCCGTCCCTCCTGCCCGTAGGTAAATGCTGCTGTGAGTAAAGGCTGTTCTTCGGAATGTACCCCTGAATTGTCACCCGCGGCCTCGTGGGACGGCTGACAGACCTGTCTTCCCCTGGTCCAACGGCGGGAAGCGCCGCCAGGTTCCCCCGGGGGCCGCAGGTTTCCCTGAGGCTCCCGGGGCGGGCGCGGGGTCCACCGCACGGCGCGGTGGGGCCGGTCAGCCGCCGTAGACGTGCGGGGCGAGCGTGCCGACGAACGGCAGGTTGCGGTACTTCTCCGCATAGTCCAGGCCGTAGCCGACCACGAACTCGTTCGGGATGTCGAAGCCGACCCACCGGACGTCGATGGCGACCTTCGCGGCGTCGGGCTTGCGCAGCAGCGTGACGACCTCCAGCGAGGCCGGCTCTCGGGAGCCCAGGTTCGACAGCAGCCACGACAGGGTCAGACCGGAGTCGATGATGTCCTCGACGATCAGGACGTGCTTGCCCTTGATGTCGGTGTCCAGGTCCTTGAGGATCCGCACGACGCCGGAGGACTGGGTCCCGGCGCCGTAGGAAGACACCGCCATCCAGTCCATGGTGAGGGGGGTGGACAAGGCCCGCGCCAGGTCCGCCATCACCATCACGGCGCCCTTGAGCACACCGACGATGAGCAGGTCCTTGCCCGCGTACTCCGCGTCGATCTTCGCGGCCAGCTCCGCCAGCTTCGCGTCGATCTCTTCCTTGGTGATGAGCACCGACTGGAGGTCGTCGCCCATGTCCTTCTCGTCCACCCGCATCACTTTCGTCGTCGGCCGGGACTCCGGAGGTGGGTGCCCCCGGAGGACTCAGCCGCGTTTCAGCACCAATCAGCCCTGCCGGATGACAAGTCTGCCACCCTGCCGCTGGGCCTCGACCCGGCCGGGCAGGTTGATGGCGCCCTGACCGCGCCAACCGGTGATGAGCCGGTCGACTTCCTCGATGTGACGGGCGAAGAGCGAGCCTGCGGGAGACCCTGCGGCGACCACGGCCCGGCGCAGCACCCGGCGGCGGACGGCCGGGGGCAGGGCGTACAGCTTGGCGCACTCCAGCCGGCCGTCCTCGTCGCGTACCCGGGTCTCCGCGTCGGCGGCCCAGGCGTCCAGGGCGTCGGCGTCGTCGCGGGACAGCTGGGCGGTACGGGCGAGCGCCTCGACGACCCCCTTGCCGAGCGCCTTCTCCAGGGCGGGCAGTCCCTCGTGGCGCAGCCGGGAGCGGGTGTAGGCCGGGTCGATGTTGTGCGGGTCGTCCCAGACGGGGAGGGACTGGACCATGCAGGCCTTGCGGGCGGTCTGCCGGTCGATGTGGAGGAACGGGCGCCGGTAGCGGTGGCTGCGGCCGGTGCCGCCGGACACTTCCGCCATGCCGGACAGCGAGCGGATGCCGGAGCCGCGGGCGAGGCCCAGCAGGACGGTTTCGGCTTGATCGTCGCGGGTGTGGCCGAGCAGCACGGCGACGGCCCCGAGCCGGTCCGCGGCCTCGTCCAGGGCGGCGTAGCGGGCATCGCGCGCGGCGGCCTCGGGCCCGCCGTCGCGGCCGACGCGCACGGCGACGGACTCCACCGGGTCCAGGCGGAGCGCGGTCATGCGGGAGACGACCTCGGCGGCGCGCAGGTCGGAGCCGGCCTGGAGTCCGTGGTCGACGGTGACCCCGCCGGCCCGGAGACCGAGCTTGGGGGCCTCGAAGGCGAGGGCTGAGGCGAGCGCCATGGAGTCGGCGCCGCCCGAGCAGGCGACGAGGACGAGCGGCGCGGCGCCGTCCGGGGTGCCGGGGGTCGCACCGGACGGCATCCGGGGAACCGCGGCGGGGCGGCCGGTGGGGCCGGGTGCGGGACGGCCGCTCACGTTCCGGTCGCCGTGGTCGGTCAGGTCGGTCAGGACGTCGTGGAGTACGCGGCGGACCGCCAGGCGTATCGCCGCGACCGCAGGATGGGGACCCATGTCCGGTGCCCTTCATGGAGTTCGGATGCCTCGGAGGCGTGGGGTGGTGCGCAGGTGCCGCCGGGGTTCCCCGACGAGGGGCCCCGGGGTTCCGGTTGTCGCTCCGGTTGTCACTCAGAGTGCGTCGATGGTGACAGAACCGAGCCGTTCCCTGAGCATCGCACGCCCTTCCACGGCCCACGGTCCCTCGGAAGGGTGATGCTGCTTCCCCCAACGAGACAAGTTCACACCTGCCCGGCGCGGGAACGCGCCCCGCGCCGCGCCGGTGTTCACGCCCCTTCGCTCCCGTCGCGCCCCTCGCTCCCCTTGCGGTGGACGCGGGCCACCCAGTCCGCGGGCTTGGCGATCTCCGCCTTGGTGGGCAGGGTGTTCGGCGAGGTCCAGACCCGGTTGAAGCCCTCCATCCCGACCTCGCCGACGACGGCGCGGACGAACCGTTCGCCGTCGCGGTACTGGCGGATCTTCGCGTCGAGACCCAGCAGCTTGCGCAGCACGGCGTCGAGGCGGCTCGCGCCGCTGGCCCGGCGCTGCTGGAACTTCTCCCGGATCTCGGCGACCGAGGGCACCACCTCGGGCCCCACGCCGTCCATCACGAAGTCGGCGTGGCCCTCCAGCAGCGACATCACGGCGGTGAGCCAGGCCAGCACCTCGCGCTGCTCGGGGGTCTGCACCAGCTCGACCAGCGAGCGGCCCCCCTCGCCCTGCTCGGCGTCGGGGCGGGCGCCGGCGAAGGTCTGGGCGGCCTCGCGCAGCCGTTCCAGCACGGTCATCGGGTCCATCTCGGTGGCGGCGAGGAACGTCTGGATTTCGCCCTCCAGATGGGCGCGCAGCCACGGGACGGCCGTGAACTGCGTACGGTGTGTCTCCTCGTGCAGGCAGACCCACAGCCGGAAGTCGTGCGGGTCCACCTCCAGCTCCCGCTCCACGTGCACGATGTTCGGGGCCACCAGCAGCAGCCGGCCGCCGCCCTGGGCCGAGCCCGGCAGGTCGAGGGCCGGGGGCGCGAAGGTCTCGTACTGGCCGAGCACGCGGGAGGCCAGGAAGCTCAGCAGCATGCCCAGCTCGACGCCGGTGACCTTGCCGCCGACCGCTCCGAACACGGCGCCGCCCGGGGTGTTGCCGCGGCGCTCCTGCATCTTGCCGAGCAGCGGGGCCAGCAGCTCCCGGAAGCCTGCCACGTTGGCCTTGACCCAGCCGGCCCGGTCGACGACCAGGACCGGCGTGTCGTGGACGGCGGCCCCCTCGGGCAGCGCGCCCATCATCCGGGTGAACTCGCGCACGTGCCGTTCCGACGTCCTGGCGTGCCCGCGCAGCTCCGCCACCACGGCCCGGGCCTCGTCCCTGCTGACCTCCGGGCCGGGCCGGACCAGCCGGGTCGCGGTCGCCACCGCGAGGTTCCAGTCGACCATCTCCGCACCACCGATGCTCGTCATGCGTCAACCGTACGTGGACCGGCCCGCCCGCGGGATCCCCTTCGACCCGGCTACGGTGTCGCGGCCACCGCGGCGGCCAGCTTGTCCAGGCTCCGCTCGGCGGTCGCGCCGTCCGGGCCGTTCGCGCTCAGGAACGCGAAGGCGAGCAGCCGCCCGGAAGGGGCGACGACGGTCCCGGCGAGGGCGTTCACGTTGGTGAGGGTGCCCGTCTTGGCCCTGACCAGGCCGGCGGCCTGGGAGCCGGCGGCGTTGCGGGCGCGCAGGGTGCCGGTGAACCCGGCGACCGGGAGCCCGGTCAGGACCGGCCGCAGCTCGGGCCGCTTCGGGTCGGCGGCCCGGACGAGGAGGCCGGTCAGCAGGCCGCTGCTGACCTTGTCGGCGCGGTTGAGGCCGCTGCCGTCGGCGAAGCGGGCGCCGGCGGTGTCGACGCCGAGGGCGGCGAGCTTCGCGGAGACGGCCTTCTCGGCGCCCTCGAAACTGGCGGGCTGCCCGGCGGCCAGGGCCGTCTGGCGGGCGAGGGCCTCGGCGATGTCGTTGTCGCTGTTGGTCAGCATCCGCTCGACGAGGCCGCCGAGCGGGGTGGACAGGGTGGTGGCCAGCGGCTGGGCGCCCGCGGGCGCCTTGGCTCTCGCGGGGTCGGCGGTGACCTTGATGCCGCGTTCCTTCAGCAGGGCGGCGAAGGCGCGGGCGGCGTCCTGGGCGGGGTCCTTGCTCCGCTCGACGGGGGCCGAGCTGGACGGGTCGGGCCTCCCCTCGTCGGCCATGAGGGCGGTGACGGGTGCGAGGTTGTCGTTCGCGCCGATCGGGTGGCGGACCGGGCCGGTGTAGAGGAAGTCGTCGTAGCCCAGGGTCACCGAGTCGGTGCCGGCGGCCTTGAGCGCCTGGGCGGTGTCGGCGGCGAGGGCGACGAGGCTGCCGCCGGACCCGGCGGGGCTCTTCTTCTGCGCGGTGAGCGAGGGGTCGCCGCCGCCGACCAGCACGACCTGTCCGGGCCCGGCTCCGGGGACCACCGTGGTGCGGATCCGGTACTCGGGCCCGAGGGCGGCCAGCGCGGCCGAAGCGGTGGCGAGCTTGACGGTGGAGGCGGGGGTCATGGCGTCGCGCGGCCCGGACTCGTACAGCACCACGCCGGTCGCCGCGTCGACGACGGAGGCGGTACGGGAGGTGCCCAGCGCGGGGTCGGCCAACAGGGGCTCCAGCACGGCCGCCAGCCCACCGGAATCCGGCGCTCCGGCCTCGCGGAGGGTGCCCGGACCGATGCCCGCGAGCACTCCGGGGGCGCTCGGGGCGGCCTGCGGCACCGATCCCGCCGCGGATCCCGGCGCGTGATCTGCGCCACCCGTGAGGCTCCAGGAGGCGGCCCTGTCCCGCTCGGCCTTACGCTGGCCGGAGTCCCACGGACCCGCGGCGGCCACCGTCACGGCCGACAGGGCAAGGCCGGCCACGGCCGACCCCGCGATGAGCTGCCACGTCTTGACCAGAGGCACCTCGGACCAGCCCCTTTCGCGATCACACATATGCGTGAGGGACACTTAACCATTGCGTCTTGCCGCGAGCATGGCACCCCACCCGGCAGGGCCGGGGCGCACGCGCACGCAGGTGAATCAACGCACTCGAAGCAATGAAGCTGATCATGGAGGAGCAGGACGTGGAGTTCGACGTCACCATCGAGATCCCCAAGGGTTCGCGGAACAAGTACGAGGTGGACCACGAGACCGGCCGGATCCGCCTGGACCGTCGCCTGTTCACCTCCACCAGCTACCCGGCGGACTACGGCTTCGTCGAGAACACCCTGGGCGAGGACGGCGACCCGCTCGACGCGCTGGTCATCCTCGACGAGCCGACCTTCCCGGGCTGCCTCATCAAGTGCCGCGCGATCGGCATGTTCCGCATGACGGACGAGGCGGGCGGCGACGACAAGCTGCTGTGCGTGCCGGCCTCCGACCCGCGCGTGGAGCACCTGCGCGACATCCACCACGTCTCCGAGTTCGACCGCCTGGAGATCCAGCACTTCTTCGAGGTCTACAAGGACCTGGAGCCGGGCAAGTCGGTCGAGGGCGCCAACTGGGTCGGCCGCGCCGAGGCCGAGGCCGAGATCGAGGCCTCGTACAAGCGCCTGGAGGCCCAGGGCGGCCACCACTGAGCCCTGCGCTCGGACGCGGGTGAGCGGGACGTCCCGCTGCCCCTGCGACACCGCGGGCGGTGCCCCCCTGAGGGGGGCGCCGCCCGTTGCCGTATCCGCGGGCGGCCCGCCGGTCCGGACTCCGCGGGATTCCGCTTTCGCCGGGGAGGAAACGATTCCGCATACTGATACCGCTGGTGATCGCTGACTGGAGGACGCGTGGCGGAAGCCGACCGGGCAGAGGACAAGAAGCCCACCTCCGACGAGGCGCACAGCGCCTTCGCCCGGCCGCCCGGGACGGGAGCCGACGCGGCGGAAGCGGACCAGCCGACCTCGGAGTTCGCCGTCCCCGAGGGCCTGGCCGCACAGTCCGCCGAGCCCGGGGGTTCCGCTTTCGCTCCCCCCGCCACCTACAGCGCCCAGCACTCCCCGCCCGCGTACACCCCGGGCCACGGCTTCCCCGTATCCCGCATGCCGGAGTCCCCGTGGCAGGACCGCATGCGCACCATGCTGCGCATGCCGGTGGACGTCAGGCCCGTACCGGAGCCGGTGCAGAAGCAGAGCGAGGCCGGGCCGGCCGTGGGCCGCGTGCTCGACCTCACGCTGCGCATCGGCGAGCTGCTCCTCGCGGGCGGCGAGGGGGCCGAGGACGTCGAGGCCGCCATGTTCGCCGTGGCCCGCAGCTACGGGCTGGACCGCTGCGAGCCCACGGTCACCTTCACCCTCCTGTCGATCACCCATCAGCCCTCCCTGGTGGACGACCCGGTCTCGGCGAGCCGGACCGTACGCCGCCGCGGCACCGACTACACCCGCCTGGCAGCCGTCTACCGGCTGGTGGACGACATCAGCGCCCACGAGATCGACGTCTCGCTGGAGGAGGCCTACCGGCGCCTCGCGGAGATCCGCCGCAACCGGCACCCGTACCCGACCTGGGTGCTCACGGCGGCCGCCGGGCTGCTCGCCGGAGCCGCCTCCACCCTGGTCGGGGGCGGCGTGCTCGTCTTCGTCGCCGCTGCCATCGGCGCGGTCCTGGGCGACCGGCTGGCGTGGTTGTGCGCCGGGCGCGGACTGCCGGAGTTCTACCAGTTCGTGGTGGCCGCAATGCCGCCCGCCGCGATAGGCGTGGCGCTGAAGCTGGCCGAGATCGACGTGCGCGCCTCCGCGGTGATCACCGGCGGCCTGTTCGCGCTGCTGCCCGGGCGGGCCCTGGTCGCGGCCGTGCAGGACGGCCTGACCGGCTTCTACATCACCGCCTCCGCCCGCCTGCTGGAGGTCATGTACCTCTTCATCGGGATCATCATGGGCGTGCTCGTGATGCTCTACATCGGGCTCCAGCTCAACGCGAAGCCGAACCCGGACGAGGTCCTGCTGATCACGCAGCGGCCGCTGATCCAGATCGCGGCCTCGATGGTGCTGGTGTTCACCTTCGCCATCCTGCTCCAGCAGGAACGCTCCACCGTGTGGATCGTGACCCTGAACGGCGGGGTCGCCTGGGTGACCTTCGGGGCCCTGCACTACGCGGGCGGCATCCCGCCCGTGCCCTCCACCGCCGTCGCCGCCGGGCTCGTGGGCCTGTTCGGGCAGCTCTTCTCCCGCTACCGCTTCGCCTCCGCGCTGCCCTACACGACGGCGGCCATCGGCCCGCTGCTGCCGGGCTCGGCGACGTACTACGGGCTGCTGCTGATCGCCGAGAACCGGCTGAACGAAGGCCTCGGCTCGCTGGTGAACGCCGCCGCGATCGCGCTGGCCATCGCCATCGGCGTCAACCTGGGGTCCGAGACCTCACGGCTGTTCATGCGCATCCCGGGCGCCGCGAGCGCCGCGACCCGCCGGGCGGCGAAGCGGACCCGCGGCTTCTGAGACCGCCGGGCGGGTACGAGGGCGCACACGGCGGCGCCCCGGAGGCTCGTGCTCTCCGGGGCGCCGCGCGGGGAAGCCGATCAGCGCTTGGCGTGGCGGCCGCGCTGGGCGGAGACCTGCGGCTCGCCTTCCCGCTGGCGGCCGACCGCGGCGGGGGCCTCGGCGGCCGCGGCCTTCTTGTGCTTGCGCGCCTTGAGCACCTCGAAGATCACCGGGATCACCGAGATCAGGACGATGCCGATGAAGATCGTCTCGATGTTGTTCTTGATGACGTCGAACTGGCCCAGGTTGTAGCCGAGCACGGTCACGCCCGCGCCCCAGCCGATGCCGCCGATGACGTTGAACGCCAGGAAGGTGCGGTACTTCATCGCGCCCGCGCCGGCCACCATCGGGGCGAACGTCCGGATGATCGGGACGAACCGGGCGAGCACGATGGCCTTGGGGCCGTGCTTGTCCATGAAGTCGTGCGCCGCGTCCAGGTTCTCCCGCTTGAAGATCCTTGAATTGGGCCGGCTGAACAGCTTGGGGCCGAAGAACTTGCCGATCAGGTAGCCCACCTGGTCACCGAGGACCGCCGCCGCCACGATCAGCGTGCAGACCAGCCACAGCGGCTGGCTGATGTCACCGCTCGCGGTGAACAGGCCCGCCGTGAACAGCAGGGAGTCGCCGGGCAGGAACGCGAAGAGACCCGATTCCGCGAAGACGATGACCAGGGTGCCGATCAGGCCGAACTGCCCGATCAGGTACTCCGGGGACAGCCACTCAGGGGCGAGCGCAAGCGTGTACACGAGTTCCGGGCTCTCCTGGATCGGGGGACGTCCGCTGCGCGGCGCGCGGCACGGGTGGTTTCAACCACGGGTGGTTCCAATTATGAACGCACACCGCCCCCGCCGGGTTCCAGGGACCCGGAGGGGGCGGTGCGGGAGCGGTACGGGTCACACGGAGCGGACGGCGTTGGCCAGGATGGCGTCCCGCAGGAACACCGCCAGTCCAGGACGGACGGCGTCGTAGTACGCCGTGAACCGCTCGTCCGCGACGTACATCTCACCGAGGCAGGTGTGCATCTCGTACGAGCAGTCGTAGTGGTTCGCGGTGATGGATCCGCGGTGCTCCTCGGCCAGGTCCATGGCCGCCTCGGAGTCCGGGGCCGCACCTGACTCCAGCAGCCGCGCCAGGCGCCGGTTGATGTCGTCCGCCTGGTTCTGGATCCGCTGCCAGTCCTCCTTCGTGTAGGAAGCCGCCCGTCGGGCGGACTCCTTGTACGCGTCGGTGCCGCCCCACCGCTGCCGGACCTCGGCCGCGTGCTCGTCGGGGTCGAAGTCCCCGAAGACCTCGAACTTCTCCTCGGGCGTGAGGTTGATTCCCATCTGGTGTGCCTCCATGGCGTGCTCAACGGCCTTGGCCATCCGCTGGAGCCGGCCGATCCGGTCGGACAGGAGGGCGTGCTGCCGGCGCAGGTGCTCCCTCGGGTCCGAGTCCGGATCGTCCAGCAGGACCGCGACCTCTTCGAGCGGGAAGCCGAGCTCCCGGTAGAACAGGATCCGCTGCAGCCGGTCGAGGTCGGCGTCGTCGTACCGCCGGTGCCCCGCCCGGTTGCGCCCGCTCGGGCTGAGCAGGCCGATCTCGTCGTAGTGGTGCAGCGTGCGCACCGTCACTCCGGCGAAACCGGCGACCTGGCCCACGGAGTAGCCCATCGTTCCCGCTCCTCTGGTTGGGTACGCCCTTCACTGTGCGTCCTCACGCGGCGTGAGGTGCAAGTCCGCCCGCGAGGACCGCTACCCGGCCGCCCCGGCCAGGGCCACCAGCTCGAAGGCCGTCTTGCCGTCCAGGGACTCGCGCACGACGTCGGCGTGGCCGGCGTGCCGGGCGAACTCCTCCACCAGGTGCAGCAGCATCCAGCGCATGGACACCTTGCCGTCCTTCGGGAACCACGGCGCGTCGGGCAGCGGGAACGTCTCGTTCAGGCTCTCCAGGCCCGCGACGAATTCGGCGGTCTGCGCCGCCACCTCGTCCCAGAAGGCCAGGATCCCGGCCGTCGTCTCGTCCCCGACGAGCCGGAAGGAGTCGCCCCAGGTCTCCTGCGTGCGCTGGCGCTCGTTCGGCCGCTGCTGCGCCATCCGCAGCCAGTTGAGCTCACACTCCGCGCAGTGCTTGAGCAGCCCCGACAGGGACAGCTCGCTCGCGCTCGGGCGGCTCGCCGCCTGCTCCTCGCTGAGGCCGAGCACGGAGCGGCGGATGCCGCCGCGCTGGGCCTCCACGAAGGAAAGGAGGGCACCGCGCTCATCGCCGTAGGACTCCGCGGGTACGTGCGTGACCATGCTGAACCGCCTCTGTAGGGGGTGTCTCTTCCCGTCTGCTGCTGACGAGGAACACGCTACGGAGGCTTGCGGTCAGATGCTGTCCGCGATCAAGCCGTCTTGGCGGGTCAGAAGGGGAAATTCGTCCGACCGTGCTGGACGGAGATCCACTTCTGGGTGGTGAAGGCCTCCACCGTCGCCTCGCCGTTCAGCCGGCCGAGCCCCGAGGCCTTCTCGCCGCCGAAGGCCGCCAGCGGCTCGTCGCCGATGGTGGAGTCGTTGACGTGGATCATCCCGGTCTCGATCCGCTGGGCGAACCGCACCCCGCGCTCCACGTCCCGCGTGTGCACGGCGCCGCTGAGCCCGTAGGGGGTGGCGTTCGTGAGCCGGACGGCCTCGTCCTCGCCGTCGAACACCACCAGCAGCGCCACCGGGCCGAAGATCTCCTGGCCCAGGAGCGGGGAGTCCTCGGGGAGCCCGGCCAGCACCGTCGGTTCGACGAGGTTGCCGCGCGTAGAACCGCGTACGAGCGCCTGCGCGCCCTCCTCGACGGCCCGGTCCACGAGGGCGGTCAGGGCGTCGGCCTGGAAGGAGTTGATCAGCGGGCCGATGTGGGTGTCGGCCTCGTGCGGGTCACCGGTCTTAAGGCTCCGCACCCGTGCGGTGAACTTGTCGGTGAACTCCTGCGCGACGGAGGCGTCCACGAGGATCCGGTTGGCCGCCATGCAGACCTGGCCCTGGTAGACGAAGCGGCTGAAGACGGCCGCGTCCACCGCGTAGTCGAGGTCGGCGTCGTCGAGGACCACCAGGGCGCTGTTGCCGCTCAGTTCCAGGACGGTCCGCTTGAAGTGGCGGGCGGCGACGGCGCCGACGTGCCGGCCGACCCGGTCCGAACCGGCGAAGGAGATGACCTTGGGGACGGGGTGGGTGAGGATCGCGTCGCCTATCTCGGCGATGTCGGTGACCAGGACGTTCAGCAGCCCGGCCGGGAGCCCCGCGTCCTCGAAGACCTTGGCGATGACCCCGCCGCCGACCACCGGGGCGTTCTGGTTCGGCTTGATCACGACGGCGTTGCCGAGGGCGAGCGCCGGGGCGACCGACTTCATGGTCACGAGGAACGGGAAGTTGAAGGGGCTGATCACGGCGATGACCCCGACGGGAAGCCGCTGGACGCGGTTCTCCTTGCCCTCGACGGGCGAGGGCAGGATCCGGCCCTCGGGACGGATGGCCAGCTGGATCGCCTCGCGGATGAACTCCATCGCGAGGTGGACCTCGTACTCGGCCTTGGGACGGGTCCCGCCGAGCTCGTCGATCATCGCCTCGACGATCTCCTTCCGGCGGTCCTCGGTGATCCGCAGGGCCCGCTCCAGGACGGCACGTCTCGCGTAGGGGCTGGTGGCGGCCCACTCCCGCTGCGCCCGTTCGGCGGCGCGGTAGGCCTGGTCCACCTGCTCGACCGTGGCCGCGGTGATCGCCGCCAACTTCTCACCGTTGTAGGGGTTGACGTCGATGATGTCCCACGAACCGGCGCCAGGCAGCCATTCGCCATCGATGTACTGGTGAGCCAGGTCGTCGAATATGGACATGCCATCCCTTACTGCGAGCGCGCACCCGTGCGCTGCACCGGAGACCGATCGGTCGTCGTCATGCACTGATCAGACGTCATACTACGTGCGGTTCAAGACAGTTGGAGGAGACCGCGCAGGAGATCACGGGTCCGGTCGGGATCGGGGCAGTCCGCCTGGAGCCGCTCCATCGCCCGTGCGTACTGCGCCACTTCCTCGTCTTTGTCCAGGTAGAGCGCGCTGGTGAGCTGTTCCAGATAGACGATGTCCTGGAGGTCGGACTCCGGGAAGCGCAGCAGCGTGAACGCGCCGCTCTCGCCCGCGTGGCCGCCGAAGGAGAAGGGCATCACCTGGAGCTGGACGTTGGGGCGCTGGGACACCTCGATCAGGTGCTCCAGCTGGCCGCGCATCACGTCGCGGTCGCCGTAGGGGCGGCGCAGCGCGGCCTCGTCGAGGACGGCGTGGAAGACGGGGGCGCTCTCGGAGACGAGGACCTTCTGACGCTCCAGGCGCAGCGCGACGCGGCGGTCGATCTCGGCCGGGGAGGCGCCCGGCATGCCGCGCTTGACGACGGCCTGGGCGTAGGCCTCGGTCTGCAGCAGCCCGTGGACGAACTGGACCTCGTAGATGCGGATGAGGGAAGCGGCGCCTTCGAGTCCGACGTACGTCTGGAACCAGCCGGGCAGCACGTCGCCGTAACTGTGCCACCAGCCGGCCGCGTTGGCCTCGCGGACGAGCCCGAGGAGGGACTCGCGCTCGGCGCCGTCCGTGACTCCGTAGAGCGTCAGGAGGTCTTCGACGTCGCGGGCCTTGAAGCTCACCCTTCCCAACTCCAAGCGGCTGATCTTCGATTCGGATGCGCGGATCGAGTAGCCGGCCGCCTCACGGGTGATGCCGCGGGATTCTCGGAGTCGCCTGAGCTGTGAGCCCAGGAGGATGCGGCGCACCACGGAACCGCTGGCTTCTGCGGTCACTAGTCCTGCCCTCCCCATCGCAATGGTGTGCGCGTGGTCAGCGCTGTCGTCTGCGTGCTGCGTCGCTGGGGCCCCCGAACCCCAGGGGCCGCAGTCTGCCACCAAAACGCACCCGCCCGTACTCGTTCTGTAACGGAATCCGGCGTCCCGGAAAAGAAGTCCGTAAGTATGCGTAGGAAGAAATGAGCAAGAACCATCACGGACGGGACAGGTCCGGCGCGTGCACGTGCATCTGCCCTTGCATCCGGCTTCGGCATTCGGAACGATGGTCCCCGCGCACCTGCGTGCTCTTCGCGCCGGCGCCGGACCCACCCCGCAGTTCTTTCTGGCCGGAGACGCCGCTCCGTCCGCGAATCCCGGGAGTGCCTCGCATGGGGACGAATGGATCGACCATGCTCGAGCCGTTACGGCAGGGGCTGCCCCCGGTCGACCCCACGGCTGTCTCGGGGTCCGCTTCCTGCGCCTTGCCCGCCCGCTTCGAAGCGGTGCGCGGAGCGCGCTCGTTCACCCGCTCGACGCTGTCCCAGTGGGGCCTCGACCAGCGCTTCGACGACGTGTCCCTGGTCGTCTCGGAGCTCGTCACCAACGCGCTGCGCCATGCCCTGCCCGACGACGCGCGCGGGACGGCCGCGGATCCGGACGCTCCGGTCCGGCTGCACCTGATGCGGTGGAGCACCCGGCTGGTGTGCGCCGTGCGGGATCCGAGCGAGGACCGGCCGGGCGGGGCGTTCTCGCCCGAGCGGACCGAGGAGAACTTCGACCTGGAGTCCGGGCGCGGACTGTTCCTGGTGGACTCGTACAGCGACAGCTGGGGCTGGCACCCGCTCGCTGGACGGCTGACCGGCAAAGTGGTGTGGGCGCTGTTCCTGCTTCACAAGTGCGACGGCGGCCGGTGAGACGACGGCGAGCGGGACCGGCGGAGCACGCCTGGGAAACGCGCACACCGGCCGGAACTGATCAGTGCGATCAGTCCCGGCCGGTGCACGTGCATGGCCTGATGTGACGCTGTGCCTGGTTCCGTACGATCAGCGGTTCAGATGACCAGGTGATCGAACTCGCCGTCCTTGACGCCCAGCAGCAGCGCCACTATCTCGGCCGGCGTGTAGATGAGCGCCGGGCCGTCCGGGAAGCGCGAGTTGCGCATCGCGACGTCGCCGCCCGGCAGTTTGGCGAACTCGACACAGGAACCTTGCGAATTGCTGTGTCTGCTCTTCTGCCAGGTCAGCCCAAACAAGGAAGTGAGTTCTGCAGCTGCCATCCCGTTGTACGCGTGGTCCACAGGAAGCCCCCGATAGTGCAGATGTCAACTGCACCGGATCATAGCTCTGTTCATGGCGGGCTGCATGGGCAGATGCACGTGCACGGAGGGTGCCGCTGTGATCACTGGGCAGCCGCTCCCGACCCCGGTACCCCCGCTGATCAGGCACGCAGGGTCGCGGAGAGCTCCTCCAGCGCCTCCTGTACCTGCTGCGCCGCCGCCCGCAGCACCCCCGGGTCGCGCGCTTCCCAGCCGGGATCGGCCAGAACCGCGCGCACCGCGCCCCACTCCGGGGCCTTCCGCTCCCGCACCGCCCTCGCGGCCGCCTCGGTGTCCGCCCGCACGGCGGCGGCCAGTGCGGCCGCGCCCGGCACCGGGGCACGGGTGCGGTCCGGGATGTGCGCCTCCAGCAGCATGACGGCGCGGCCCAGCGCGGCCACGGCGTCGGCCGCGCCGTCGGCCGCCGCGCGGGACAGGCCGCGGTGGCGCACCGGTTCTCCCGCGGCCCGGCCGAGGGAGACCTGCCAGGCGATCCGGGCGTCCCGGGTGGCCAGCAGCGCCCGCCGGACGTCTTCGCGCCGGGCGCCGCCCGGATCCGCGTACTGGGCGAGCACCGCCTGCGCATAGCGCCCGACGGCCGCCAGCCAGTCGGCCAGGCGGGTACGCAGCCGCGGCGTCTCCCAGGCGGGGTAGAGGGCGTACCCGGCCATCGCCAGGACCCCGCCGACCAGGGTGAGGGCCACCCGGTCGTACACGGTCTGGTCCCAGCGCAGGCCGCCCATGCCGAGCAGGAACACCACGTATGCGGAGACACACGCCTGGCCCACGACGTAACCGGTCCGCATCAGCGCGTACATCAGACCCGCGGTGAGCACGGCCAGCAAGCCGGAGAGGTACATCCCGGGCCGCGCCAGCTGCACGACGGCGGTCGCGACGGACACCCCGACGAGGGTCCCGCCGAACCGGGCCACCGCCCGGGACCAGGTCTGGGAGAAGTCGGGCCGCATCACCATCACGGAGGCCATCGGAGCCCAGTAGCCGTGCCCGAACGGCAGCGCCCGGCCGACGGCGTAACCCGTGCAGGCGACGGCGGTGACCCGCAGGGCGTGCCGCAGCACGGGTGACCCGGACCGCAGCTCGGCCCGTACGGTCCGCACCACCTGCGGCACCAGGGCGGGCAGCGTGGGCCGCAGCATCGCGGCGCCCGGATCGGCGGTCCGGCCGGACCCCGGATCGGCGGTCTCCAGTACGTCGTCCAGCAGCGCCGCCAGCCTGCGTGCGGCCCGCAGCGGGGCACCCTGGAGGAGGTCGCCCTGGTCGGGGGCTTTCAGCACGGCCAGGGAGGGCGCCGGGATCCGGACCGGTTCGCCGTGCCGGATCGCCCGCGCGGCGGCGTCCAGGACCGCCCCGGCCGCGGCGAGCAGCTCGGACACCCGGTCCCGCGCCGGGCCTTCGGCGGGGGCCCCGACCGCCGGGTCGGCGAGCGAGGCCAGCACCGGCCGGATCCGCTCCGCGAGCCCGCGCGCCCCGTGCAGCTCGGCGGGGCGCCGCCGGGCCTGGCGGACGGTGACGGTGGCGGCGTCGCGCGCCTTCATCAGGGGCTGCGGATCGAAGGACGCCAGGGGGTCCCGGCGCAGCCGGCGGGCGTAGTCGGCCTCGGCGGCGAGCGCGTCGGCCAGGGCGTCGCGCTGGGCGCCCCAGCGGCGGACCGGGAACAGGACGATGAGCAGCGCCTGCACGACACCGCCGGCGGCGATCACCGCGGCGTGCCCGGCAGCCTGCGGGACGGACGTCGGCAGGGTGACGGTGATCAGCATGATCGCGACGTTGCCCGAGGCGATGATCCCGGCGGTGGGGCCTGCCGCCCACAACAGGCCCGCGGCGAAGGTCCAGAGGGCGAGCAGGGCCAGGAACGCCGGCGTGTTGCGGGAGCCGACCAGGTAGCCGACGAAGGTGGACACGGCCAGGGTCACCCCGGAGGCCAGAGCCAGTACCGGGCGCGGGCGCCAGCTCTGCTGGAAGGTGGCGATGGCCGCCGTGAACGCCCCGAAGGCGGAACTGGCGGCGGCACCCGGCCCGAGCAGGGCCAGCCCGGCACCGATGACGATCGCCAGCCCGACCGCCGCACGGACGGCGACGAGGGGCTCCAGCCGGGTCCGCTCGACCTTCATGCCTGCCCGGGCGGTGTCCTTCAGCGCCCGGAGCCAGCTCATGGGAGCGAGCGTAACGGGACGGGAGCGGCCGACGGCCGGCGGCGCGGGCGTCAGCCCGGCAGGGGGCGACGGCGGCCGCCCATGTGGGCCCGGTCGGCGGCGGCCGTGCCGTCCTCCCAGCCCGCGTGGTCGGTGGCGCCGCGCAGGCGGGTGGTCGTGGTGCGGGGGAACATCTCCTCCGCCCGGGAGGTGACGGCGACGTCCCGGGCCACCAGCGCCGGCAGGTGGCCCGGGGTCTCGGACGCGGTGTGCTCCGCGGTCTCGGCCAGCCGGTGGCCGAGCCGGCTGGCGTAGGCGAGCAGGAAGGACTGCCGGAAGGTCTTGGTGCGCTTGCGACCGCCGGAGCGCTGCGCGGCCTCGGCGCGGGTCATCGCCGCCGTGCCCTGTACGAGCAGCGAGGTGTACAGGAGTTCCACCGCCTCCAGGTCGCTCTCGAAGCCGACCACCGTGGAGAAGAAGAAACCGCTGTTCCACACCGCGCGGCAGCGGTTGGCGGTGGCCACCGCGTCGAGCAGTACCGCCTTGGCCTCCTCGTACGGCGGCTCGACGCCGATCCGGCAGGCGCCGGGCGTCCGGGCCGGCCCTCCGCGCCCGGCGGCGAGCAGGGCCTCGTCGACGGTGTGCCGGGCCATCAGCTCCTGGGCCTTCGCGCTCAGCGCCTCCGCCTCCTCCGGATATGTGGTCGCCTCGGCCTTCGCGAGCAGGGCCCGGATCCGCCCGAGCATCCGGGGCTCGATGTGGGCGTGCTCAAGGGGGTCGGCCGGGTCGCCCGGGAGCGGGCCGACCGGTTCGATCGACGGCAGCCGGATCAGCAGCCGGAACACCTCCAGCACCGCCGTCGCCAGCGTGAACCGGTCCGTCTTCTCGCGTTGCGCGAGCCGGTCACCGTAGCGGCCGTCCTCGGACCACCACACCTCGGCGTCCGTCCACCGCTCCGGCAGCCGGGCGTAGCGGCGCGCCTCGGCCGCGATGAGGTCGGCGGTGATGCGCGCGTGCCGCTCGTCCAGGTCCCGACGGACCAGCCGCAGCACGTCGGCCGGGCGCCAGCCGCGCTCCCAGGCCTGCCGCACGTACGCCTGCCCGCGCCCCAGCAACTCGCTCGCAGCCCCGCTCCAGCGCGCGGCATCGGCGGCGAGCAACGAGGCCCCGGCATCCAGCGCGGCGTCGTCCTGGGCATAGAGCGCGGCCTCGCAGGCCCGATCGACGATGTCCTTCACCCCTTCACCCTCCCACGGCCCGTCCCAGCCCTGGTGGGCCACCTCCCTGCCGACCACTGCGGCGGTCTTCCCACCCCCGCCGGCCCTCTCCAGCCCTGCGGGCGAGCGGGGCGGCACCTCCAGCCCCGCCGGCGATTGAGGCGCGGGGTCCGGGGCGGAGCCCCGGCAAGCCCGGCGCAGCCGGGGCCGCTCCGCGCGACGGCGCCGCACCCGACCACCCGGCAACCCGGCAACCCGGCGGAGCAACCCGCGGAGCCTCTGTCACCCCCCGGTGGCACACTCGCACCCATGACCGGCCGCACCCCCCACTGGGCCCTCGCCGAGGCCGACGACGGCTGGTGGCACGCCGCCCCCCTGCCCCCCGCCGCACCGGCCCCGCCCGGACCGGCCCCCGCCGCACCGGCTCCGCTCCGCGTCCGCGACCCCGCCCACGCCGTGCGCTCCGCCCCCACCGGCACCCGCTGGGTCTGGCAGTCCACCGCCGCCGTCTACCCCCGGCTGCTCGCCGCCGGCGTCCGCGTCGAGCGGTGCTACGACGTCGAGGACGCCGAGCTGCTGCTGCTCCGCCACGAGGGCCGGTTCGGCGAACCCCGCTCCGCCGCGGCCGCCTGGGCCCGGCTGAACGGGCTTCCCGTCCCGCCCGACCCCCCGGCCCGCGCCGCCGAACCCGGGACCCAGGACTCCCTCTTCGACCCGCGGCCCGCCCCGGTCCCCCTGGACGCCCTCGTCTCCGTCCACGCCGACCAGGCGAAACGGCACGACGCCACCGCCCACCCCGACCGCACGCGCCTGCTCACCGCCGCCGAGTCCGCCGCGTTCCTCGTCGCCGCCGAGATGCACCAGGCCGGGCTGCCCTGGCGGGCCGACGTACACCGCGCCCTGCTCACCGAGCTGCTCGGCGAGCGCTACGCGGGCGGCGGCCAGCCCCGGCGCCTCGCCGAGCTCGCCGACCGGATCTCCGAGGCGTTCGGCCGGCGGGTGCGCCCCGAGCTGCCCGCCGATGTCGTCAAGGCCTTCGCCGAGGCCGGGATCAAACTCAAGTCCACCCGGCGCTGGGAGATCCAGGGGCTCGACCACCCGGCCGTGGCCCCGCTCATCGAGTTCAAGAAGCTGTACCGGATCTACACCGCCCACGGCTGGTCCTGGCTCGGGGACTGGGTGCACGACGGCCGCTTCCGTCCCGAGTTCATCCCCGGCGGCACCCTGACCGGCCGCTGGGTGACCAACGGCGGGGGCGCGCTGCAGATCCCCAAGGTGATCCGCCGGGCCGTCGTCGCCGACCCCGGCTGGCGGCTCGTCGTCGCCGACGCCGACCAGATGGAACCCCGGGTGCTCGCCGCGATCTCCCGCGACCCGGCGTTCATGGAGGTGGCCGGCCGCCCGGAGGACCTCTACACCTCCATCTCCCGCCAAGGCTTCTCCGGCGACCGGGACAAGGCCAAGCTGGCCGTCCTCGGCGCCGTCTACGGACAGACCTCCGGGGACGGCCTCAAGAACCTCGCCGCGCTCCGTCGCCGGTTCCCCCGGGCCGTGGCCTACGTGGACGACGCCGCCAAGGCGGGCGAAGAGGGCCGGCTGGTACGCACCTGGCTCGGCCGGACCTGCCCGCCGCCCGCGGGCTCCGCCGATGACGACGGCGAGGCCGGGCTCCCGCAGGACCGGGAGGACGGCGCCTGGACCCCCGGCTACGCCTCGACCAACACCCGTGCCCGCGGCCGCTTCACCCGTAACTTCGTCGTACAGGGAAGCGCCGCCGACTGGGCGCTGCTGATGCTCGCCGCCCTGCGCCAGGCCATCGCCGCCGAGGGGCTCCGGGCCGAGCTGGTCTTCTTCCAGCACGACGAGGTGATCGTGCACTGCCCCGCGGCGGAGTCCGAGGCCGTCGCGCAGGCCATCCGCACCGCCGGCGACCTGGCCGGCCGGATCACCTTCGGCGACACCCCGGTCCGGTTCCCGTTCAGCACGGCCGTGGTGGAGTGCTACGCGGACGCGAAGTGAGCCCGGCGAACCGCCGGCTTGGCGGGACCCCGCGCGGTTGTTTCACGTGAAACGCGCCTGATCTGAAACCCGCCCGAGCCGGGGCCGGTTCGGCGCGGACCGACCGCTCAGCCCAGCTCGTGGAAGTAGATGTGGTACCCCTCCCGCACGAAGCCCTCCGACTCGTAGAGGCCCTGCGCGACGTGGTTGTCGTAGGCGGTCTCCAGCTGGACCCCGCAGACGCCCGCCTCCGCCGCCCGACGCACCACTTCCCGCAGCAGGGCCCGGCCGGCGCCGGTGCGCCGGCCGGAGGGGGCCACGTACAGGTCGCTGAGGACCCACACGGGCCGTAGCTGTAGCGAGGCGAAGGTCCGGTAGACCTGCGCGAAGCCGACCGTGCCCACTCCCGGGACGTCCGCCAGCAGGACCAGCGACTCGTCGCCCCGGATGCGTTCGGCGAGGAACGCGCGCGGGGCGTCCGGGTCTTCGACCTTCACCTCGTAGAAGTCGAGGTAGCCGCGGAACAGCTCGGCGGCGGCTTCGACGTCCGCCGCTCCGGCGACCCGCAACCGCACGTCCCGCTCTCCCGGCGTCTGTTCGTCCATGAGGCCCATTGTGCGGCAGGTTCAGTGGCCGGTCACGGGCTGGGCGGGCAGATCGAAGACGTGGTCCGGAGTCACCGTCTTGGTGATCGCCTGGCCGAAGAGGGTGCTGGGTTCGGCGCCCTGGTAGCTGATATCGGTGTTGAGCAGCACCACCAAGGTGGCCTGCGGCCCGGGGAGGTAGATGGTCAGGGACTGGTAGCCGGGCAGCGAGCCGTTGTGCCCGATCCACCCGTCGACGTTGAAGATGCCCAGGCCGTACCCGGAGTCCGGGATGTCGTCCGCGTTCAGCACCTTCAACCGCTGGGCCTGGGTTTCCGGCGTCAGCAGGGTGCCGGTGGCCAGCACCTTGGCCCATGTCCTCAGGTCATCGCGGTCGGAGATCATGGCTCCGGCGGCCCAGCCCCAGGAGGGGTCCCAGTCCGCCGAGTCCTGGGTCTTCCCGGTTGCCGTCTGGTTCGTGTAGCCCTGGGCGTGCGGCTTCGGGAACTCGGCGCCGGTGGGGAAGAGCGTGTGGTGCAGTCCGGCGGGTTCGAGCACGTTGCGCCGGATGTAGTCGGAGAGCTTGTCCCCACTGGCCTTCTCCACCACCAGTCCGAGCAGGATCAGGTTGGTGTTGCAGTAGTAGAAGTCGGCTCCCGGCGCGAACATCACCGGGTGCTTGAAGGAGTACGCCAGCAGCTCCTGCGGGGTGAACGCGCGCTGGGGGTCGCTGGTCAGCGCCTTGAAGAACCCCGGGTCCTGCGAGTAGTTGAAGAGGCCGCTGCGCATTTCGGCGAGCTGGCGCAGGGTGATCCGGTCCCCGTTGGGAACGCCGGAGACGTACTTGCCGATGGGGTCGTCGAGCCCGACCTTGCCCGCGTCGACCAGTTTCAGCAGGGCGGTGACGGTGAAGGTTTTGGTCTCGCTGCCGATCCGCATGTTGAGGTCCGGCTTCATCGGAGCACCGGTGGCCTTGTCGGCCACCCCGAAGGTCCGCTCGTAGGTGCCCTTGCCGGGCGCCGAAAGCGAGACGATCACTCCTGGGACCTGGGCTTCCTTCATCACCTTCTGGACGGCCTCGTCCAACTGCCGCTGCACGGCGGGCGTCAGCTGTGCGAATTCGTCGGACGGCGCAGGCGACGGTTGCGCTGCCGCACGTGTCACGGCGGCCGGGGAGCCGGCCGTGTCCCAGGCGTAACCCGCGCTGACCCCGAGCGGTACCACCACGAGCCCCACCGCGGCCGCCCCGACCGCCGCACCGCGCCAACGTTTCGTCATGCCTGGCCTCCTACCACGAGACCCCCGAGCACCACCAACCAAAGCTAGCCCTCCCCCCTCACCACGGCGACCGGAACCGGCCACCGGGGGCCACGCGGGTCGCGTCCGCGTCCACGGAAAGCGCTGTCCGCCACGTCGGCGGAGCAGCCGAAGGGGAGCTGTCGGGCGCCCGGTTCACAGCAGGTGACGTCGGCCCGCACCTGGGGGCACAGCCAGCGACGACTACGCGCGGTGACCCGCGATCCCACCAATTGGATCTTCTCTTTCGGGGGCACCGCTCGGATGTTAGCTTGCCCACGCCACCACACGGAGAGCGTCGCCCGGGACGGGCGACCACGGCGCTTCGTGGCCGGAAGGAGACATCAGTGGGTCATCAGGCGGCTGCCCGGCAGCTTCGTTCCGCCACACCCGAGATCATCGAGGCGTACCGGGCGGCGTTGGGACGACTCGGCAGCCCACTGGTGTCACGCGAGGACATCTGGCGGCAGTGCCGCCATCAGGCGGAGAACATCGTCGCCGAGTGCGCGCACGCGCTGGAGGCCGGTGAGCACGCGGAGCCCCCGGGGGTCCGGGAGTATTCCCGGCTGCTCGGGGCCCACCGCGTGGTGCAGCAGGTTCCGGTCTCCGAGTCGGTGCGTGCGGCGGAGGTGCTCTGGCAGGCCATGCAGGTCGCGGTCGGGGAGGCCGTCGAACTGGTGCGGGCCGATGAGCGCCACGCGGCGGCGCAGACCGTGAGCACCGCTTTCCGGGCCGCTGCCGGAAGCCGCCTGTACCAAGGGATCAGAGGCTACGAGGAGGCCCAGCGGCCGTCCGTCCCCGAAGAGGCGGAGAAGGCTCCCGGGGCTGCCGGGGACGCCTCGGACGCGTCGGCACTGGATCTGCTGACCCTACGGGAGCGGCAGATCCTGGAGGCGGTCCGGGCGGGGCTGACGAACCGGCTGATAGGCCGCAGGTTCGAGATCAGCGAGGCCACCGTCAAGCGCCATCTGCACAACGCCTACCGCAAGCTGGGGGCCGGCTCCCGGGTACAGGCGCTCAACAAGGCCTTCCCCGGCCAGGGTTGATCCGACCCTGCTGACGTCCCGGCTCACGCTGCGGCGAACGCGGCCAGCATGAGCAGGTTCGCGCCGTACTGCGTGACCATGAAGGCCCGGTAGGCGCCGCGCCGTTGTGCGCGGTCCGCGTCGGCCCGCCGGGCGTCGCCCACCACCCGGGCGACCACCCACACCGCCCCGGCCGCCACCGGCACCGTCCCCACGAGGGCGAGCGGGGCCCACAGGGCGGCCGCCGCCGTCCCGGCCGCGCCGACCAGCACGGCACCCGCCACGGCCAGGGACCGCGCCGCCGCCACTCCGCGCACGACCGCCACGGTGCGCCGCCCCCCGGCCGCGTCCCCGCCAGCGTCCCCCAAGTCCTTGACCAGGGAACCGACCAGAGCCATCCAGGCCGCCATCACGCAGCCGAACACCCCGCCGGTCGCGGTCCACCCGGACCCGGCCGCCGAGACACCCGCCGCGTACGAGGTCGCGCCCAGGCCGAACACCACCACCGCGCAGAGCCCGCTCGACTCCTTCGCCCGCACCGGGGAGGCCGAGTACACCCAGCCGAGCAGCAGGAAGCCCACCACCCACCCGAGCACCCCGGACCCGGCCAGGCCCCCGAGGACCAGCGCGGCGACCGCCAGCAGGGCCGTGACGGACCCGGCGGTGCGAACGGGCAGGTCGCCCCGGGCGATCGGCCGCCGGGAGCCGTTCGCCCGGTCCTCCCGGACGTCCGTCACGCCGTTGAGCAGGTACGCGCAGGACACCGCGCACCACCAGGCCGCCAAGCCGAGCACGGTCCGGCCCGCGGCCTGCGGCAGCTCACCGGCGGACACCGTCCCCACCACGAACCGCAGCAGGAACACCAGCTGTACCGACGGGCGGGCTTCCGCCCAGCACAAACGCGCCGCATGTGCGGCGTCGTGCCATCGGAGAGCCGGAATGCGAGCCGAAACGGGGACGCTCAGGTGGCCAGCGGAATTCATCACGGCCGCAGCCTAGGAATGGGCTCGGGCGCATCGCCATACAACCATCGGCGTACGCGGTGTACACCCCCACTGAGCCCTTGGTGGCAAGACGTTGCGGAACCCGGAATTCCTGCGGAACGATGGCGACGCCGCGGCCCGGTGAAGCGAATCAGAAGGCCCCGGTGGGGACATGGACCGAACCCGTACCGAAATCTCCGCCTCCGCACGAATGCGCCGGAGTCGCGGCACGTCCCGGAAAGGGCATCGACCCTCTCATCCCCCCTCATTCGAAACGGCAGGGCCCGTAGAAATGGATGCTCAGGTGGAAAGGTTGCAGCAGACCACGAAGCTGATCTCCCAGACGCAAGTCCTCGAAGGCGGAGGGGGATGGCACCGCGCCGTCTTCGACCAGATCGCGTCCCGGCTCGGCGGTCCGGACTTCCCGTGCGTCTTCTCCCGGAACGCGTTCCGGAAGCAGCTCCTGCGGTTCGTCTTCGTGGAGAGCGCCGACAGCGACGGCTTCCGGCACCTCGCGGCGGCCCTCACCGAGTACGTCGGGCTGTCCCGGGACTGGGACGGACAGCTCGACACGGCATATCCGCTGCTCGTGATGTTCTCGAAGGAGGCCGTGACCGCGCGCACGGTCGAGGAGTACCACGCCTTCGGCTGGTGGGTGCTACAGGAACTGCACCACCTCGACCCCGCCCCCTGGCCGGCGGACGTCGGGCCGGATCCGGATTCCGCATCCTGGTCCATGTGCTTCAACGGGATGCCGCTGTTCTGCAACATGAGCAGTCCCGCGCACCTGAACCGGCGCAGCCGGAATCTCGGCGAGCACTTCGCCATCGTCATCAATCCGCGGGAACGTTTCGACGTGTTCGCCGGCGAGACGCCGAGCGGCCGGAAGGTCCGCGCCAACATCCGCAATCGAATACATCTCTACGACGGAATGCAGCACTCGCCGCAATTGGGCTCCTACGGCGTCGGAGCACTCGAATGGCTCCAGTACGGGCTCATCGAGGAGAACGCCGAACGAAAGGGCGTCTGCCCTTTCCGGCCCCAGCCGGCTTTCGAAAACGAACAGGAGATGCTCACCAAATGATCGAGCTCATCGTGTCCCAGGGCCGGGTGGCCGACCGGGAGCCCCGGATGATCGAGGGCGCCGCCCGCATCGCGCGGGCCCTGGAGGACCGCTACGGACTCACCGCCCGCTTCATCGGCGAGCCCGCGCCGCCCGCCGACGACGACTGGAGCGTCAGCCTTCCGCAGGCCCGGGAGACGCTGACCGGGCTGCGCCGGGCCGTCACCGAGAGCATCGCGAACGGCAGCCGGACGGTGCTGATCTCCAACACCTGCTCCGCGAGCCTCGGCACGCTGCCGGTCGTGGCCAGGGAGCACCCGGACGCCGTCGTGCTCTACATCGACGGGCACGGCGACTTCAACACGCCGGAGACGACCGGCACCGGGTACCTGGGCGGGATGGTCCTCGCCGGCGCCTGCGGGCTCTGGGACAGCGGCCACGGCTCCGGCCTGCGCCCCGGGCAGGCCGTCCTGGTCGGGGCCCGCGACATCGACGAGGCCGAGGGCGGGCTGATCGCCGAGCACGGCGTCCGGGTCATCCCCCCGGCCCAGACCACGGCGGAGAACGTCCTGGCGGCCATCGGCGACTCCCCGGTGTGGGTGCACATCGACTGGGACGTGCTCGAACCGGGCCACGTACCGGCGGACTACACGGTGCCGGACGGCCTGCTGCCCGAGCAGATCCGGGCGATCTTCGACGCGATCCCGGCGGAGCAGCTCCGCGGCGTCGAACTCGCCGAGTTCAACGCCCCGCTGGACGACGAGCTGAGCGCACAGGCGGTCGAAACGATCCTCGCCATGGTCGCCCCCGCCTTCGAGAGCAGCCCGGCCGCCTAGTCCTGCCGTCCCCGTCCCGGAACACCACCCACACCGTCCAAGGAGTACCTTCCGATGCCCCTCCACGACAGCATCCTCGACACCATCGGCCGTACCCCGATCGTCCGGCTGCACCGCATGTCCCCGGCGCACGCAACGGTCTACGTGAAGGTCGAGTCGTTCAACCCCGGTGGCTCCGTGAAGGACCGCCTCGCACTCTCGGTCGTCCTCGACGCCGAGGCGAAGGGGCTGCTCAAGCCCGGCGACACCATCGTCGAGTGCACCTCCGGGAACGTCGGCATCGCCCTGGCGATGGTGGCCGCGGCCCGCGGCTACCGGTTCGTGGCGGTGATGGGCGACACGTACTCGGCGGAACGGCGCAAGCTCATCCGGGCCTACGGCGGCAGGGTGCTCCTCTTCCCGGGCCACCTCGGCAGCAGCGGCGGCAACCGGATCGCCGACGAACTCGCCGCGGAGCACGGCTGGTTCCGGGCCAACCAGTTCGACAACCCGGCCAATCCGGCGTACCACCGCGAGACCACGGCCGCGGAGATCCTCGGCGACTTCGCGGGCAAGCGGCTCGACTACTTCGTCACCGGATTCGGCACCAGCGGCACCCTCACCGGCGTCGGCCAGATGCTGAAGACGGCCCGCCCCGGCGTACGGATCGTCGCCGCCGAGCCGGACAACGCCGCCGTGCTCGCCGGACAGGAGTGGAACGTCCACCGGATCCAGGGCTGGGCCCCGAACTTCGTACCCGGCGTGCTCGACGCCAGCGTCATCGACGAACTGGTCACCGTCGACGAGGTGGAGGGGCGCGACACCGCGCGCCGCCTCGCCGCCGAGGAGGGCATCTTCACCGGCATCTCGGCCGGCGCCACCCTGGCGACCGCGCTGCGCGTCGCCGAGACCGCGCCGGCGGGCTCCGTGCTGCTCGCCATGCTCCCGGACACCGGCGAGCGCTACCTCTCCACGTTCCTCATGGAAGGGGTGGCCGAAGGCTCGGACGACGAGTGGCTCGCGTCCCTGGGATCCGGCGCCGACGTGGCCTGACCCCCGGCAGGCGGCCCCATCGTCTCGCGGCACACCACCACCTGGCAGGAACCAGACACATGAGGGAATTCATCCCCCCCGCGGCCCGTTTCGCCTACCTCCCCGCACGGTTCGCCATGCGCCTGGGCGGAACGCTGACCGGCGCGCGCATCGCGTACGAGACCGTCGGACGGCTGACCCCGGAGCGCGACAACGCCGTCCTCATCCTCACCGGTCTCTCGCCCGACGCCCACGCGGCCTCCCACCCCGCCGACACCGGCCCCGGCTGGTGGGAGGCGATGGTGGGGCCCGGAAAGCCCGTCGACACCGATCGCTGGTACGTGATCTGCCTCAACTCGCTCGGCAGTTGCAAGGGGTCCACCGGGCCCGCGTCGGTCGACCCCGCCACCGGCGAGCCCTACGGACCCGGCTTCCCCGAGCTGTCGATGGAGGACATCGCCGACGCGGCGGCCCACACCGTTCGCGCGCTGGGCATCGACCGGCTGGCGTGCGTGATCGGCACGTCCATGGGCGGCATGAGCGCCCTGTCCCTGCTGGGCCGCCATCCCGGGCTGGCCCGCGGCCACGTCAACATCTGCGGCGCGGCGCGCGCCCTGCCGTTCTCGATCGCGATCCGCTCCCTCCAGCGCGAGGCGATCCGGTGCGACCCGCACTGGAACGGGGGGCGGTACGACGACGGGCGCTACCCGCAGCGCGGCATGTTCACCGCGCGCAAGCTGGGCATGCTGACCTACCGGTCGGCTCGGGAGTGGGACGAACGGTTCGGCCGCGCGCGGATCGCGCCGCAGGACCGCGCGGCCGACGGCCGCGACGCACCCTTCGGCCACGAATTCCAGGTGGAGGACTACCTGGAACGCCATGCCCGGCGCTTCGCCCGCCGTTTCGACCCCAACAGCTACCTCTGCCTCAGCCGCTGCATGGACCGGTTCGACCTCGGCGAGTCCTGCGGTACCGCCACCGACGAGGCGCTCTCCCGTATCCGCCTGGAGAAGGCGCTGGTCATCGGGGTGGAGACGGACATCCTGTTCCCGCTGCGGCAGCAGCGGCAGATCGCCGAGGGCCTCTCCGCCGGTGGCACGGACGTCGAATTCGCGGCAATGGATTCCCGGGAGGGGCACGACGCCTTCCTGATCGACACCGCCCGTTTCGGGGCGCCCGTGGCGAAGTTCCTGACCGTTCTCTAGCGGACCGGTACCGCCGTCCCCATCCCCCACTACCCCACCCCTGTGTTGGAGATCCCCATGCCCGAACCGCTGCCCGGACTCGCCCTCGTCACCGGCGCCAACCGGGGCATCGGCTTCGAGACCGCGCGCCAGCTCGCCTCCGCCGGCGTCCACGTCCTGCTCGCCGGCCGCGACCGCGAAGCGGTCGACCGGGCCGCCGCCGCGCTGCGCGGCGACGGCCTGCCCGTCGACCCGCTCGTACTCGACATCACGGACCCGGAGAGCATCCGGGCCGCCGCCCGGGAGGTGGAAAGCCGGCACGGCCGCCTCGACATCCTCGTCAACAATGCCGGCATCCGCGTCGAGGAGTACGGGAAGCAGCCGTCCGAGCAGCCGCTGCGGCAGTGGCGGGAGACCTTCGACACCAACCTGTTCGGCGTCGTCGAGGTGACCACGGCCTTCCTGCCGCTGCTCGGCAGGTCGCCGGCCGCACGCATCGTCAACGTGTCCAGCCTGCTCGGTTCGCTGACCACGCACAGCGACCCCGAGTCGTACGCGTACAGCCCCATGTTCAAGTCGCTCCCGGCCTACAGCGCCTCAAAGAGCGCGGTCAACTCCTGGACCGTCCACCTCGCCTACGAGCTGCGGGGGACACCGGTCAAGGTGAACGCCGTCCACCCGGGCTACACCAGGACCGCGATGAACGACGGCGCGGGCGATCTCGACGTCGTGGACGGAGCCCGGACGAGCGTCACGATGGCGCTCCTCGGCGACGACGGCCCGACCGGCAGCTACACCCACGGCGCGGAGACCGTCCCCTGGTAGCCGCCCGGCCCTCCTCCTGGTCCCCCGCCTCTCCCCCCCGTATTGGAGTTCACCCGATGGGCAACCATCTGGCCCTGGTCACCGACGAGACCAGCCTCGCCATCGACTACGACATGCCCTTGCTGCTCGACGCCTGCCAAGCGGCCGGAATCAGGGCCGAGATATGTTCCTGGCGAGACCCGGACATCGACTGGGACCGCTTCGACGCCGTGCTGCTGCGCTCGCCGTGGAGCTACGTGGAGAGCCTCCCGCAGTTCCTGGACTGGTGCGAGTACGTCACCGACGTGACGTACCTGTTCAACCCGCTCCCTGTGGTGCGGTGGAACCTCGACAAGCGCTACCTCGCCGATCTGGCCGCGGCCGGCGTACCGGTCGTACCCAGCGGCTTCGTGGCCCCCGGGGCCGACCCGGCGGCGGCCCTGCGCACGTTCCTCGCCCGGCACGACCGGGCCCGGGAGATCGTGGTGAAGCCGACCGTCGGCGCCTACTCCAGGGACGTGCAGCGCTTCCCCCGGTCGTCCGGGACCGAGGCGGCCGCGTACGTGGCCAAGCTGCTCGACCAGGGCTGCCACGTCATCCTGCAGCCCTACCTGGACTCGGTCGACCACGACGGCGAGACCGACCTCATCCACTTCGACGGGGTCTACAGCCACGCCATCCGCAAGCGCGCGCTCCTCCTGCCGGACGGCACGGTCGACGAGCCGACCCAGGAGGCCCGCACGGCCCGGGACGCCGCCGAGGACGAACGGGCGGTCGCCGCGGCGGCCCTGGACGCCGCGGCCGCCCACCTGGAGCTCCGAGGGCCGCTGCTCTACGGCCGCGTCGACCTCATCCGCGATGCCGACGGAAAGCCGCTCGTCCTCGAACTGGAGCTCTGCGAGCCCTCGTTCAGCATGCCGTTCGCCGAAAGCGCCGCCGCCCGGTTCGCGCAGGTCATCTCCGTACGGCTGGAAGAAATCTCCCGCAACCGCAAGAACGGACAGTCATGACGGCACAGCAGGGTTCCCTCGCCCCCCTCACCACACCCGCGGTCTCCAGCGGCACCCTCTTCGCCGCCCTCGGCGTGGTCAGCTTCTCCTTCAGCTTCCCCGGAACGATGTGGGCGCTCGACGGGTTCGGGCCGTGGAGCGCCATCGGGGTCCGCGGCGTCCTGGCCGCCGTCATCGCCTGCGCCGCGCTCCTCATCGCCCGGGCGCCATTGCCGGCCCGCGCGGACTGGCCCGGGCTCGCCGTCGTCGCCGGCGGCTGCGCGGTCGGCTTCCCGCTGCTCACCACGCTCGCCCTGCAGACCTCGTCCACCGCGAACTCGGCGGTCGTGATCGGTGCGCTGCCGATGGCCACCGCGGTGTTCTCCGCCGTCCTCACCCGGCGCAGCCCGTCCAAGGTCTTCTGGGCTGCGGCGGGCCTCGGAGCGGCGACCGTCATCGTGTACACGCTGTCGCAGAACCACGGCCGGCCCACCGTCGCGGACCTCTACCTCTTCGGTGCCCTGTTGGTCTGCGCGGCCGGCTACGCCTTCGGCGGCCGGCTCTCCGGAGCGGGCATGCCGGGCTGGCGCGTCATCGCCTGGGGCGTCGTGCTCGCCGCCCCCGTCAACCTCGCCGTGGCCCTGTGGGCGCTCCCGCACGAGCCCGTCCACTTCACCGCGAAGGCCCTGGTCGGCATGGCCTACATCGCCGGGATCTCGCAGTTCGGCGGATTCGTCGTCTGGTACAAGGGCATGGGCCTCATCGGCGTGGCACGGGCGAGCCAGCTCCAGCTGGCGCAGCCGCTGCTGACGCTGGTGTGGGCGGTGCTCCTGCTCGGCGAACACATCACCCCGGCCGTCCCGCTCACCGCCGCCATCGTGCTCACCTGCATCGTGATCACCCAGCGCGCCCGCACCTCCTGACCACCCGGGACCGATTCGGGCGGCCCTGCGATGGAGCGCCCGGCCTCCGGAGCCGGCATGGCCTCCTCCCCCGCCGGTTACGGCTGGGGGTGGTGTCACCGGCTCCGGAGGCGGCCACGGCCCACGGACGAGGGGCCTTCGGCGGCCGGCGAGCGGCTCAGTCCGCCGGTTCCGTGGTTCCGTCCGGGTGGATCAGGATGCGGATCGTGCCGCCGTAGCGGTCGTCGCTGATCGTCGCCGGGGCCGGCCCGCCCATCTGCTGGGCGCGCTGCTGGAGGATCGCGATCACGACCTCCTGGATGTCGACGTACGGCGGTGCGGTCACGGGAACGCCGTCGATGAGCCCCGCGCTGTGCGAGAAGACGCGGACTTCGGCGGCCGGGTGCGTGGGATGCATGGTGCGGACCCCTTCAGGAGCTCGCGGCGGATACGCCGGTGGACGGAGCGGCCAGGGCGTACCTGCCGCGGGACACGCGCAGCAGGCGACCCGCCTGGGACATGGCGGACAAGGCGTTGCTGACCGACTTCGCAGGCTGTCGGTACGCCCCCCGGGGCAGCGCCAGCAGGACGTCCCGGCCGGTGAACGGCCCCGGGAAGGAAGTCACCGCCTGCTCGACGGCCCGCCGGAGGCTCGGCGCGGCTGCCGGGGCGATCGGGGGCGCATCCCCGGAAGCGAGGTCCGGTACGGAGCGCAGCGGCGTGTCGCGCCGGATGCCGTCGGCGGGCCAGGCGGCAACCCGGGGCCGTGGCGCCTCGGAGGCGTACTGGGCGATGTGCGCGCCGAGTTCCCCCAGGGCCGTCTGCAGGGCGGCCGGTTCCGCTCGGTCGGGCGAGTCGCCGACCTGGGAGCTGCCGCCCGGGGCGACGCCGTCACCGTCGTCCGGTGCGGTGCTCAGCACCGCCGTGAGCACCTCGATCTGGCGAATCGATTCGGCAAGCCGGTTCAGCAAGGGTTCGAAGATGTCCTGCCGCAAGGCTCCGAGCGGATCACTGGTCACGAGTTCCAGGCTCACCGATCCGGTGAGCCCGCCCCCCGCCGGGCGGTACGGACCGGCATCGCCCGATGCCGCACACCACGCCGCAAGGCGTCGGCGCACTTCGCCCAAGGCGCCCAGCAGCTCCGGCCTGATCCCTGTGGTGGGCATGCGGACCAGCATGGCCGCGATCTGCTCGGTGACTTCGAGGGTGGACAGCGTGGAGCGCACCAGGGGGCCGAGTACGGCCGTCTGTATGGCTCGGGCCGGATCGTCGAGTGAGAAAGTGATCCGTTCGCCTGCCGGGGGCGCCATCGATACCTCGTCCGTGTTGACTCGCTGTTGACCGGTGTGCGGCTCGCCGCTTGCCGCGACGCGGTGTGCCCTGCCGTAGCCCTGGCGGACCGGACCCTCGGGCGTACCCGTGGCCGACGACAGCGCGGGTCGGCTCGCCCAGTGCTCCTGCAGCGCGTGGAACGCGGCGAGTACGGCCTCGGCGTCCACGTGCCTCGCCTCGCGGTCCGGCCAGAGAGCCAGCCGCCCCTGGGCGTCACCGAGCGCGATCCGCCGCCGGATCCACCGCCGGTCCTGCCGGGTGGTGCCCGCCGCGTAGCCGCCGGGATCGGACTGGACGACGGCGTCCCGCAGGCATTCCGCCCACAGGGGACAGGAGGAGCAGAGCTGCCGGGCCGCGTGGGTCAGCGCCTGGCGCCTGCGCGTCTGGAGCGGTGGCCCCGCCTTGCCCCCGGGCGGATTGGTGAGCAGCGGCTGGCTGAATATGTCCGGTCGCCGCTGGCACGGCAGTGGGGCGGAGGAACCGGCTGACCGAACGGATGTTGGCGGCACTTTGCGTACTGTCGTGACCATGAAAGATCCCCCCGGGTTGATCAAGACTCCCGGGGACTCTAGAGCAGGTCAATTGGCATCGACAAAGTTGTTCCACAACCGGCTTCCGTGCCTGTGCGCGTTGGGGCGTGATGGTCCATCAGTCAACTAACGGTCGGTATCGGAAGTCGGCACGGGGCGTCGCGAACCCAGGCGCTCCGCCCGTCCGAGCCGGCTCCGGACCGCTGTGAATCCGCCACCGCGAACGGCCAGTACCAGGGTCACGCCGAGGAAGCCGAGCGGGACCGACGCGGCCGGGAGAACCGTTCCCACGGCGGACGTCACGACGAGGACCACATCGGCCGTCAGCACCGTGACCCCGCGGCGACCGGGGTGGTCCCGGGGGATCCAGGCCCCCAGGAGGGCCATCCCGGCGAGCGCCCAGTATCCGAACACGGCCTGTCCGCTGAGCAGTCCGTCCGCCTCTCCGCGGGCCATGGCGCCCACGGCCGCGAGATATCCGGTGACCGCGGAGGTGACGGTCGTCGAGACGAGCGCCAGCAGGAACTGGCCTCGGCGGCGCAGCAGCCACCCGGCCGCGGCCAAGAGGAGCACCGCAGAAACGGCGACGAACGAGGACATGCTGACCGAGGCGAGCAGGAAGACCGTGTAGGCACCGGCCAGCCCGAAGACGACCCGGGGCAGCAGCCGCACGGCCCAGTCGTCGCTCTTCTCCTGACGCAGGAGGCGACGGAGGGACCGCAGGCCGGCGGAGCCGGCCCGAGAGGGACGAGGGGTCATGCCGGGCCGTCCATTCCTGTGGCGTGGGGGCGGGGCGCGAGACCGGGAGCCGCCCCCGCGCCGGTGCCGGCGGACGGCCCGGAGGCCCCGCGCCGGGATGCGGTGGGCGTGGGTTTGAAGCCCACCTGCCACAGCGGAGTACGGACGCTCTTCGGCGGAGCCTGGAGGGGCGGCTCCTTTACGGCAGCGGCATCCAGGTTCGGCGTCCCGGCGGCCAGGACCTTGTCGACCTCGTTCTTGCGCACCTCGGGCTCGTCGGCGGCGTAGGACCACGGGTCGATGTACCGCGGCAGGGTCGGATCGTCGAACTGGGCGACCGCCCGGACCGCGTTCGTACCCGCCTCCGCCCGGGTCTGCGCCGGCCACGAGGGCGGCGCCTCGTAGGCGAAATGGATGTTGTCGAGACCGACCTTGGGGTTGCCGCACAGCGCGACCAGTTCCTCCCGGTGCAGGATGGACCGGGTGTGCGCGGTCTGGGCGAACACGATGGCCCGGCCTTCGGCGACCTTGGCGTACGTCTTCGAGATCTTCTGCCAGGTCTCCTTGGCGTACCCCGGGGTGAAGCCCGCCGACGCGCCACCGAGGGCGTCGATGACCTCGTCCTCCCACAGGAACATGTCGTCGAGTTCACGCCCCCCTCGGGTGGTCTCCAGCGTCTGCGCGACGCCCGGCTTGGCCTTGTTCCGCTGGTGGGCCCATTCCTCGGCGATGAAGCGCTGGTCCAGGAAGTGGACGCCGTCCTTGTTCGGCGGCACCGCGGGGTGTTCCACCCCGAACGACCAGAAGGCGCTGATCGGGTGCGTACCGGGGGACGGGATCAGCTTGGACTCGTCCTCGGCCAGCTGGTCGATGTATGCCTTCGCCGAGGGTGCCTCCGCCGCCTTGGCAGCGGCTTTGATGCGTCGCGCTACGGACCTCGGGTCCTGCCTGGCCTGCTGCGACGCCTCGTACCGGGCGCTCGCCCGGCGCAGGGCGCCTTGCTCGATGTACTTCGGTATCGGTTCCGGGCTCATCGTGTTCCGGCCTCGAGCGGACGGGGATACACGCGCAGGCTCATGTTGACCGCTCCGGCATCGGACCCGTCGGCGGTGCCCAGGGCCGGCGTGATCCGGAGGCTGGCGAGGGCGCCGCCCGGAGCTGCGAGCTCCCAGTAGGCGATGCGGTAGGGGTTCTTGTCCTCCAACCGGTGCTCCGGCTTGGGGACCGCGTACGGGCCCAGTTCCTCCGGGAAGGACGGCGAGTCCCAGGCCCCTTCCCAGGCGGGCTCGCCGAGCACCGAGGACACCGCGGTGACGTAGACGGGCCAGACGCGCGCCGCCTCGGCCAGCACGTCCGGGTTGCCGGCCGCGGTGTCCGCCGTCTTCCCCCACACCCAGTGGGACAGGCTCTGCACCGGCGCCCAGCTGCCGCCCTGTGCATTCAGTGTCAACTCGCCCCCAGTGTCGGTGCGCACGTTGAGCACGTACTCGAACTGGGTCGGCGTCCAGCCGAACTGCGCGCACCACATGTCCAGGCCCTGACCGGGCAGTGGGGGGCCGTTCCACACGGTCTCCCAGTGCACGTCGGCCAGCCCGCGCAGCTCGGTCACCAGCTCCTGCGGGGTCCGGTTCACCGGCGGTTCGAATGGGGTGCCCATGTCGCTGTCTCTTCCTCGCGTCTCGTACGTCACAGCAGCCAGCCGGGACCGGCGGCCGCTTCCGGGTCGGCCGGGCCGTGGCAGGTCAGAGTGATCGTCGCATCTGCCCCCGGCCGGTAGTCGAGGGCGAGCACGATCACCGGTGCGAGCGGGTTGGGGTACCTCCACTGGGCGAGCCGGTACGGGGCCTGCCGCTCCAGACGCTCGTCGCGGTCGCCCCACCGGCCCGGGGCCGGCGGCGCCGGGAAGCCGGGGCTGTCCCAGGCGCCCTCCCAGCCGGGAGCGCCCAGCGCGGCGGTCGTCCGCGCGAGGTGGGCCCCGTAGCGGTCGAGGCCGGCCGCGGTGAGGTCCGCGGCTTCGGACGCCGTATCGGCCCTGACCTTCCACACCGTGTACGAAGCGGAGGTCACCGGCCGGCCCGGGGCCGCCGGGGCGGCCAGGTGCAGCCGGCCGCCCCGGCGCGTACGGACCCACAGGCCCGCCTCCGGCCAGAGCGGCTCCCATCCGGAGGCCGCGCACCACGCGCGGCGCCCGTCCTCGTCGGCCGGGATCCCGTTCCATACGGTGCGCCAGTCCACGCGCAGCAGCGCGCCCAGCTCGGCGGCGACCTCCCCCGGCGGGTGGTCGGTGATCACGCTTGCCATGGTCGGCGTCTCCTAGCGGGGCATCCGGTCGCCGTTGCGTGGCGGCGGAGGCTGGTGCGGTGGCGCGGGCGGCTGCGGGGTCCGCGGCTCCGCCGCCCGCGCTGGCTGCTGCCGACGCGGCGCTCCGTCGTCGCCGCTGACCCGGCCGCCGGAGCGGGGAGCCGGCGGCGCTGCGGGGGCGGGCGCGGGAGTCTGCGGTGCGGGCGCGGGTGCGGCGGGGGCGGGTCCCGAAGCGGCCCCCTGCCCCTGCTGCTGGGGCGCCGACTGCGTGGACGCGCTGACCCGCCCGCTGCGGCGACGGGACGGCTGGGACCCCTGGTCGCCGGGCTGCCCCGGCTCCGGCGCCGAGTCCCTCCTCTTCACCATCTCGTCGTACTGGTCCTTCTGGACCTCCGCCCCCATCTGCGCGGCCTTGCGCTGCTTCCGCTTGGGGTTGCTCGGCGCGATCCAACCACCCTTCTGCAGCCGTCCCCCCAGTACGGCCTTGTCCATGCCCCGTCCGACGTTCCCGGCGCCCCGTCCGGCGACCCGGCCGGCCGCCCTGGCGGTCCCGGCGGCGGCATTGCCCGCGAGACGCTGCCCCTGGGCACCCAGCTGCCCGGTCAGCGAGTTCGCCATGTCACCCACGCCCAGCGCGTCTTCCGCACCCGCGATCTTCGGGCTGTAGGCACCCGAGAGCAGCTTCTTGAGCATCATCACGACGGCGATGGTGACCAGCAGCAGCATCAGCAACTGCATGAAGAGGGATATCCGGGACGGCAGGATCATCTGGTACAGCACCAACAACACGGTGAGGATGACGCCGAAGCCGGCACGCAGGACGAAGCTGTGGATGAAGGTCTCCAACCAGCCCTTGAGCAGTTTCTGCTGGGCCGGATGGATGCCAAGCGTCGCGATCAGCGGCAGCATGATGATCATGATCAGGGTCACCGCGTGCCACAACAGCGTGAGGGCACTGAGCACGATCACCATCAGACCGACGATCAGTGCGGCGATCAGCGAATAGAAGGCGATCCCGAGCCGGTCGCCGGCGTTCCTGCCGGCCCACTCGTCGAAGGTGACGGGGTAGATGTACTGGTCCGGCTTGTCACCGTTGGCGTCCTTGCCGCCGGCGATGTCATAGCGGATGGGGACCCAGTCATCGTCGTACTTCTTGAGATCCTTGCCGATCTCCTTGTTGGTCCGGGACTGGGCCACCAACTGGATCACCCGGAGGTCCTCACACCGCGCGCCGGAGCCCCAGTCGCACTCTTTCCCTGCGTTCTTCGGGACGCACGCGCCGCCCTGTATGCTGCCCGACCCTTTCCGGAAGACGCAGTTGGTGCCGGCGTCGCCGAACTGCCCCAGGGCCCACGGCCGGAACACCAGCGTGTCGTACATGGCGCAGCTGTTGACGCGCACACCCCGGTTGGGCGCATCGTCAGGCAGGTCACAGGGGGGCTGCATCTTCCCGGAAAGGCCGCTGAGGACCGCCTCGCTGAGCAGCGAGTTGGCCTGGGCGATGCCGGCGTCCGCTTCATTGATGAGCTTGTTGTAATTGCCGCCGGTGAGCATGGCCACGACGGCGATGGTGGTCAGCGCTGCCCAGCCGACGCCGGACCACGCCTCACGCATCTCGTTTTTGCGCCACTTCCCGAACACCCAGATCCCGGTCAGGGAGATCATCACGGGGACGGCAGGTATGAACAGGTTTTTCTTGAGCTTGTCCACGGCATTGTCGCGCCCCTCGTACAGACCGCCGAGCGGACTGGGGTTGGAGGCGTACTCCTTGATGGAGATGGCCGCGCGGGTGAACAGCTTGGTGCCGTCGAACACGGTGTTGGCTATGCCGTTGTTGACGAAGTCCATGATGGAGCAGTCGTCGGCACCGTTGGCGTTCGACCCCATGAACCCGCCGTCCTGGGAGGCGTCTCCCCGGCCGCGCATGGTCATGGACCAGTTCATGCCACGCATGCCGTCGAGCTCGTACATCGTGTAGTTCTTGGCGTGCCTCGGAAGTTCGGTGGGGCCGCCGAACAGGCCGGTCGTGTCGTTGAGGTTCTTACCGCGTGCGTTCTCCCACTGCTTGACTGCCGGGATGATCGATTCGATGTTGCCGGGGTTGTCCATCTGATAGTCGTCGTCGCCCGTGAAGTCACAGGCGAAGTCGAGTGCCTGCGCCGGGACGGGCACGGCCATGGTCAGGGAGAACAGCGCGAACAACAGGAACAGACCGATCCGCACCGCACGCCCGGCGCCCCGAACCAGGTCGAGTGGCGAACGGGCTCGGGCACTGGATTCACGTGACGTGGCGCTACGGCGCACGGACATCTGCTTCCTTCGGGAGTTCCGCGACATGGGACTGGCCGGGGTGTCGGTGACTACGAGCGACGCGGTCGGTCAGCACGCAGCCCTCGGCCAGTCCCTTGTGCTGCTTGCCTCGTGCGTGCAGGTGTTACGCGGGGATGTAGTCCGTCGTGACGCAGCCTTCGACGGCGCTTTCGGTCTTGGAGTAGCCGCTCGGGAGCTTGCTGTTGAAGGCGGCGTTGCACGACGCGACGAGCAGCCCCGAGGGCTTCATCGCCCGCGTGTCGTCGCTACCGGTGGGCACGACGGCGAAGTCCGCGCCGACCAGGAGGATGGTCTTCTTCCCGGCGGCCTCGTTCGCCTTGATCGCCAGCAGGAACCTCTTCATGTCGGAGACGGCCAGCATGGCGATCGGCCCCCGTTGCCCCTTGCAGTACGCCCGCTCCTTAACGCCGGCGTCGGCGCCCTTCGGCAGACCCTCGAACTTCTCGGCGGTCTCCGAGTACTGGCCCAGCGTCGCGTCCGTCTCCAGGTCCCCGCACGTCGTGTACTGGCTGACGAAGCGCTCCATCGAGGCGACGTCCTTCGCCTTGGGCAGGCTCTTGCCGGCCGGCTTGCCGCCGGAGGCCGCGTCCGCAGGCCGCCCGTCCCCGTCCCCGCCCCCGCTTCCACCCCCACAACCGGTCAGGGCCACGAGTGCCACGAGAGCGGCCCCTGCGGTGAGGCTCTTGGACAGGCGCATGGTGTCTCCTTAGGTACGGCGTACGGCGTTCGGAACGGTCTCGGTACGGGTCGGTCAGACGGCGGCGGCCTCCGCGGCCTCCGCCGCGGCCGCGGCCTCCTCGGCCTGGGCCGCCTCCTGCATGAAGGTCCAGTCCCACACGCTGAGCGGCGGGTCGATCGACTGACGGGCGGGGCGCGTGGTGCCGTTGGTGTCCGTGGCGGCGAGGATCTCCTTGAAGACGAGGTCCACGGCAACCGTGCCGACCCGCTTGTCGACGTCGCGCTGCAGGCAGACGCCCGTACGCAGATCCTGCAGGGCCGAGATGACCTTGGCGTCGTTCTCGGGCCGGCCGAGGAGCGGTGCCACCAGGGACGCCTCCTGGGCGGACTTCTGCTTGAAGGCGAACACCGTGTGGATCTGGTTGGCGCCACCGCTGCGCGCCTCGGAATCCTCGATCTGCACCAGGTCGATGGCCTGCTGCGTGATCAGGACCGTGACCGCCAGGTACGAGCGGCCCTGCTTGAGGGCGCGCCGCATCAGGTCCCGGCCGCTTTCGGTCGCGGTGACGACGTACGCCTCGTCGACGAAGAGCGCCTTCGGCCGCAGCCCGATCTCCCCCGTCACCGGGTTCTTCTCGTACCCGACGTCGAGCATCTGGCTGCCCAGCTCCACGACCGCCATCAGCGCGGTGGCGGCCAGGCGTTCGGCCGGGTTCCAGTTGCGCGGGTCCGAGGAGGACGGCGACTGGAATCCGCGCAAGGTGATCACCGTACGGCGCTTGCGCATCGCGGACAGCGTCTGCGGGCGCTCGGCGAAGGCGAGGCGCGCGTACGGCAGGGTCCGCAGCTCGGTGAGGAGCATCTGGGCCAGCTTGAGCTCCTTGACGGCCTCGCGGTCCCCGCTGGCCACCGCGTGGTCGTAGGCGTTGACGACCTCGTCCACGACCTGCCACAGCGTCGGCCGCGGCACCTTGAGCTCCGCCTCCCGGGCGGTCAGCCCCTGCTCGGTGGCCTGCCGCATCGCGGAGTTGTACCAGCCGACGACCGTCGCCATCGCCTCGATGACGGGCAGCCGTACGCGCTGGTAGTCCTCGTCGCCGAGGAACCCGCGGAGCATCGACTCGGCGAGCAGACGGCCCGAGGGGACGTCCCGGGCGACCACCCACGGGTCGAGCACGCCGGCCTGACCCTTGAGGAGGTCGACGACCTCGGTCTCCGCCCAGAACTCCGGATTGACCGGCCGGAAGCGGCTGCGTTCGGTACCCAGCAGGCCGGTGTCCGCGTCGTGCGCGAAGGCCGGGTCGTTCACCTGGGAGCCGAAGGCCAGGTAGTAGCAGAGCTGGGCGAAGTCGGTCTTGGGGTCGATGACCAGACAGCGCACGCCCGCCTCCGACTCCTCGTAGAACTTCTGCAGCGCCAGGGACGACTTGCCACCGCCGGACGCACCGACGATGGCGAGGCCACCGCCGTCGTTGCGGGCGGGTCCGACGTGCAAGGAGTAGTGGACGGGCATCTTCCCGGCCCAGCCGACGAGATTGCCCACCCAGCCCAGCTGCCTGCCCGACCGGTGTTCGGGGTTGTCGCCGAGCTCGGTGCCCGCCGTGGGCAGGCCGGCGCCCAGCTGCTCGACCTCCTGCAGCCGCAGGTAAGGCGCGATGGGCAGCTTGGGAGCGTCGCCCGGCAGCTGGGACTGGAGCAGCCGCCACTGCTGGCGGGTCGGCCGCAGCAGGGTGACCTTCAGGTCCTGCTTGAACTGCATCTCCAGGACGCGGCGCCGGCGTTCCAGCTCGGCGAGGTCGGGCGCGGAGATGGTGAAGCGGATCTGCGCCTCCATGCCCGGCATCTTGTGTTCCTCGACGTCGTCGAGGAGGTGCTGGGCACGCGTGACCTGGTTGGCGAGCTGGGTACCGGGCGAGCGGCCGGAGTTGGCCATGTCGTTCATCTCGTCGACCAGGTTTCCACTGATCTTCTTCGCCCGGTCCTTGAACTTCAGGTACGGGATCAGGGTGAACCGCATGTCGATCTCGACCGGGAAGTCCACGTGCTGCGAGGCGTAGCGCGCCCAGGCGGTGGACTGCCGGAAGCGGGTCTCGGTGGGCCAGCTGGCGGCCACGAGCGTCGTCGTGTAGCTGGTGTGCTGTTCGCCGGTGACCTCGTCGTACTGGTGCAGCACGATGTGCGTCTTGTGGTTCTCACCGGAGAAGTCGACGACGAGGTCGAACTGGTCCGGTCCCCAGGAGCGGGACCCGAGCACCGGCTCCGGCGGTACGGCCAGGTCGCCGTGGAGCGGCTTGCGGATCAGCCAGACCAGCTCCTCGCGGCTCAGTGGCACGCCGTTCAGGCCCTCCAGGCTCTCGTGGACCTCCCGCGCGACCTGGGTCCACTGGGCCAGCACGCCGGGCGACAGGTACTCGTCGTGGACGCCGGTGGCACCCGCCGCCGCCCTGTCGGCGGTGTCGCGCAGGCCGCGGCCCAGGCCCGGCTCCTCGACCGGGTCGTCACCGCCGGGGAGCACCCCGCTGCCGTTCGACCCCCGCTTCAGCGACCCCAGCTTGACCAGCAGGATGTTGCGCTCGCGGGTCGCTCCGATGCGCTCCTGGTACTCCGCCTTGCGGAGGTTGTACGCCTTGTAGTTCTCGGTCGGGTCCCACGCCACCGTGTTGAGCTGCTCGGCCCATTCCACGGCGGTGATCGGCCGGTACACCTTGCGGTAGTGGCACTCGACGTTGCGGTCGCCGCGGGCGAGGTTGAGCAGTCCGCGGGCGGGGCCCTCGGCCATCGCCTGGAGCTCGGTGGCGTTGAGGTACTCGTCGATGGCGGTGGGCAGCACGAGGCCGGTCCACACCGACTCGCCGTGCACGAAGACCATGTCGTCGGCGTAGCGGTAGGGCAGCCGCAGGTCTTCGCGGCGCGTGGTCCGGGCGGCCTGGTTGCGGGGGCCGCCGGTGCCGCGCGTACCGCCGGAGCCCTGACCGCCCTGGGACTTCTTGGAGCCGGCGGCGGCGATGATCATGGCGATCACGAAGAAGGCGACCGCCCCGCCCAGAAGGATCATCATGATCATGAAGGACTCATCCTGCGGTCTCGGAGTGTGCGGGTGCGGGTACGGGTGCGGGATGCGCGGCATGCGGGTTCAGGGCTCGCGCCTGCCCGGCGTACGAGGAACCGTGCCGGGACGCCGTGGCGCGGGCCTCCTCGTACTGCCGCTGCCAGCGCCGCGATCCCGGCTGCCAGAGGATGACCTGCCAGTGCAGTTCCTCGGGTTCCCGGTCGGCGGCCAGCCCCTGCAGGCGCTTGGGCTGCCACCAGTAGTCGGCCCAGACGACCAACTGCTGGCTGAGCGTGAGTGCGGAGGGCAGCGGCCGGCCCCACACGAAGTAGACGCCGACCGGCGGCCCGAGGTAGAGCACCGACGTCAGCATCGAGATGCCGAGGAAGGGCAGGAACGCGGAGAGCGACAGCAGCGCCACCAGCCACAGGACACCGAAGCCGAAGGCCGCGCCCAAGGCGGGCAGCAGCAGGCCCGGGAGCGGGATGTTGCCCCAGTTCCAGATGCGTTTGGGCCGGTTGAGCAGATCCGTGTGGTCGTAGGCGACCATCGGCTCGGGTGCGTCCGATGCGGCCTGTGCCATCAGCCGGTCCCCCTCTCTGACATGGTTGCGGACCGTGGGTCACGGGTGCGGGCCGGACGGGGGCGATGCGCCGCCGGCCGCTGCCCGGGTCGGTCAGCCCTTGCTGCCGCCGCCACCGATCTGGCTGCCCAGGTCGATCAGCAGACCGGCGAGACCGGTCGCGCCGCCGATGATCAGGGCGGCCAGCGCGATGATGCCGAACCCCTGGAACGCCTCGCGCAAGCCGTCGCCGCGCTTCATCGACAGCAGCATCCGGATGCCGAGGATCAGCAGGGAGCAGACGGCCACGGTGGTGCCGATGCCCAGGAGGATCTTCTGGATCTCTCCGAACATGCCGTTGAGAGTAGTAGCCGCCAGGTACATGGCGATGTCCTTTCACTGCGACTGGGATACGTGGGAAGGGGTACGTCGAGGGTTGCGGTCAGGAGGATTTGGCCGGGGCGGGGCCGGGCTCTCCGCCGGCCGGGGCGCCGCCCGCCGGGGCGCCGCCCGCCGGGGCCGGGGCGCTCTCCTCGGGCGCCGGGACGGCGGGACCGCTCGCTCCGGCGTCCGCGATGCCGCCCGTCGGGTCGAGGACGCCGCCGTGGATGTCCTTGATGAACCAGCCCTGGGCGGTGTTCACCACCGTCAGCCGGTAGGACCGCTTCACGGTGGGGACGGGGGCCGGGGCCCCCTTCGCCCCGGGCGACGGGGCGCCGCCCCAGACGACCGTCACCCGCGTCTGCACCGTCTGACCCGGCCCGTACTGGACGGCCTTGCCGTTCTCACTGCCCGCCGGGGCGAGCGCCACGACCTCCTGGACGTCGGGCGAGGCCAGTGCCCCGGCCAGGCCCGTGGTCGCCGCCTGGGTCGCGTCGGGGGTCGTGAAGCGGGTCAGCCCCGTCGCGTCGGAAGCGGCCCACGCCTTGAAGTAGCCGGGCAGCACCTTCGCCCTGAGCTGGTCGGAGAGCGGCTGGTCGACGACTTCCTTGTCCTGCTTGACGACGGGAACGCTGCCGCGCGAAGGCAGCGGCATCTCGCCCAGGTTGCCCGCGACGCGCAGACCCGACCCGGTGGCCAGGTCCTTCACGTACACCGGCACGGACAGGGTGGTGGTGCGGCCGGTCGACAGCTTGACCTGGATGCCCAGATAGCGGCCGTTCGCACCGTACTCGGGGAGCTCCTCGACGGTCCCGTCCCATTTGGCCTGGCGGACGCTCTGGCCGGCCTGACCGCTGACGCCGCAGTCGCGGTCCACGCCCGACGAGGTGTAGTGGGCCAGCGCGTCGCGGCGCTTGTCGGCGGTCTGCGGGGAGTACGTCATGCAGAGCGTCACGTACTCCTCGGCGAAGGTCGCCGCGGCCTGGATCGGGAAGTCGGTCAGCCGGTACCGCTGCAGGTCCTTCTCGTCCAGGGCGCCGCTCTGCACCGCGACGGACGACTTGCCGATCAACAGGCCCGCGACACCGCACGACCCCAGGGCGAAGGCGCAGGTGGTGATCAGCAGGGTCGCGCGCAGGGCCACGTGCGTACGCCGCCCCTGGACGGGCAGCCGCCCACCCGGGCGCGGCACGTCGAAGCCCGCGGGCGCCGCGGCGGGCGCGGGCGCCTTCGGGTCCCGGGCGGCGGAAGACGGTCGGGTCGTCACGGGTGCGGCCGCCGAGGGGACCGGCGCGGCCGCGGGGGCCGCCGCGCCGCCGCCCTGCTTGCGGCCCTCGCGCGCCGCCTTCTTCTGTTCGTACGCGGCCTTGCGCTCGGCCCTCTTGGCGTCCTGGGCGGCCCTGCTCGCGGCCTTCGCCCGGTCGCGCTTGTCCTTCTTCGACGGCCCCGCCGGCTGGTTCGCGCGCGGGGGCAGGACCGGCACGGCCGCTTCGGCCGGGGGCACGGCGCCAGGCCGGGTGGTGCGCACCCAGGCCGCCGCCACCTGAGCGCGCGCGGCCTCCGAGGACTGCTGCGCCGGGGGCTGGGCGTTGCCCTGGTAGCCGTAGGGAGCGGACACCGGCTGCGTCCGGGGGTGCGGCTGCGCCTGCCGCTCGTCGGCGTGCCCCGCGGGGCCGACCGGCCCTGGCTGCCCGGAAGGCCGGCCCCCGCCGACCCCGCCAGCAGAGCTGTTGTGGTCCGTCATCGAGTCCGTCTCTCCCACGCGTGTGCTCCCCCTCCGCCGGCCGACCGGTTGGCGGGCCCCTGGAATTCAGCCAGGTGTGCGGAACGGCAGTGTGGCAAATGAAGAGGCCATCGCCCCTTCCCTTTTCCCTGCGGGGAAAGAGTGGGGAAAGTCGGGGAAAGAGTCGGGAATCCCCGCGAGGCGGTCCCGCGACCCCGGGGCGGCCCGCCCCTCCCCACGCTCCGCAAGAATGGCGGGTCGTGCCCGGGTGACGGGTGCCGAGCCGTCCCCGACCTTGCGAAGGACGAGAGTTGAGCGACCAGTACGCCCTCCCGCAGCAGAACGTTCCCCCCGCGACGGAGGCCCAGCACGCCTGGATCGACGGCTACGAGCCGGGAAACCCCTGGCAGTCGAAGCTCTGCCTGCAAACCCCGCACGGCACCGTCGCCTTCCCCCTCACTCCGCACACGATGCCCGAGCTTCTGGAGGGGCTGGTCATGGTGGCGCAAGCCCAGCAGGGGACGATCGGAGTCCCGGCCCCGGAGGACGACGCCCCGTCGGACGACCCGGACCCGGCTCCCAGCCTGCACAACGGCCGCGCCGCACGCGTCACGGGCTGGGCCGTGGTCCACGACCTCTGGGAGCAGGGCGACCCGAAGGTCCGCTTCATCATGGGCGCGGTGGTGACCGGCCTGCTGGTCCTCGGGATCATCCTGTCCTGACCGCATGCCACGATGCCCACACGTATACCGAGCGAGGAGCTGCAAACAATGCTGACCGAGACATCGGGCCGCACGGCCCAGGACCTGGCCGCCGAGCTGGAGGGTCTGCGCGGGGTGGACTGGGCCTCCGTGTGGGAGGGTCCGCCGCAGGGTGGATCGTCGGAGTGCCGCAAGTGGTGCGCGAGGTACGGCTGGGAACCGCAGACGGCCGACCGCAACCTGGTCGTGGACACCCCCGGCGGCGGCAGGTGGAAGTTCGAAGCAGGTGGCAACTGGCATCCGGTCAGGCGCCTGACCCACTGGGCGTGGCACGTCAAGGCCGATGAGGCGTCCGAGAACCCCGGCCTCCTGGCCCGCGCGGCAGAGGAGTGGCCTGCGTTCGTCAGTGCAGCCGAAAGCGTGCTGGGGCCTGCGGCCTGGAGCGGGCCCTGGGACGCACCGGACTTCCCGGAACCGCCCGAGCCGGCGTTCTGGGAGTCCCGCGAATACCGCCTCGAAACCCGTACGCCCTACCGGATGGCGTACTGGAAGCCGATGGGCGAACACCCGGGACAGGCATGCATCGTGCTGGTGCAGTCAGTGTCGTTCGCGGCCTGGACCACCGACACTCCCGGCGGCTCACGGATCCGGCTGACGGTGAATGCCCCTGAAGGCTCACGGAGGACCCTGTGAGACCTGACGCTCCTCCCACCGCGGAAGAGATAGCCAGGGCCTTTGCCTTCCAGCAGGCACACGCCGACTCAGAGCCTGGCGACAAGCAGGCCGGGGCCGCGGTAGCAGGCGAGATCTACAGGGAATACCTGTCGACGCTCAAGCAGGACGAGGCCGCACCGGGTCTTCTGAAGTTCATCGAGAATCTTGCGGAGAGCGGATCGGTCACCACTGAGGACCGGGGCCCCCACCGCGCGTTCTGGTCCTATCAGTCCCAGCTCGAGGGCGCTGACACACCTGTACCCAACCGCTTTTTGGCACGGGCGTGTGGCGAATCTCGCGGCCTGCAAGTGCTGGAGGACACCCCGGCTGGGCACCAGCTGAATTCGTACTCCCTTGGCAATGAACTAGTGGTGGATGCTCTCACCCAACACTTCGACTTCGATCCGGACGAACTGGACAGCGCCCACGGCAAGGCCTGGGACACCCTCTCGGACCGGTACGCCGAGGCAACCGAGGGCCTGGTGATCGCCTTCGCTGCCGACATCACCGAGGACTCGGTACTCGGCAAGACCGAGGTTCCGGCGCTCCTCCAGAATTCCAAGGTCGGCAAGGAGGGCATCAAGTTCGCGACACCGATGCCCCGGCATGAGCACATTCCCGCCGAGATCCAGGCGTTGATGGCTGACGACCCCGTCCGCTGCCAGCTACGCATGGGGGACTACGACCCTGAGAAGTCCCCGAAGGACCTCGCCGAGAAGCTGGGCGCCATCGACGTACCCGAGAACCAGCGGATGGCGCATGAAGCGGCGATGTGGAAGCTGGCGTCAGCCAACACCTATGACGAGCTGTCCGTCCGTGCGGCAGTGAAACAGCCCGCGCGGGCCGCCAACGCCTTCATGCCCGGCACGGTCGCCCGCCCCGTCGCCCAGCCCGCGGCCCCACGCGGCCCCACCGGCCACGGCGTGATCAACCCGGCTCCCGGACTTCCCTCCCCGGCACGGGTGCAGTCCGGCACCGAGCGCTAACCGACCGACCCTGTGCGAGAGGCACCCCACTTGAGCAGCGACTACGAACGGATCGCCCAGAGCCTGGCGCAGAAGGCGGTCTTCTTCGCCGCGACCAAAGCCTGGGGCGGCATGCACACGAAGCTGACGTTCTTTCTGGCCGGAGCTCGCTCGGCCCAGGAGGAGGACCAGCGTGGAAGGCAACTAACCGATTGGCAAGGGCGGGTGGTGGCCGCCCGCGGGGCAGGCGACACGGCAGCCGGGCAGGCCGTCGAGGCCGAACTCCGCGATTTGGTGCTGGCCGAGCTCCGGCGCCGGGACGGCGCTCTGGACCAGCTGTGCGAGGCGTTCCCCCTCCTTGCCGCCGAGCAGCAGGGCGAACAGAAGTCGGCCGAGGACGAGGTGGAGTTCTACTTCGCCGACGTCTTCGTCTTCGTCTCCGAGTACCTGTCACAGATGGTGCGGCGCCGCGTGAACGGCTCGACCGCCACCTGGTGTCCGCGCTGGTGGGAGCACCCCGAGGCGGGAGCCCGGCTTTCCGCGCTCTGGCTGGCCTGGGAGCACTTGCGTCACGACCCGGCACTGGGCATGTCCACCTGGTGGCTCCACCACGCCGACCCGCACCTGCGGGTGTTGCTGGACGCGGACCTCGGCCCCTTCGCGGCCTGTTCCCCCAAGGACGGGCATACGGCGTACCCCTTCGAGCCGCTGCCCGTCGACCCGTACGACCCCGCGGCACCCTCCGTCTGAGCAGGAACGGTGAAGGGTCCCGGCGACTCCTTCGCGGTTTCTCCGCACGGATTCCGCCGGACCGGCCACGCCGGAACGCCCAGATGTTTCCCCGCCCTTTCCCCGTCTTTCCCCACGGGGAAAAGGCGTGCGTCATCGGCCGTCCCTCCCCCTACCGTGTCCGGGCGACCTGACTGAGGGAGGCCCGGGACGGTGGAGTCACCTGCCGACGACAAGCGAAGTGCGGCACTTGCCCTGGCGGTACTGGGCGTTCTGCTGATCGGCGCCCTGGTGGTGTTCACCGTCTTCGACGGAGACGACGGCCCCGGTGCGCCGTCGGACGCCAAGGCCCCCGCGCCGGCCGCCCAGGACAAGGGCGCCGGCCATGGCGCCCCCGCCGGTGACGGGACGCAGCAGACCGGTACCTCCGACACCGTGCCGGCCATCGTCACACCGGCGGAACTGGCCGAGGCGCACCGGGCGATGGCCTCGTACATGGCCGGACTGGGCACGTACAGGCACACCGACCAGAGCGCGACCTGGGCGAAGCCGCTGCTGGCGCTGACCGTCGGCGGCGACCAGATGAACCAGCAGACCGCGCTTCCCACGGGCAAGGACTGGGCCACCTGCCAGGCAGTGCGCTGCTCGTCCGCCGGGAAGGCGACCGTGGTCCGCGACGCGATGATCGCCGACGAACTCGCCCGCGGCAGTGGCCGGATGGTGTCCAGCGTGGTGTCGCTGACCGCGGTGCGCTCCGAGAACGGCAAGCAGACCCGTACGGAGAACAACTCCTGGCTGGTCAGCGCCCGCAAGGACGGTGGGGCGTGGAAGGTCTCCTCGTTCGACCTCTACGGCCTGGGCAACGTGGGCGCGTCCGAAAAAGCTGGGGGTTGAGACCCGATGGTGGCTCCTGCCGTGCTGGCGGCCGCGTCGAAGGCCGCCAAGGTGGCGAGATCGGCCAAGACGGCCGCCCAGCGGGGGGGCGGCCAGGGCGGTGGCGCCGGTGGCGGCGGCAAGAAGAAGGGCAGCGGCAAGTGGCTGCTGATCCTCGGCGGCGGCAGCCTGCTGCCGATCGGCGGTATCGGCTTCCTCGCCATCGTCATGATCAGCGCCCTGGTGGGCGGCCTCGGCAGCGGCGCCGCGCAGGCGGCCTGCGGCAACTACGGCGAGAACGCGGCCGGCGGCAACACCGGTGACAAGGCGGCCACCAACCCGATCATGCCGGCCGGCAAGGTCTACATGCCCAGCGATACGGCCCGCAACGAGATACCCCCGCGGATGATCCTGGCCGCGATGCGCGGCGCGGCCCGTTACGAGGGGCTCGACTGGACGCTGATCGCCGGGCAGATGTACCAGGAGACCAAGTTCGGCCAGGACCCGTCCGCCGCGCCGGGGGGCAAGAACAGCGCCGGATACATGGGCCTGCTCCAGTTCGGCGACGACGCCTGGAAGGACTACGGCGACGACGGCAACAGCGACGGCAAGAAGGACCTCTACAACATCGACGACGCGGCGTTCGCCGCCGCCAACTTCCTGCATGCGCTGAAGGCCGAGACGAAGCCCTGGGACGCCCTGCTGACCTACTCCGGCTCGAAGAAGGACAACACCGTCTACCCCCGCGTGGTCCTCACGCAGGCCGCCCGCTACCGCGGCAACCTCACCGGTGAGAAGAGCCTGATCGAAGGCTGGTACGCCCATCTGAAGACGACCGTCGAGAAGAACCCGGGCTTCCCCACCCTCGGACAGCACGCGGACATCCCCGAGCCGGTCGGCAACGACGCCCAGCCGAACGAGGCGTTGAGCATCAAGGCGTCCGCGCCCCGCTCCTGGTCCACCCCGCCCTACGGCGGCGACACCGGACGAGGCCGGGACCAGGCGGCCCGGATGGATCCGGCCGCCTTTTCCCGCCCGCTGCTCAGGCCGGCCGCCGACCCGCGGCCCGCGGGCGGCAAGGACTGGCAGTGGCCGCTGAAGCAGGGCACCTACCAGCTCGGCACCAAGTACCACGAGAGCGGCCCGCATTGGAGCCTCGGCTACCACACCGGGCTCGACCTGGTCGCTCCCAGCGGCACCCCGATCTACGCCCCCGCCGACGGCAAGGTGGTGAAGGCGGGCAACGGCGGCTCGTACGGCAACGAAACCGACATCGAGCACGCGAACGGCGTCATCACCCTGTACGCGCACCAGACCACCATCTCCGTCTCGGTGGGCAGCACCGTCAAGCGCGGCGACCAGATCGGCACGGTCGGCGCCACGGGCAACGTCACCGGCCCGCACCTGCACTGGGAGGTACGCCTCCCCGGCGTCGACAACCCCTTCGTCCCCGGCCAGGACAAGGGTCCCGGCATGGTCGACCCGGAGGACTGGCTCAACGGCAAGGTCTCGGCCAACCCCGACTACGGCACGGTTCCCGGCGGCGACGGCAGCAAGGGCAAGGACGCCACGTACGCCGACTGCGCCAAGAACGGCAAGGGCACCGCGGTGCCCCCGGACGGCGCCGGCGTGACCGGCGTACTGCCGGCGGCCGACGACCCGGTCGTACGGGCGGCCCTCCGCTGGGCGCAGCGGGGCATCGGCCAGCCGTACGTCTGGGCCGCTCCCCGGTTGCAGGGCGACAACCCCGTCTCCTTCGACTGCTCCAGCTTCACGCAGTGGATCTACTACCAAGCCAGCGGCCACAAGATCAACATCGGTGCGAACACGTACGAGCAGGAGGCACGGCTCCGTCCGTACAAGATCGATCTGAGCCAGGCCCAGCCCGGTGACCTGATCTTCTTCCACCCCAGCAGCGCCGGTTCCGAACACGTCGGCGTCGTATGGGACCCGGCCGGCAAGAAGATCCTCCACGCCCCCCGCCCCGGCAAGAACGTCGAGTTCAGCACCTGGGACGTGCAGGACCCGATCACCGCCGTGTACCGGGTGCCGATCCCGCCCGGCACCGACCCCAGTGAGGCCGCAGGCGGCGAGAAGCATGCGTAGCGGAAAGGGATGCGACGACATCCCGGAAGGAAAGTCCTGACCATGACCGTCCAACAGCAGAAGAAGCCCCGGTCCGAGGAGGATTGGACGATCGAGATCGTCCTGCTCGTCGGCTCGGTCCTGGCCCTCCTCTGCGGCGCCTGGCTCGCCGCCCGCCTCGGTGCGACCTTCGCAGGCCAGCCGGCCCCGCCGGGCAACCCCTTGTCCTTCGCCGTGGCCCTGGCCACGGGCGACTACGCCTGGCCGAACGGTGCGGCGAACGCCGTCGCGGCGGCCGAGGCGCTGCTGCTCGCCGCTGCCGCGACCGCCGTGTACCGGATCCGCCGGCACCTGCGCGACAAGCCCGACGTCGACAGCGCGGCCCGCCATCTCGCCCAGGGCGAGGAACTCGGCAAACTCACCATGAAGGGCGCCGCCGCGACCGCCGAGCGACTCGGCGTGCACGGCAACGTGCCCGGCGTCTTCATCGGCCGCTCACTGCGCGGACGGCAGCCGCTGTACGGCTCCTTCGAGGACATGCACATCGACATCTGGGGCCCCCGTACCGGCAAGACGACCCGGCGCGCCATTCCCGCGATCCTCGACGCCCCCGGCGCGGTACTCGTCACCTCCAACAAGCGGGACATCGTCGACGCCACCCGCGGCCCCCGCGGGGCGCGCGGGCCGGTCTGGGTCTTCGACCCCCAGCAGGTGGCACAGGAGCCGCCCGCGTGGTGGTGGAACCCCCTGTCGTACGTGACGGACATCGCCAAGGCCCGCAAGCTGGCCGACCACTTCGCGTCGGGCTCACGGGACGCCGACGCCTCCACCGACGCGTTCTTCGACCCGGCCGGACAGGACCTGCTCGCCAACCTGCTGCTCGCGGCGGCCACCGCCAAGTCCTCGATCACCCAGATCTACACCTGGCTGGCCAACCCGAAGGACGACACCCCGGAGCGCATCCTGCGCGGCGCGGGACAGCTCATGCCGGCCGACTCCCTGGCCGGCGTGATCAGCGCACCGGACAAGCAGCGCAGCGGCATCTACGGCGTCGCCCAGCAGATGGCGTCCTGCCTCATCAACCCCGACGTCAACCGGTGGGTGACGCCCGCCTCCGACCACGACGACCGCCCGGAGTTCGACCCCCACGAGTTCGTCCGCAGCGACTCCACCCTCTACTCGCTCTCCCGCGAGGGCAGCGACTCGGCGGGCCCGCTGGTGACCGCACTGACCGTGGCCGTCGTCGAGGCGGCCGAGGAGTACGCCACCACCCAGCGCGGCGGCCGGCTGGCCCGCCCGCTGGTCGGTGTCCTTGACGAGGCGGCGAACGTCTGCCGCTGGCGCGCCCTGCCCGACCTCTACTCGCACTACGGCTCGCGCGGCATCGTCTTGATGACGATCCTCCAGTCCTGGGCCCAGGGCGTCGAAGTGTGGGGCGAGCGCGGCATGGAGAAGCTCTGGTCGGCCGCGAACGTGCGGGTCTACGGCGGCGGCGTCTCCGACACCCGCTTCCTCGGGGACCTGTCCGAGCTGGCGGGGGAGTACGAGCTGCGCGAGTTCACCACGACCCGTGAGGCGGAGGCCGGCGGCTGGTCCGGCAACCGCTCCGTGAACGAGTCCGTACGCCGCGACCGCGTCCTGAAGGTCTCCGACCTGAGCGCGATGCCCCCCGGCCGGGCGCTCGTTCTGGCCTCCGGCACCAAACCCGTCCTGGTGGAGACGATCCCGTGGTGGGAGGGCCCGTACGCCCGCGCGGTCAAGGCGTCCCTGACCACCCACGACCCGGGCGCCCGCCCCTGACCCCGGCGCCGCCCTCCCCCGCACCACTCGGGCGCCCCTCCAGAGGCCGGATCACGCCTCCTGGAGGGGGACGGGCGACGCCCCTGGGCTGATGCCCCGACAGGAGCAAGGCAAAGAAAAACCCCAGGTCACGGTGAGTGAGTCCTGGGGTTAATCCGAGCCGCCTTCGGGATTCGAACCCGAGACCTACGCATTACGAGGTCCCACGAGATCATCTCGGCTGGTGCCGGGGGGTGCCACAGAATCCCGTTTCCGCAGGTCAGAGACCGAGCCGCTGAACCCTCATGCCGCCAAATCCACCGTGTGCCTCCCCGTCCGCTCACGCACCGCTCACGCAAGGCGGGCCCGCCGACTGGCGGCGGACCTCGGCTTTCTCCCCTCTCCAGGAGCGACCACCCGTACGAGTCATTGCACCCGACCAACTCCAAGGGTCAGCTGTTGCCATGCATCGCTGGTCTCCCCTGAACGAACGGCAGCTCGCCCTCCTCGCCCGGCTCGCGAACAGCGAGGACCTCGGAACCTCCTGGGACCCCAGCGAGTGGCGCTCCGCCTACGCGCTACGCGACCGCGGGCTGGTGATGATCAAGCGGAGCAGCGGCGAGGTGCAGACCCAGGTCACCGAGGCGGGCAAGTTCTGCATCCAGCACGGCCACCACCCCGACGACCCGGCGCATGCTGGGGACGAGAAGACCGCTAATGAACAGGGGAAGCGCGGCGGCCGATCACCGTCCTACAACGACAGACCGATCGCCCTCGCTCGTCGCACGAAGGCGACTGAACTGGTCAGGCGTCTCGTCGCGGACAGGCGTCACACCATCGCCCAGCCCGACGAGGCAACGGTGACGGAATGGCGGCGCGTGATCGACTACGCGAAACGCCATGGCCTCGTACCCGAGGGCAAACGCATCGAGAGAATCCGCATGTGGAATCGCGACCTGCAGATCTCTCTGGCTGACGGACCACACCCCAACTCACGGAGGCAGGCGCCGGATGATGCCCCGCCCATCCAGGTCCCGACTCAGTTGCGCTCCCCGCATCCGGCTGTTGCCGCACTGAGGGACGACGACTGCCGACTGGTCATGCCGGCTCCGCTCCGTCGTCGCTCCTTGCTGCTGCTCCAGGGCCTGGCCGCCGAGACCGTATGCCGCGGATACGAGGTGAAGGAGCACCGCGTCCCCAACCGCTACCGCAGCCGTGCCTACACGTACGCGGGCAAGCACTACCCCTCGGGATACTCGCGTCGCGAGGGCGAGCTGGACGTGATCGTCGGCGGCTTTACCTATACCGTCACGATCCAGCAGGAGTCTCCGCAGTCCACCGACCCAGAGCGTTCCAAGAGCCTCGTGATCGAACTCGGCTACAGCCGGTCCAGTCGGCAGTCCCGCTGGGCCGATCGCAAACGGTGGGTGCTGGAGGACATCCTGGGGGCCGTTCTGCGGGAGATCGAAACCCGCGCCGTGGAGGACGCTCAGCGCCAGGTGGACGAGGAGCGCGCGGAGGTCGAGCGCGAGGTCCGCTGGAGAGCGGCCATGGAGAAGGCGAAGGAGCAGGCCGCCCACGATCAGTTCGCCGAGGTACTCCGTTCACAGGCTCGCCAATGGCAGGAAGCGACGGCACTGAGCGCGTATGCCAACGCCCTGGAGCGCCGAATCGAAGCGGACCCGGAAGGGGACGACGCGGAAGTGGCCTCGACGCGACAGTGGCTGGCATGGATGCACCAGTACATCCGGCACCTCGACCCGCTGACCCAGCTCCCCGCAATGCCCACCGCCCGCGAACCGAAGCCAGAGGAACTGAAGCCGTACCTGAACGGCTGGAGTCCACACGGCCCCGAAGCGCACCGAGGATGGGGGGCCTGAGGAGAGATCCAGGCTACTCGCCAGCGATCCGCATAGGGAGGCGGATGCGGAAGGTCGCGCCCCCCAGCTCCCCGTACGCGTCGGCCGCGAGATCCCCATCCTCAACCACCGACCTCCTGCCACACATGTCGGCAACGGCATCACGGACGACTGTCAGGCCGAATCCGGCGCTCTCGTTCTCCGGACCAGTTACGCCCGGACGCCACATGTGTGCGACGTCGACGTCGACAATCCCCGGACCTGAATCGGAGAAGTCGAAAGCCGCGCGGCCCTCCTCAACCCGAGTCCGGACCTGCACGACTCGGTCCCCCAACAGATCGCCGGCACGCGCGAATGAGCTCATGGCATTGGCGGCCAGATTGAAGACGATCGCTTCCAGGTCCGACACTGCGGCCGCGACATGGATCGGCTCGTCCCAGTACTCCTCGTTGATAGAGATGCCGCGTCGCTCCAGCTGGGGGCGTACCGCGCCCAAGGCACGGCTGACCACTTCGTTCAGATCGGCGATGTCGACGCGGAAACCATCTCCCCGGGCCGCTCGTGTAGCGATTCCCACAAGGTCGATCACCCCGCGACCTACTTCGCTGGCATCGCTTCCAGCTGCTGTCTCACGCCCGAACGCGGAAGCAAGGATCCCAGCAGTGGCGAGGGACCGGTACAAGAGGTGCTCCGGTCGCATCGCTGGCAAGGGTGCCTCGTCGCGCTGCGCAGGCAGACTCGGCGCTAGCGTCAACAGCTCCGGCTGCGATGCCGTCTCCCAAGCCCTACGGTCGTCCGCCGAGCTCCTGGGCGTCTCGGGGCGGTCCGTGACCGGGACAGGCGCGGGACGCTGGGCAGGCGAAGGACGCTGGGCGGGCGAAGGAATCCCGAGCTTCTCACCGTCTCGGATCCTCTTTCGTTCCCTTGCCGCCCACTCTGTGGCGCCTCGGGCAAAATCACGGAGTTCAATGAACGCGACGTTCTCCTGGAACCCCATCCGGTCTGTCTTCGGAATGAGAAGGCCATCCGGGTCATCGACCGATACACGCCCGATGCTGTTGTTGGTGGAGGGGCGAAGTTGCGGGTTACGGGCCCTCAAGAGGTTCAGGTCTAGCCAATCGAAGCCCTGATCACCGTAGGGATGCACACGCAGGCCTCGGTGGAAGAGGTGAACGCCACCGACAACCTTGAGCCACGGACGCAGGGCAGTGAACTGATTCTTCGAGCCACGAAGTTCGAACGAGCGCTTGTCCAGCAGGAACATCCACAGCTCGAAGGAAGCCGCTGGCGCTTGATACCTCAGAGGGGGCTGGAGTCGCCCTCCGCGGCTATCCGGCGCGATGTCGACGTGCTCCCCTCGGGTGATTACGCGGCCTTTCCAGTCGTAGAGGACGGTACTCGCGTACCCCTCTTCGTCGAGATTGGCTTCGAGCTTGTATTCATACTCGTCGAAGAAACTTCGATTTACTGCGTCCGAGACCCGATCGAACTGGGGCGCAATGAGCGTCGCGGTGAAACCTGTGTCCTCATCATTGAAGAACCCGGTGACCAAGCGCATGGCACGAGCAAGCCGATCCATCTGCTCTTTCTCGAAACCCTGCCGCAACTGGTGCACAGTCAATGAGGTGCCGGGCTTCTTCGATGTTGCCTGCGTGACAACCGTGAGCTCGACCTCTTCGACCGAGCCAACCGACTCGTAGTCGGACCAGTCGATGACGAGCCTGTGCTCTACGCCGGGCTCGCTACGCGGGCGGGACAGCAGCTCCACCCGGCGCCCAAGGCGCAGTGCCGCCAGGCGGCCCAGCCCCTTCTCACCGATGCGACGACGCTTGGAGTGGCTGTCTGTTGCACCGGACTTCTGCGACCTCCCAATAAGGAGGAAGCCCTCGCGGATGTCCTCGGCCGTCATGCCGTCGCCGTCATCCTCGACCACAAGGGTGCCGCCGGCTTGGGTGGCGTTGTGGAGCTGAACGATGGCCTTCGTCGCATCCGCGTCGTAGGCGTTGCGGACGAGTTCAATCACCCCGAGGTCGGGGTGCGGGATCAGCTCCTCCCCAAGGCGGATCAGGATCTCCGGCGCAAAGCGCAGATGCGTGTTCAAGCGTCCTCCTTCAGGTCAGATCCGCCCGCGTCACAAGATCTCGGGAGGCACGCAGCGTAGCCACCTGTACGCACAGCGCAGGCCGATTGGCTAGATCACCTCGCTACCCAGCGGCACACTTGGCCGGTTCTCACCCACTACCGACACACGGACCACGACCGTCAGGCCGTCACCTGCCACTTCGGGACCTCCGGGAGCCGTGGGCGACCAGCCCATCGGCCGGCCGGAACGCCGTCGCCAGCCGCCTCCGGGCCAGCCCTGTCGGCCTTCGCGGCAGGACAAGCCAGGTGCACAGCGGCCACTATCCGCCTGTATACTCAGCCAACGAAAGCGCTTCTACGCTAGGAAGTGCTCACCAGATTTTCGGTGACCATAGCGGCGAGGAAACGCCCGGTAACATTTCGAACCCGGAAGCTAAGCTTGCCAGCGCCGATGGTACTGCGAGGGGGACCTCGTGGGAGAGTAGGTCGTCGCCGAATTAAACCCGAAGGGGCCGTTCCGCAATTTTGCGGAACGGCCCCTTTTTTGCCTCGATCCTAGCTGTACGGACCCAAGAAGCGCTCACCGTTAAAGTGAATCAGATGTGTGGGGTTATCCGCGCACCAGACATCCGTCTCCCAAGCGATTTCCTTCAGATACTTACGCAGCTCAGCACGCGACGGCAGCGCTGAGATGAAGACGAGGCCAGCCGATGAGCCTCGGAAGAGTTCGCTGAGCTCCCTGTGCCTCTTGGCATCCACCGGTCCATGGGAGGACGCTGCTTCAATCAGGACGAGCCAGTTCCGATCCCGAAGAAATACCACGACGTCCGGCATTTTTCCATGTGAATCGACCTCCACACCGAGCTCAGCGAGTGAACCTTCTTCGAAGATCGCCCACTTGTTGTCGGCATCACCAACATAGAGCACTTCACCATTGGGCGTGTACCGCTCGCAGAACTCGTTTATGATCTGCACGATCAGGGTGTTCTGACCACCGGGACTGAGGTCGATCTTCTTGCCCCCGGGAAGCTGGACCGGAATCCTATTCATCTCCCGCTCCCGCGCGTACAACGCCTGAAGACCGGGACGCTCTGCAAGGTACTCGGCAAGACGCTCATCGAACCCCTCCTGCCCGAACGATGTAATGAGGCCATAGGCAGCGGGCTCTATCTGATAGCACCACTTCGGCGAGTTCACCGGCCGGTCCGGCTGATCTGGATTCTGCACAACGAGGCCGGCATCGACGAACTGGTGCAGCGTGAACCGGCGAATTGTCTCGCGGCTGTTTGCAGCGTAATCCTTCTCGTAGAAGTCGCGCAGCCACTGCATGATCTGCACAGTCCGAAGCATGGACCGTTCAGCTTGCGTCCAGTCCTGATCAGGGCCAAGTTCCAGAAGGGCTAGGAGCACATAGGCCGAGCGCTCATTGGAGCGCTCCGCGTCGAAGCCAAGAAGCTGGAGAATCCTACGGGCCTCCGTAAGTTTATTTTCACGCGCGCCTCCATCAAATTCAATAACGGTCTGCTCGGTCATCTAGTTTTCAGTCTCCGCTTTCTCGATATTCCACTCGACGACTTCGTCGATCTTTTCCTGCCCCAGCCAGACACCACTATCCCAGCCCCGCCCCATTTCGGAGAGTTGCTCTCGACTTGGATAGCGAAGATTCCGCAGGTCTGTAGCATTTACCTGAGTGTGGCCGCTAAACCGTCGAACGAACCGATCCAGCAGCGTTGAATTCAGCCACAGACAAAGGCCCCTCGCAACGTCTTCAGGCAAGCCTTCCCCACCCTCGTGGAAGACGTTCACATGATTCTCGAATCCAATTCGGTCGCAAGGAACCTGGCTCGGATCGAAAACGGCAGCCACGACGCGACGCTTCTCCTCTTTGGAGGAGAGGCGCTTCACTACGACGTAATAACCGCGAGGGAACGTCATCTTCTCGGTGTCCCCGTTTAGCATGATGGCGTTGTTCTTCTTCGCGCCCGGTACGGGCCAAGAAATGCCACCCTCGCGCATATGCAAGGGGTAGATCAGAGGAACAGATCCAGGGACGGGGTCAGGCCGGAGGTGCTCCTTACTGCGGAAGTCGACCACACGCCCAGTAGAGACCTGAAAGCGAAGGTCAGCTAGGGCGGCCGGCAGGCTGGCATGGGCCTGCGCTAGCTGCGTGTCCTCTTCGTCGGCGCTGATGTGAATAAAGAATTCTCGATCCTCCGGGTGGACCATCTCCGCATAACGAACACTGCGGCTTCGAATCTCGCTCGAGTAGCTCTTGCTGGTCGAAACCGTTACCGGGCCGCGGCCACTTGCATCGGTGCGCGTCGCCGAGAAGATGACATTCTCTTGCAGCACATCAGTGTCGGCGAAGACCTTGTTGCGAGCTTCGAATACATGCACATGATCGAGGTGCATTCGGTCCAGGAAATACTTCCGGAACGGTCGGAAGTAAGGTCCGTTAGCAAAGCTCCGAGGCGTGATCGCCACCAACTGGCCGCCAGGCGCCAGCAGATGAACACCAAGCGCCATGAAGGCCGAGTAAAGATTCGACGTCTCGGTGCATTTCTCGGTGACCGCCCTGCGCTCCCGCGAGTTTGCAGCGAGTTTCTTATAGGGCGGATTCATGATCACCAGGTCGAAACGCTCTCGCGTCTCAGCGAACAAGCCTTCGTCCTCGGTCGCCCACGCGATGAAGTCGCCAGGTACTAGGTTCACCTCGACCGAACCGCCGACTGCTTCCGCTGTGCTGACGCAGTCGGCGAGCGTGGCAGCCAGAGTCGCATGCATCTGCGGATCCACCTCGCATGCCGTGACAGAGATGTGCGACCGCGGTTGCTCGCGCAAGATCCGCATGACAAGGGATGCCGTGAGGGAGCCGGCACCAGCACCAGGATCCAGAACGCGGATCGTCTCAGACGCTTCCAACCTGGCGAGGGAGGCGATGAAGTCCGCGGCAGGGGCAGGGGTGAAGTACTGACCGAGCTTCGCACGCTGCTTAGCGTCCAACGCCGAGGACGATTCCTGCCTGCGCGCTTCCGTGCGGATCACAAGATCCGTTACCGCTGCTGGTGCTCCTGTTGCCATAGACACAGCCTAGCCAGCAGTGGCTCCGGTCCTGCGTGCCTGTGGATAACACGAGGGGCTGGCGTTCGTGGCGAGCCATGGGGAGCGGGTTACGACCCGAACGGGTTTCGAAGATCATGGCCGACCATGGGCGAGGCGATGGTGCAGGTAGGGGCCTAGACGAAGGCGTGATTCAGCCAGGTCGCATACCAGCGCCGTGATTCCGTTGCAGGGGATTTACATGGTCCCTATCCTCGTGGGCAACGCGTAGACGGAGACGAGTAGCCGAAGTGCACGCGAGCAGAGAGAGCCGCCGGTAGCTGGGAAGGCGGACTCGCGCCCGAGGTGAAGACCCTCCTGAGCGCGGGGAGGAACAGCCGCCTGGCCCAATGCCCCGCCGGTTCGCCCCCGTCACAGGGCTGAATGAGGCCGCTGCCGTCGGGTGGCGGCGAAAGTGCGGTGGTACCGCGAGTTCCCTTCTCGCCCGCACGCCCAAGGGATCATGACGACGCCCCTGGAGGGCTGCGATGATCCACACGACGAGCCGCGTTCTGACCTCTGAGCTACGCGGCCACATCGACCAGACCGTCTCCGTGTCCGGCTGGGTGAACGCACTCCGGCTGCAGCGCAAGATGCAGTTCGTGATCCTGCGCGACCACTCCGGCATGGTCCAGGTGACCCACAAGCGCGACGGCAGCCCGCTGGAGGAGCTGCTCGAGTCCCTCACCCCGGAGTCCGCCGTACGGATCACCGGCCGCGTCGTGGACGCGGCCCAGGTCAAGCTTGGGGGCCTGGAGCTCGTCCCCGAGTCGGTCGAGGTGCTGAACCTGGCCGAGACGCCGCTGCCGATCGACGAGCACACCGGGCCTGAGTACCGGCTCGACTGGCGGTTCCTCGATGTCCGCAAGGGGAAGACCGCGCAGATGGTGTTCGCCGTGCAGACGACCCTGGAGCAGGGGCTGCGTGAGTACGCCGTGGAGCACGGCTGTACCGAGATGCACACGCCGAAGCTGATGGGGACGGCCTCGGAGTCCGGGGCGGAGGTGTTCAAGCTCGGGTACTTCGACCGGTCGGCGTACCTGGCGCAGTCGCCGCAGTTCTACAAGCAGATGGCCGTGGCCGCCAGCATCGACCGGGTCTTCGAGATCGGCCCCGTCTTCCGGGCCGAGCCGTCGTTCACCTCCCGGCACGCGACCGAGTTCACGGGCGTCGACGTCGAGCTGTCGTGGATCGATGACGTCGAGGACGTGATGGCCTTCGAGGAGCACATGCTCGCCCACACCATCGCCAAGGTCGCCGAGGCCCACGGTGATCGGATCCGCGAGGTCTTCGGGGTCGAAGTCGCGGTGCCGGAGGCGCCGTTCCCGCGGATCACGATGGCCGAGGCGCAGGAGGTCCTGCGGGCCGGCGGCTGGGACCCCGAGGGGCTGAAGGAGGACCTGGACCCGGACGGTGAGCGACGGATCGCCGCGCACATAAAGGGGCAGACCGGACACGAGTTCGCATTCATCACGCACTACCCGGCGAGCATCCGGCCCTTCTACCACATGCGCCCTGCGGACCGGCCGGACCTGACCCTCAGCTTCGACCTGCTGTGGAAGGGGCTGGAGGTCACCACCGGCGCCCAGCGCGAGCACCGCTCCGACGTGCTGCTGAAGCAGGTGGAGGAGAAGGGCATGAACACCGAGCCCATGCAGGACTACCTGAACATCTTCCGCTTCGGCTGCCCGCCCCACGGCGGCCTCGGCGCCGGCCTCGGACGGATCCTCATGGTCATGCTCGGCCTGGACTCCATCCGCGAGGCATCCTTCCTCTTCCGCGGGACCAAACCGTCTCACTCCCTGACCGCGCCGTGCGCACTGCGGCTCTTGGCGGTGAGGTTCCAGACGAGGGTCGAGCAGGAACACGTGTACGCGGATCCCCACAGGGTCCCTTCGCTGGACTCGCACCTCTCTGGATCGGTCTGATTCGGTCAGATCCGCGCACGACTTCAACGAGCCATCTCCGCAAGACATAGGATGATGCGTCTGGGAGATCTTCGTCCCAGTCAATGGCTGTGGGACGCTGAGGCAGCTCGTGGCTGACCCTCGGTGCAAGGGAACGGAGCGGCTGAGAACGGTGCACATGCACAGCTTCACCGTGTGTGGATTCCGATCCCTAGAGGATGTACGCGACATCCCCGTGAGCACACCGACCATCCTCGCCGGGCAGAACGACGGCGGTAAGAGTGCCGTGCTCGCCGCTCTCGCATTCCTTGTGGGGAACGAACAGCTGGCCGAGGACGACCGCACGTACGCGCTTACTCCTTCTGCCGATGCGGAGGACGTGGCATCCCTGTCGCGATGCTCGACTACCTGGGTGGAAGGGCTGTTCACTCTCGACGCTTGGGAGCAAGAAGAGTTCGGCCTTCCCGCGGAGCTGCGTGTACGGAGACGCTCTACTGCTGACGAGGCACCCGTCCTGGAATGCTGGGCGCCACTGGCGGACGATGATCGACTACGCGACACCTCCAAGCTGTCCCTTACAGAGGTCAGGACGCTGGCCAAGGAATTCCTGCCCGACCTGACGTCCATCAAGCGCGGCGACATCGAGCCGGCGTTGCGCAAATACGGCATGGCCCACGCCTCGACGGCGGCGTGGGTTCCCGCTCCGAAGGGTATGGACCGCAGGCTGCCCCGACTCATGCCGTTCGATGGGAAGACGGCTGATCCTGATGGTGCCGTCAAGACGGCACTGATGGGGCGCTTTCAGGCCCACATGGCCGACCCCACGCTGCAGGGAAGTCTGCAGACGATCGAAGACGGCATCAAGGATCGACTCCAGAACGACGCCAAGTCCCTGTGCGAGCACATTCAGAGCCGCTGCGATGACTTGGCTGAGGTGTACGTCGAGCCCGAGGTCTCCTTCACCCATAGCCTCCGGGGCACTCCGCTACGCATCGCGCGCACCAAGGGTGAAGCCGTGGGCCTCAACCGCTCGGGTCTAGGTAGCGGTCGCCGCATCTCTCTTGCGATTTGGGAGTGGAACAGCCGGCTACTCGCGCAAGAGGAGCTCGGCGACGTCGACCACACGGCCGAGCCAGACTCGGCCGAGGATGCCCCACCGCCCGTGCAAACGATCGTGATCTACGACGAGCCGGACACGCACCTCGACTACGGCCACCAGCGCAAGATCATGCAGCTGATCAAGGACCAGAGTGCCCTGCCTCATGTCAACGTCATCGTGGCCACCCACTCTATGAATCTGATCGACGGCGTCGACATCGCCGATGTCGTCCACCTGCGGTTGGAAGACGGGCGAACGCTGATAGAGCGGCTGGGGGCTGACGCCCACGACGAGATTGACGGCCATCTGGGACGCATTGCGGCAGCAGTGGGCTTGCGCAACTCCGTACTCCTGCATGAGCGCTGCTTCTTGGCAGTCGAAGGTGAGACCGAGCAACGGGTGATCCCTATGTTGTTCGGGCTATCCGAGGGGCAGTCCCTGCAGTCGGCTGGCGTCGCTCTGTGGGCGTGCTTCAACAACGAGGGGGCACTGCATCTGGCCCGCTATCTGGTCGAGCACGAGCGCTCCGTGATGCTCATGGTGGATGCCGACAGCCGCAACTTGCCGAAGGGGCTCTTCAAGGCGGCTCGTCTCCAACAGTTCTTCGGCAATGCCGTTGACGATGTGGTCCGCTTCGTCGGCGAACCGGAGTCGTTCAACGAGTTGGAGGAGCTGTTCTCGGACGACCTGTGGGCCACAGCCGCGAATGACCTCTGGCCGAAGGACGAGCCCTGGACAGCGAGCGACTTCGCAGCTCAACGTCCCTGTCAGAAGTTCAGCAAAGAGGTGCTGAACATGCTTCGCCAGGGAAGCCTCAATGGGCCCAGCGGAAAGCCCGACATGATGTTCGAGCTGGTGACTACGCTGACCAGCCCGGATCAGGTCCCTGCACAGCTGCGAGAGATCTTTAGCGAGGTCAGAAAGCTGGCCGCAGGCTAAAGGCGCGTAACACCGCCCTAGCCTCGCCAGTCTTGCGTTTCCGCCGTGCAAGCATGCGCTCCTTCCGCTGCTCCAACGTCGGAGGCTCCCACTTGTGCCACCCCACCGGCGGCTTCCACCGCTGTGCGTGCTCCCGCGCCTCTATCCCGCACCAGCGGCAGCCACCTGGAGCAGGAATACGCTGGTCAGAGGCATTTTGCTCGTCAGTCATCAGTCTCCCTCCCCGCAAAAGATTCTTCCCTATGACACTGACATCACCCCTGCTTCCCGGCGGGCCATTTCACCCTAAAACGGATGAAATGAGCTAACCACTCACGGGCTCTGAGCGCGGCCCCATGTGCGCTCCATCATTACGACCTGAGTCCCGCACGGAGACCCCCCGTTTCTGTGTTGCGTTCCACGTCGGCCTTGTCGCAGTGCGCCATCGTCTAGAGCTCCCGTAGCGCCGTCAGGACCTGCCCCAGCAGGAGTGGGGTCGTCTCCTGCCGGCCGCTGCACTGATCGCCGAGGGCCTCTCTCGGCCGGGCCGGGATCTCGGCCCACACGAACTTTCCAGGGTGCGGGTGCCTGGGGTAGTAGCCCCAGCGGCTGGCCATGGCTGAGGTGAGGAGGAGGCCGCGGCCTCCGGTGGCGCTGTCACTCGGTGTTCGGGGTGTTGGCGGGTGGGGGTCGTTGTCGCCGACGAGCAGAACGATCCCTGCGTGGGCTGGCCAGAGCCTGAGCAGGATCGTGCCGAGGCCTGCCGGGTCGGGGCCGACGGTGTCAGGTCGGCGTGTGTGTCGGATGGCATTGGTGGCGAGCTCCGAGACGAGGAGACGGGCCACCTCTGTTCCCTCGGCGGGGAAGCGCCAGCTTCGGAGAACGTCGACCGTGTGGCGGCGGGCCCAGGCTACGGCGTTGGGTGTGGCCGCGAGCGTGAGATCACTGACGGGCGGCGGGAGGGGCTGGCTCATGCGGGTGGCTCCCACGGCAGCGTGGCCGGGTGGTGTGTGGTGTTCCGTGGATAGCGGGCAGGGCGGCGGGAGGGGCGCCTCCCGGGGGCTCGCCGGTTCTCGGGCTACTTCGTCGCAATCACGTAGACGCTGCCCCAGCGACGCTTCGGGTTGGCCATGGTGGGGTTGAAGGTCCACGGCTCGACGGTGGTGAAGCCGGCCTCGGTGAAAAGCTGGACGAGCTTCTCGTGGTCGTAGGCCCACAGATGCTGGGTGTACGTGGGGTCGTCGTCCTGGTCGCGGAGGACGAGGTTGACGAGGTCGAGCTGGGTGTTGATGTCGCCGAGGCAGTTCCGCTTGGCGTACCAGCGCTCGATCACCTCGGCGGAGGTGTCGAGAGAGCCGGGGTAGCGGCTGAGGGCGAAGGCGGCGTCGGGGACGCCCGTGATGATCTTGCCGCCGGGCGCAAGGACGCGGTGTGCCTCGGCGACGTAGTGCTTGGCGGAGCGGGGGTAGTCAATGTGCTCCAGGAAGTGCTCGGAGAACAGCGTCTGGGCGGTGTTGTCGCGCAGAGGGATGCCCTCGCGGATGTCCCAAAGAAGGTCGGCCGGCGGGACGGCGTCGATGTTGAAGAAGCCGTCGATCCGGTGGGCGCCGCCGCCGATCTGGACCTTGGCAGGCTTGTGGTCGATCCGGCCGGTGGGCCAGGCGCGCCGGCTCGTGTGGTGGTAGCGGTTGAGTTCGATCTCGCGGGCGGCGGCGCGGAGGCCGCGGGCCAGCCCGTGGGTGGTGGCCGGGTCCTCGAGGAGGGAGGCGATCTGCTCGCCGAGGAGGTCGACCGAGGGCATGCCGGAGGTGCTCATGACAGGACTCCTGATCATGAAAGGGTTGGGGTGAGGTGGTGCTGTGGGTGAGGTGCAGGGTTACGCGGCGCTGGGCGCCGGAGCGGTCCACTGCTTGTTGCGCATCAGCGTGTACTTGATGTCCACCAGACGCGGGGCGATGGTGAGGGAGAGCTCCTCGGCCGGGTGGAGGTGGCCGGTGTCGTCCTGCTCGGCGCGCCAGATGCGGTAGGCCAGGTTGGGGTAGGCCGGGTTGATGCCGATCTCGCCCTTGGGCATCGTGCCGTTGAACGGGGCGACGATGTCCATGTGGTTCCAGTAATTCCAGGCTTGCAGCGCCTTGTACTGGTCGAAGTAGAAGTAGAAGTCGGGGTAGCGGCCGAAGGTACGCAGCTCCCGGTGGATGAGGTGGCCCAGGAGCGGGCCGAGCTGGGTGGCGAGGGCGTCGAACTCCCAGCGGGTGTGGTGCCAGGCTTCGGGGATCTCTCCGGGGGTGAAGAGCCGTGCGGCCACGAGGTGGCTGATGCGCTCGACGAGGTACCTGGCGGCGTGCTCGGGGTCGATGGCGGGATCGACACGGCGGAGGAGCGTGGCCAGCTCGTCGGGCCGGGGGCGGAACTTCGCGAGGTCGAACTTGCCGGACAGAGCAGGGAAGGAGGCGAACAGCAACTCCTTGTAGAGCCAGTTGTTCAGCTCCCCCAGTTCCGCCAGGCGGCGGGTGTGGCGCGAGGTGGAGTGGAGCATCAGGTACTCCGCCACGGCTTCGAAGTAGAGGTAGCCGAGGATCGGCAGGCGGGGGATCGTCTCGTCGAGCTGCCGGAGGAAGGCTTCCGGGGCGATGGCCGTGCCCTGGTAGGCCACGGCGGCAGCGGTGGCGAGGAAAGCGGCCGAGTTCTTGACGCGGGCCACGACGGTCTCTCGGAGCTGGTGCCGCTCGCTCTTGCTGAGCAGGTATTCGAGGTGGCTGTAGATCTGCAGATGGATGAGGCCCAGCCGGAGGTAGTCGATGCCGGCCAGCCCTCGGTACGACTCCGGCGGTGTGTCGATCTCGATGATCAGTGGGGTGGGCCTGCGGTCGGTGATGCCGAGCTTGGCCAGGAAGGCCGGCGCCTCCCTGGTCAGGACGTACGAGGCCAGGTTGTGCATGCGGAAGCCCTGCTCGGTCGGGGTGAGCGGGGCGCAGTAGATGCTTCCGACGAGGCAGCCGCCGGAGGGGTAGAGCATGCCCTCCTGATTGATCTCCTCCAGCGCGTGGGTGACGTGGAGGAGGTGCAGCTTGCCCTCGCCGCTCAGGGCGTCGAAGAGGGCGTTGCGGCGCAGCAGCTGCCCGTTCGGGGTGTCCTCCGCGAGGCGGTGGTCCCATGCGGCGGACTGGGCAGTGAGCGGGTCGACGGGATCGGCAGGGCTGGGGATGAGGCCGCTGCCGTAGAAGGCGTGGGCGTCGGCCCACAGGTGGTAAGCGTCGAGGAAATCCATGGTCACACCAGCCCTGCCTGGGCCAGCGCGAAGCGGACGGCCTCAGGGCTGCTGGCCCCTGCCAGGTGGGCCTTCTCGGAGGTGAGGACCAGGTCGAAGGCCAGGCCGCGGTACTGGTCGAAGGCCGGCTCGCGGACGTGCCGGGCGTCCGGCCACCAGGTGGCCTTCGGGAGCCGGTACCGGTCGAGGGCATCGGCGGCCTTCAGGATGTCCGCCAGCGACTCCGCCTTCGAGTGGTCGTGCCAGTCGTCGGCGGTGAAGGCGTCGTACGGGACGTCGTGCAGGCGGACGGCGGTCGCCGCCTGCGCGATCCGGCGGGGGGTGGCTGTGAGGCCGAAGTGGCCCCACACGGTGTCTGCGTTCGCGGCGAGCCAGATGGCCGCCCGGGCGCCGTGCCCCTGGTCGTCCTTGTCGTGACGACGCTGGCAGTCGTGGACGGCCGCGGCCACGACCACCGTGGCCATGTCGGCGTCGTCGAGCCCGTGGCTGTCGGCGAGTACGGCAGCCAGTGCTGCCGTACGCATGCTGTGACGGACGCCGTGGATCGAGGTGTACAGGCGAGGCGTCGCCATCCAGGCGGCTGGCAGCGCGGACTGCTTCAGTAGACCCCGCGCGGCCGAAGCCAAGGCCGGCTGCGCTGTCGTCGTGAAGTCAGGCCGGTTCTCTTCGATCCACTCGACGGTGGCCCGGTCCATGTACTGGTGGAGCGGCAGCTGCCGACGGGCAGCCTGGTCGATCAGGGTTGCGGTTGCTGGGGTCGTGCTCATGTGTGCCCACCCCCTTTGGTGGTCTCCGCGGTGACGTGCTCCTACCTGAGGGGCGCGGCTTGCTGCTCGCGCTCCTTCCGCTCCTGCTCGGCGGCCTCGAAGGCAGCGGTGAAGTCGGCCAGCTCCTGCTCGGTCATCAGCGTGACGCCCAGCTCCGCCGCCACATCCATGATCTTGGCCGTTGCTTCGTCGCGGGCGGCGTCCGAGGCGGCGTCGTCGAGCAGCACCTCGAACTCGGCGTGGTAGCCCCATGCCTCGCTCCACTTGACCGCGATCTCGACGCCGCCGAAGCGGTAGTTGTGCCGGAAATTGAACGCCTCGTGCATGGCGGCCTCGAAGCCGAGGCTGTTGAACACCTTCACCGCGGCGGACACGTCGGCGGGGGCGATTGCGAACTCCGTCTCCGCGAATGCGGAGCCCTGTCCAATCTTGCTCCCCTTGAGGGTGATCTTGGCGGTGCCGGCGGCGGTGTTGTCGGTGACCTTCAGCAGCTGGTTGGGCAGCACGTAGAAGTAGATGTGCTTGTCGTCGTTGCCGAGGTCCTCGCCATCCGCCTTCAGGCGGGCGACCAGCTGGTCGTGGGACTCCTTGGGGAAGCGGGCCCGCATCTCGATCTCGATGGCCACGGGGTGGTGTCTCCTCGTTTCAGGCATGGCGAAGCCAGCCGGACCCTGCCGTGGGGGCCCTGTCCGGTTGGCCACGCGCTGTGAAATTGGTGCTCAGGGTGGTCGGTGTGGCTGGGCCGGGGCCCCGCCGCTTGTGTGTCAGCCCAGGTCGCCGAAGCGGGCCTGGACCACACCGGAGTGCAGGTACGTGGGCAGCTGGACGCCGCCCACCGACGAGCGGCTCGTGGCGACCTGCTCCTCCGTCTCGCTGGGGAAGCCCTCCAGGAGCCGGAGGCACTGCTGGACCCACTCACGGGACGCGGGCCAGTTGCCCAGATCGCGGTGGCGTACCGCCAGGGCGTAGGCGGTCTCGGTCGCCGCCCAGAGGTCGCTCACCAGCTCACGCTGGAAGATCGACTCCAGTTCGTCGGTGGAGGCCAGGCGGGTCTGGTTGGTCATGGTGCCCTCTCAGATCAGACGGTCGTACCCCAGTGGTGTTCAACGCGTCGGCGTCCCACCGGTGACGCCGCACTCCGCCGTCAGTACGTGTAGATCTCGGCCAGCGTCTTGTAGTCCTGCAGCTCGTCCTTGTCGAACCACAGCTCCACCTCCTGCTTGGCCTCCTCCGCGTTGCCGGAGGCGTGCACGAGGTTCGCGACCGCCTTGCCGGAGGCGATGCTGGCCGCGGCGCTGTAGTGCGACAGGTCGCCTCGCACGGTGCCGGCGGGGGCCTGGTTCGGGTAGGTGCTTCCCACGATCTTGCGGACCGTGGCGATGGCGTCGTAGCCCTCCAGGACCAGGGCGATGACCGGTCCCTGCTGCATGAATGTGGAAGTGACGTTGTAGACCTCCGCCCCGAGTCGTTCTTCCAGGTCGAAGTAGTGGCGGCGAGTGAATTCCTCGTCCATCCACTTCATCTTCGTTCCGACGATCTTCAGTGCGGCGTCCTCGAATCGCGTGATGATCCTGCCTGCCAGGCCACGCGCCAGCGCATCGGGCTTCAGCAGGACGAGCGTGCGCTCCACGGTGTGTGCCTGATCCTCGGGCATTGTCTCCCTTTCGCCTTGCTAGCAACCGGAGATGACGGGCGATCAGCCGTCACCTCCTGAGGTTACCGGCGTCGGCGAAGGGGCCAGGACGAGCAGCGGTGCCACGTGGCGATCAGAGGCGAATGCGGCCTCTGCCGAGACTGGATCAAGGAATCGAATTCAGCCAACTTCCCTGTCCCTCCTATCCAAAGCGAGCGCACATCTAAAATCTCCCTGTGGTCGTCCGGCGCCCGTGCGCCTCTCGGTAGGGCCCTGCATCCGGAACGTCGATCAGGTGATTCCTTGCCCCGGTGACTCCGATTCTTCCGGGGCGCGCGCGGCGCGACCATGAAGCGCCAGTGCAGTTGGAGTGCACCTTCGGCACGCGGGTTCCTGCACCGAGAGCGGCGACGACGAAGGGGCGGCGCGTGGAGGTCATCGAGCTCTGGAGCGGGCGGTACGCATGCATCCTCCAGTCCGCGCTCCGGCTCACCAACGAGCAGTTCGCTGCCCAGCTCGGCATCGCCGTCCGAACCGTCGCGGCCTGGCACGCCGACCCCGCCGTCGTGCCGCGCAAGGAGATGCAACAACTCCTGGACTCAGCGCACGAACAGGCCCCGCCGGCAGCCCGTCAACGGTTCTCCCTCCTGGTCGCGAACGAACACCGACCTGCCGCGCCGAGTCCCGCCGGCGCTCAGGCGCTCCGGGTCGCCATCGCTGTGGTCAGCCGTGACGATCAGATCCTGCTGGTGTGCCGACGGCACGACGACGCGTCGGGCATCACCTGGCAGTTCCCCGCCGGCGTGATCAAACCCGGCGGCAAGGCCGAGACCACCACGGTGCGGGAAACCCTGGACGAGACCGGGGTCCACTGCGCCGTACGCGAGCACCTGGGCAGCCGCCTCCACCCGGTGACCGGAGTGCTCTGCGACTACTTCCACTGCGAGTACCTGGCGGGAGAGGCTGCCAACGCCGACGCCGAGGAGAACGCGGACGTCATGTGGGTTCCGAAAAACTCCCTCACCCGGTTCATCCCCGTCGATACGATCTTCCCACCCATCCTGGCAGTCCTGGAGGAGCAGACGTGACGCAGCAGAACGCTGAGGAACGACCGGGCATCGCCGCGGCCATCGTGGTGTACGAGGGCCGCGTGCTCATGGTGCGGCGCCGGGTCAGCGAGGGCCAGCTCTCCTGGCAGTTCCCCGCCGGTGAGGTCGAGCCGGGCGAATCCCGCGAGGACGCCGCCGTTCGCGAAACCCAGGAGGAGACGGGCCTGACCGTGAAGGCGGCCAAGCTCCTCGGCGAACGGGTCCACCCGGCCACCGGCCGGCTGATGTCCTACACCGCTTGCGAGGTCATCGGCGGCCGCGCGCACGTCGCGGACACCGAAGAACTGGCCGAGCTTGAATGGGTTAGCCACGCAGAGATCCCGCAGCGCGTCCCCTACGGCCTGTTCGAGCCGGTGCAAGACCACCTCGATGCGGCCCTGAACCGCTGACGAGGCGGACGGAGCGTGCGGCGTCGCCCCTTGCGCTGAATGGAACGTGCCTTTCGCCCTACCTGGCCCGGGCGCTGCAAGGCCCTTCGGCGTCTCCCCGGTGTTCCTTCGGGGAACAAGCCGACCGTTCCTTCGGGGAACACCCGCCGTGTTCCGCGAAGGAACACGGCGGGCGCCAGTAACCGTGGCAACTTGCGGGCTACCGCCTGCCTCGGTGGGGTGGCTGCTGTCGTGAGGAACCGAGGACAGCTGTGCTCGCACCCACGCGGGTGGTGCTCGCGGAGTCGGGGTGAGCGGGCCTTTCACCTGCCATGCCGACGAGGCGGTGCAACCGCCAGACGAGGACGTCGCTGATCGAGGTGGCGCTGTCGAGTTCCCGTCGTCGGGTGGCTTCAGCAAGCAGGACGGTCGGGTCGTGGCCGGCCCTCTGGGCGTCGGTGAGGGTGACGGCGAGGGCGGGCCAGCTGGGCTCGGTGAGGATCTGCTCGGCCAGGTCCGGTAGCGCTTGGCGGACGAGGGCGGCCTGTTGCTGCTGCACCGTGGTGGTCAGGCGGAGGCCGCGCTGGTGGACCACGGTCAGAGGCTGGTAAGCGGCGGCCCGGTAGGCGGCGTGCAGGTGCTCGGCAGCTTGGCGGGCGGCTTCGGCTTGCTGGTCGTGGTGGCGGGTGTGGTGCCAGTGCTGGGCCGCGACGACGGCCAGGAGCAGGGCGTCGAGAAGGACCGCGAGGAGGGCTCCGTCCTTGGGCGCGGGTTCACGAACGATCGCCTTGATGGCCCGGCGTGTGGACTGGGCCTGCTGGTGACGGGCGCGGATGCGGGAGCGGCTGGCGCGCTCGAATGCGGCTGCTGCCTGGGCTAGCTGGGGCTTGTAGCTGGCGGGGGCGATGAGGGGGAGTGCGTCGAGGGTTTCGGCGAGCACGGTGATGTGCGCCTGGCCTACAGCATCGTCGGCCTGCTCGAGAAGTTCAGGGATCCGGTCGGCCGCGTCGGTGACCTGCTGCCATGCCGTTCGCCGACGGCCGGAGTTCCGGCCCATGGGGGCGGGTTCGGTGGGTGCGAGGCGTTCGCTGATCTTGGGGTAAGACAGGTCGGGGGCGAGGGTGGAGCCTGAGAACCACACGGGCTCGCCCTTGGCGTTCGTGTCGCCGGGGAGGGCGACTTTGTAGCCGCGGATGTCTCCGGAAGGGAAGCGCTGGATGTCCACCAGCACGCCCGCATCGCGGAGGATGGTGAAGAACTCCTCGGTGCCCGTGGCAGCCGCCACCGTCGTGCGGACGGTAGCGCGCAGCCTCTCCCTAGCCGTGGCGGTGTGCCCGGCGCGCAGGGCCTTCTCCTTCTCGGCGCGGGTGGGGCGTTTGGCGGCGGTACGGTCGCCGCGCACGAGCTGGCGCAGGCCGTACTCCTTCTCGATCGCGGCGCATTCCTTGTCGGCGCGCAGGTAGTCGTTCCAATGACGCGGCTGGGTGAGGTCGCCGCGGACCTTGGTAGCGACGATGTGGATGTGGTCCTCCGCGTGACGGACCGCGACCCAACGGCAGGCGTCGGAGTCGCCGGCGGGGGCGATGCCGGTGGCGTTCAGGATCCGGCGGGCGATCGTCGCCCACTGCTCGTCGGTGAGGACCGGGTCTTCGGGCGCGGTTCGTACCGAGCAGTGCCACACATGCTTGGCGGGTGCGCGGTCCCCGGCTTGCTTGACGCGCAGGTCGAGGACGGTGGCGAGCTGGGTGAGTGTGGCGGTCTCGTCGCGGCCGGGGTCGGGGGCGAAGCCGTCCCAGGATGCGACCAGGTGGGGGTCGGTGTGTTCGTTGGCGCGACCGGGCTCGTAGAGGTAGCGCAGGACGCCGCGGGTGTTGGCGCCGGCCTTGCCGATCTTCGTGATCAATCAGGCCGCCGCCTTCGATGTGGCGATCTTGTCCGACGCCACATCGATTGATGTGGCGGCGTCACGGGCCAGGCCCAGGACGCGTCGGGCTTCCCCGAGGAGCGCTATGTCTACAGGGTGTGGATGGCCGCCGGAGTTCAGCTTGAAGGCGATCTGGTTGACGTTCTTGCCGATGGCGGCGACCTGGAACCGCAGGGCGGCGAGTTCGTCGATCAGGTCGTCGTGGGAGGTCCGCTGGCCGGGCAGGGCGAGATCACCGTTCAGGTGGGCCATGACGACGGCGCCTACGTAGTTTGCGCCGGCCAGGTTCAGACGGCGGGCCTCGGCGAGGATCTCGGTGTGCTCGTCGGCGCTGTAGCGGACATCGACACGCATCTTGCGCTGCTCGGTGTCACGGGCGCGACGGCGGGCGACCCGGTACAGCGCGGCCTCGTCGGCGGCACGCACGACGGGCTCGCCGGCGTCGGCGGCACCGGCCGCCTCCTGCCCCGGTGCGCCCTCGCGCCGGGGTTCTGCCTCCGCCACCCCCGGGGCGGAGGCAGTGTTGGACCGGCCCTTGGACGGTCCAACGCCATACCTTGCTGCCTGGTCTGGGGCTGGGGTACGGGTGTTGTGCTGCTGGTGGACGGTGAGTTCGGGGGTGCGCAGGTTGGGCATGCCGGGCCTTTCTTGGGAAGTGGGGTCGCCTCAGCGGGTGGAGTGAGGGCAGGGCGCCTGCCCACCCGCGGTGCCGGTGCGGGTGGGGGTGGGCAGGCTGGATCAGCGGACGGCGGCGGCGTGCTCGTCCAGTTCGGCCTGGATGATGTCCTTGGCCTTCTCGGCAAGGTCCTTGTTGATGGTGAAGCCCTTGTCGCGGACGGCGTCCTCGATGCGACGGCGGGAGGCGTGTCCGTCCCGGCCCGGCTGCGTGGTGCGGCCTATCTCGATGGCCTGCTCCAAGGTGGCGCTGGACGTGCGTCCCTTGCGTTTGGGCGGGGTGGCGACTTCCGCCTCTTGTTTCTGCGCGGGCTCGGGCACATCCCGGCTCGTTTCCAAGGGCGTTGGCGCAGCAGCGTCATCTGCCGGCGCCGGGCCAGGTTCGTGCACGGTGGCGGGCTTGTGGCGGGTGGCGGCTTCGGTGTCTGCGGTGTTGTGGCGGGTGGCGGGCTGGCGCTGGACGAGCAGGTAGAAGTGGACCGCGCCTGCCAGTGCGAGCGGAGCGATGGCGGAGATGGCGCCCACGGTGATGTCGTCCAGCGGGAGTCCGATGTGGCGGGCTTGCTGGTTGAGGCGGATCGCGTGGAGCACGTTGGCCCAGATGCTTGTGGCGGTGGCGAGTGCGACCAGCGAGGCCACGTAGAGGCGGGCGCGCAGGGGTCCGGCGTGCAGGACCAGGAGCGCGCCGATTCCCAGTGCGATGAAGCCGTCGACGAGGAGGGGGAAGACGTAGGTGAGGGTTGGGTGGACGTGGCTGGCGGCGGCCATCTGACGCAAGGCGTCGTAGGACAGCGCGAACGCGCCGAGCGCCATGAGCGCGACCCCGGTACGAATCGCCGCGGCCAGTTTGGGCCGAGCCGGAGATGGGATGGGGGAGGACGGGATGGCGTGCGAGGGCAAGCGTGGGGCTCCAGGGAGTTGGCGGGGATCATCGTGGCGGGTGGCCGTTAAGGGCGCGGACTCGTCCCACCCGTCCCGTCGCTGGTCAGAGCAGGTACGGGTGAGCGGCTGATGTCGACCCGACTCGTTGCGAGGGACGGGGCGTCCGGCTCGGAGATGGTCGGTGGGACGAGTGGGGACGGGGCGGTACGGATGTTGGTCCGCAGACCGCGCCGAGACTCCTCGGAGGGCGGCTGCGAGCCGCGCCTGCCGTGTTCGGCGAGGTCAGCAGCGTGGTGATGTCGGGTTGACCCGTTGCAGCCTCGTGAGCCGTCCCCGCGCTGACCTGGGCGGGGACGGGTGGGACGAGTCGCGACGGGTCACGCGCCGGTGGCAGGTGCTGCTTCGGGGGCAGGCTGTTCCGGCGGGCAGTACCGCGTCCAGGCGTCGGTGAACTGCGCGAGGGTGAAGCCCTTGGCCTGGTTGCCGCCGGGAAAGCGGCGGTTGCCGGAGCTGATGCCGTAGTCGGTCAGCAGGGCCCGCAGCTTCAGTGGGGTGAGCCCAGCGGAGCTGATCTCGGCCCACGGCGCCTCCGGGTCGGCGTTGAGGAAATTCAGCAGGTCGGCGGTCCGCAGGGCAGGCGGGTTGCCCACACTGGCGAAGGCTTTGCGGATGTCGGTCAGGATGCGAATCTTCAGCCCGCCATCCTGGTCCCGTCCGGACTCGTAGTCCGTCATGGCCTTGCACGCCGTGCGGGCGATCATCGGCCAGCGCCCGCCCGCGAGGTCGGCGACGCTGATCAACGGCTCCCACGTGTCGGCGGCGCGGTCGTCCACCGGGAGCTTGGGCTCCAGCGCGATGGCCTCGTCGCGGACGCTGGTCAGCCAGGCCGCCAGCCGCTCCCGCAGTGCCCTGACCGTCAGGTCGTCGCGGCCGTAGCGCCAGGAGGTCACCTTCTCGACGTCGGCGCGGCGGCGCATGCGGATGACCACGGACCGGTCCATGATCGTGTCGGGCAGGTCCCCGATGCCGGCGAGGGCGGCCATGGCGAAGGTGGAGAACTTCTGCACGTCGTGGTTCGGGCCCGAGACGCGCAGGGTGGGACGGTTGCGCATGTGCCCCGCGTTGAGCAGGCCGCGCATCTCCTCGTTCTTCTCCGCAACCTTCGCCGACCCGAATATCGTGTCGACCTCGTCGACCATCAGGGTGGGCGGGTTGCTGCCGTCGATCGAGCGGAAGATCGCCGCAGCTGACGCGCTGACCGTGATCAGCGGTTCGTGGACGGCCTCGTGCAGGACCTCCAGCAGCCGCGACTTCCCGCACCGCTTCGCGGGTCCCACAACCGCCAGGCGCGGGGCGTGCTGCCACACCGTCTGCAGGTGGGTGGCTGCCGCCCATAGCGTGGCGGCTGTCAGAGCCTCCTCGCTGGGCATGACCACGTAGCGGCGGATCGTGGTCCGCAGCTCGTCCAGGATCCACTCCCCCTCCCAGGCGGGGGTCGGCGGCTTCGGAGGGACGTCGGCCTCACCAGGGGATTCGACGGCTGCGTCGAGTTCCCCGTCCTGTGCGTCGTGCCGCTGAGCATCGGGCTGGCCAGGGATCGCGACCGCGGGCCAGATCGTCTTGGCGGGTGCGGCAGGGGGCGTGGATGTCGTAGGTTCCAAGAGGCAGCTCCTTCTCTTGTGGCCGCGTGCGTGCTGGCCACTCGGGTTGACCGTGTGATTGCGGGTGGGGATGTTGCCGGGGCCTCCGACGTTGGCGCGTCGGGGGCTCACTCGTTTCCCGTGAGCCCTTGGAGGAGCCGGGCGACGACGAACAGTACGTCCGACCCCTGGCACAGTCCAGCGTTTCTGTGTCAGCTCCGCGCAGAATGGTCTGCTACCTTCTCTCGCCCTCAAGCCGCCAGTCCCAGCAGGTTGACCAGGTCTGCGGTCACCACGCGGTACGCCTTGCCCAGCCGCAGGACCTTGCACGGGTACTCGCCTCGCTTGGCCAGCTCGTATCCCTTGCTCCGCCCCAGACCCAGCGCACGGTTACTTGTGTCCAGGTCAATGGCCGCTGGCAGAGCCAACACCTCCTCGCGACTCATCCCCTTCGACCCGGTTTCAGTCGGGTTCTCGCGCACGCAGCGCTCCTCTCGTCACAGCCGTCGGCGAACGCGGTCACCACGTCCGACTCCAGGCCTACGAGAACAAGTCTGGTCGAGCTAATGTGTCGCCATGACACAACGTGGATTCGATGATGGAGACGAGGACGACGTTCCCGAATGGGCGGACCGGGTCATGGGCGACGTGGCCCGTGAGGTTCGGCGACGGAGGAAGGAGATCGGGTGGAGCGCACAGGACCTGGCCGACAGATGCGAGGCGATCGGATTCCCGATCCCCCGCAACGTCATCGCCAACATGGAGTCCGGCCGACGCGCGGTCCTGCCGTTGGTCGAGGTGATGGTGCTGGCCAAGGCCCTGTACACCAACCCGATCCGTCTGATCTATCCCGTCGGTTACGTGGAAGAGGTCCAGCAGCTCCCGCTGAGGTATCCGGTGGATACCCCAGAGGCCATGCGCTGGTTCGCCGGCCTGGATGAGAACTACCAGGCCAATTACCCCATGCTCCGCCACCACCTTGCCCACACCGCAGCACTGACGAAGGCCCAGATGGCCCTGCAGATCGCAGACAGCCAGCGACGGAAGGCCGAGCACGCGACGGACGACATCGAGCGCGCACAGGCCCTCCGCACCCAGGCCGACTACGCCGAACGCGCCTCGCGCGCCAAGGAGGAACTCCGGCAGGTGCGCAGCGCTATCTATGCGGACGGCGAGCCGCTCCTCGACCTGCCGACCGAACTCTCCGACGTCGACCCCGACGACGGCTATGAAAGGGACACTGTTTGAAGGGCTCCACCTACCGCCGCTGCTCCTGCCGTGATCCCAAGGCTGGTAAGGAACTCGGCACTTCCTGCCCCAAGCGCAACAGCAGGAACCACTGCACGTACTCCATACGCCAGGAGCTGCCGCCCCACGAGGACGGCAGCCGACGGTCCTTCGCCCGGGGCGGGTACACCAACGCCAAGGCGGCGCAGGCCGACCTCGACCACGTGCGCGCCCTACTAGGTCTTGCCGAAGCCGACGACCCCGAAGGCGTCCAACTGCTTGCCGAGATGCTCGCGGAGGTCAGTGGCGAGAAGCTGCTCCTGCCCGACGTGGAGGAGACCCGGCGGCGGCTCAAGGCCGGCCAGGACCTCGTCGGGAGCCTGACCGTCACCGAGTGGCTGGACCGGTGGCTGGCGGGCAAGCGGATCCGGAAGTCGGGCATCAGCCGGTACGAGACCGACATCCGCGTGCACCTCAAGCCGCACATCGGCCACCGGCGGCTCGACCGGCTGCGCGTGAGTCACCTGAGCGAGATGTTCACGGCCATCGCCGACGGCAACGCCGAGGTCCTGGAGCAGAATGGCCAGCGGCGGGCCGCCGTAGAGGAGTTGGCGACCATCCCGTGGAAGGGCGTCGAGAACCGTGCGCGCCGGAAGGCGCTGAAGGCGGCGATCGACGCGATGCCAGCCTTCCGCCGGGTGACCGGGCCCGCCACGCGCCAGCACGTTAAGGCCACGCTCCGCGCGTCCCTGAACGACGCGATCGGGCAGCAGATCATCACGTTCAACCCGGCAGCCCACGTCGAGATCGACCCGGTGCGCAAGCCGAAGGCGCTGGTGTGGACGGACGAGCGGGTCGCCAAGTGGGAGCAGACCGGCGAGAAGCCCTCGCCAGTGATGGTCTGGACGCCGGAACAAACCGGCGCCTTCCTCGACTTCGTTGCCGAGGACCGGCTGTACGCGATGTGGCACCTGATCGCGTTCCGCGGCCTGCGACGGGGCGAGGCGTGCGGGCAGCCCTGGTCGGAGACCAATCTCGACCGGCACTCCCTCACCGTGACGGGGCAGCTGGTCCAAGATGGCTGGGAGGTCGAGGCGTCCGAGCCGAAGACGGACAGCGGGTTCCGGGTGGTCGCGCTCGATGACGACACCGTCAGCGTCCTGGGGCGGCACCGCAAGCAGCAGGAGGCCGACCGCGCGGAGTGGGGGTCGGCCTGGGTGAACACCGGGCTCGTCTTCACACAGGAGGACGGCTCCTGGCTGCATCCCGGCAAGGTGACCGACCTCTTCGAGCGGCTGGGGGCCGCCTCCGGGCTGCCGCCGATCCGGCTGCACGACCTCCGGCACGGCGCGGCCACGCTCATGCTGGCCGCCGACATCGACATCAGATCGTGTCGGACACGCTCCGGGCACAGCGACACCCGGATCACGCGCGACATCTACCAGAGCGTGCTCCCCCACGTCGGCAAGAGCGCCGCCGAGGCCACCGCCAAGCTGGTCCCCCTCCAGCGCAAGGCCGAGCAGGAAGAGCAGGCCCGTAAGGCCGCCAGGAAGGCCAAGCGGGCCGAGAAGGCGAAGGTCAAGGGGAAGCAGAAGGGCAAGGCCAAGAAGGTCGCCAAGAAGGGCTGACGGCCCCTCCGCTCACGCATCGCTCACGCACGGGGTTCCGAACCCCAGCCGTCGCATGCGCCGGCTGACCCCGAAAATAGCAAAAGCCCCAGGTCACGGCGAGTGAGAATCCTGGGGCTTCTACAGAGCCGCCTTCGGGATTCGAACCCGAGACCTACGCATTACGAGTGCGTTGCTCTGGCCAACTGAGCTAAGGCGGCACCGCTGGGACGACAAGAATTCCCCCGGAGAGGTGCTCTCATCAGCAGCGGCGCCAAGTCTACAGGGTTGAACGGGGTGCCCCGAACCGGGTTGTGCGGAGGGCGCCGGTGGGGGTCAGCAGCGCTTGGCCGGGGGTGGGGGGGTGCCCTCCAGGAGGTAGCGGTTGATCGCCGTGTCGATGCAGTCGCTGCCGCGCCCGTACGCCGTGTGGCCGTCGCCGTCGTAGGTCAGCAGGGTGCCCGAGTCGAGTTGGTCCGCGAGGCCCTTGGCCCACTTGTACGGGGTCGCCGGGTCGCGGGTGGTGCCGACCACCACGATCGGCGCGGCGCCCTTCGCGGTCAGCCGGCCGGCCTGGCCGGTGGCCTGCACCGGCCAGTACGCGCAGTTCAGCGAAGCCCAGGCCAGGCCCGCTCCGAAGACCGGCGAGGCCTTCTCGAAGGACGGCAGCGCGGCCTCGACCGCCGCCGGGCCGTTGAAGGCCGGGGGCTGGTCCAGGCAGTTCACGGCGGCGTTCGCGAACATCAGGTTCGCGTACTTGCCGTCCGGCTCCCGCTCGTAGTAGCTGTCCGCCAGCCCCAGCAGGCCCGAGCCGTCGCCGGCCAGCGCGGCCGTGAGCGCCTCGCGCAGCTGCGGCCAGGCGGTCTCGTCGTACAGCGCCGCGATCACGCCGGTCGTCGCCAGGGACTCGCCGAGCGGCCGGCTAGCGTCGCCCGAGGGCAGGGGCTGGGCGTCGACCTTGCGGAAGAACTCCTCCAGCCGCTGCGCCACCGCGTCGGGGGAGCCCTGGCCGAGCGGGCAGCCGGGCTGCTTCGCACAGTCCTTGGCGAAGGAGCGGAAGGCCGTCTCGAAGCCCTCGGTCTGGTCCCGGTTCATCTCCAGTGCGGACCGGGAGGGGTCCATCGCGCCGTCCAGGACCAGCCGGCCCACCCGGCCTGGGAACAGGTTCGCGTACGTCGCGCCGAGGAAGGTGCCGTACGAGGCTCCGACGTACGTCAGCTTCTCGTCGCCCAGCACCCCCCGCAGCATGTCCATGTCCCGGGCCGCGTCGACGGTCGAGACGTGCGGCAGGATCCGCCGCGAGTGCGCCTGGCAGCCCGCCGCGAACTCCTTGAACGCGGCCACCAGCAGCGCCTGCTCCGCCTTGTCGTCCGGCGTCTGGTCCACCTGGGTGAACCTGTCCATCGCCGGGCCGGTCAGGCACTCCACCGGAGTGCTGCGGTCCACCCCGCGCGGGTCGAAGGACACCATGTCGTACTGGGCGCGCACCGCCGCCGGATAGCCGATGCCCGCGTACGCCTGGAGGTACCCGATCCCCGAGCCGCCGGGGCCGCCCGGGTTGACCACCAGCGAGCCGAGCCGCTTGCCCGGCCCCGTCGCCACCCGTCGGGCCACCGCCATGTCGATCGCCCGGGCCGAGTCAGGGGTTCCCGGGTCCGCGTAGTCCAGGGGAGCCTTCATCGTGGAGCACTGGAAGCCCGGCACACCGCACTCGCGCCAGCTCAGCTTCTGCCCGTAGTACGGACGCAGCGCCGCCGGTACGGAGCCCGGCGCGGCCGGCGACGCGGACGCCCGGGGTTCTCCCAGCCCGCCGGAAGTGCATCCGGAGAGCAGCAGCCCGGCAGCTGCGATCACGGTTCCGGTCGTACGCAGCAGGCGGCTGGTGTCCATGCCGTGAGCCTACGACCTGCCGGGCGCCCGGGACCGCGCGGTGCCGGCCGCTACGGCGACCCGCCGACCGCCGACCGCCCGCCCCCCAGGGGGGGAAGGGGACCCGCCGGGCAGGAGCCCCGGACCCCTCGTACGGGTGAACACGTCAACGCGGGCGGCGTGCTCAGCCCGCCCGCAGCGCCATCGTCATGGCCTCCACCGCGAGGAGCGGGGCCACGTTCCGGTCGAGGGCGTCCCGGCACGCGATGATCGCCTCGATGCGCCGCAGCGTGCGCTCGGGTCCCGAGGCGCGGGCGATCCGGTCCAGGTCCGCCCGTATCTCCTCGTTCGCGATGGCCAGGCCCGAGCCGAGCTGGAGGGCCAGCACGTCCCGGTAGAAGCCGGTGAGGTCGATCAGCGCCAGGTCGAGGCTGTCGCGCTGGGTCCGGGTCCGACGGCGCTTCTGCCGGTCCTCCAGCTCCTTCATCACGCCCGCCGTACCGCGCGGCATCCGGCTGCCCGGACCCGCTCCGGCGCCGAGCGCGGCCCGCAGTTCCTCGGTCTCCTTGGTGTCGACCTCCTCCGCGACCTGCTTGGCGTCCTCGGCGGCGGCGTCGACGAGCTCCTGGGCGGCCTTCAGACAGCCCCCCACGTCGTCCACGCGCAGCGGGAGCCTCAGCACGGCCGCCCGGCGGGACCTGGCCGCCTCGTCGGTCGCCAGCCTGCGGGCCCGGCCGATGTGCCCCTGCGTCGCGCGGGCGGCGGCAGCGGCGACGGCGGGTTCGATGCCGTCGCGCCGCACCAGCACATCGGCGACGGCGGCCACGGGCGGGGTACGCAGCGTCAGGTGCCGGCAACGGGACCGGATGGTGGGCAGCACGTCCTCCAGGGAGGGCGCGCACAGCAGCCACACGGTCCGGGGAGCGGGCTCCTCCACGGCCTTGAGCAGCACGTTGCCAGCCCCCTCGGTGAGCCGGTCGGCATCCTCCAGGACGATCACCTGCCAGCGCCCGACGGCCGGCGACAGCTGGGCCCGGCGGACCAGTTCCCGGGTCTCCTTCACACCGATGGACAGCAGATCGGTACGGACGACCTCCACATCGGCGTGCGTGCCGACGAGGCTGGTGTGGCAGCCGTCGCAGAAGCCGCAGCCGGGCTCTCCCCCGAGGGCGCGGTCGGGGCTGGTGCACTGGAGGGCGGCCGCGAAAGCGCGGGCGGCGGTGGAGCGGCCGGAGCCGGGCGGCCCGGTGAACAGCCAGGCGTGGGTCATCTTGGACGCGTCCGGGGGCGGCGATCCCGCCGAGACGGCCGTGACCAGGGTGTCCGCGTCACGGGCGGCGGCGGCGAGCTGCGCCTGCACGCGATCCTGTCCCACCAGGTCGTCCCAGACGGGCATCCCGCCCACCGCCCTTCCCTGTCCGTACGTGTCCTACATGCGTGTCATACCAGGCGTCGTGCCGGGTGCCTGTCCACATTGTGGCGGTAGCCACTGACAGCCTGGCCCCGCTCAGCGGCGGCGGCGCGGCCGGTCGTCGTCCTCGTCGTCCGGACGCGGGCCCAGCAGTTCGTCGGCCAGGGTCGGCAGATCGTCCAGCGGGGTCGCCTCGGCCCACTCCGGGCGCTCACGGCGCGGCCGGCCCTCCTCGTCCAGGGCCGGGAGCTCGCGCGTCACGTCGTTCCCGCCGTCCCGGAACATGCCCGGCGGCACCCGTTCGGCCGGGCTCTCCTGCGAGTGGCGGGCGGTGGGCCGCGAGGCTGACGGGGCCGGGGGAGCCGACGGGGCCGCCTGGCCACCGCCCGGCCCGGCGGGCCGGTCGCGGCGCGGGTCCTCGGGACGGACCGGCGGCAGGACGGAGGTCTCCGCCGCCGGGTTCACCTTCGGCACCGGCACCGTCTGCGTGACGTCGTCGGGCTGTACGACCCGCTTGACCACCGGCGTCTCAACCGTGACGGCATCGTCCGGCTGTGCCCGCCGGGCCCGCGGCTGCTCCGGCTCCGGCTCCTTGCGCATGGAAACCGCGGGAGCCGCGGGAGCCGCGGGAGCCTGGGCCGGCTCCGCAGCCGTCCGCGCGGCAGTGGCGGCCGTCGAAGCCTCCGCGAGCCGCCGCGCCTCCTCGGCCCGCAGCAGGGCCTCCTCCGCCCGCCGCTGCTTCTCCAGCCGCCGCGCCTCAGCCTCGGCCCGCAGCCGGGCCTCCTCCTCGGCCTGCTTGCGCAGCCGCTCCGCCTCGACGGCGCGCGCCTTCGCCTCGGCCTCTTCGCGCAGTCGCGCGGCCTCGGCCCGGGCGCGGGCCTCCTCCTCCGCGCGCAGCCGCTCCTCCTCCGCCTGACGGGCGGCCTCGGCCTCGGCCCTGATCCGGGCGGCCTCGGCCTCGCGGGCCAGGCGGGCTTCCTCCTCGGCCCGCAGCCGGGCCTCCTCCGCCTTGCGCGCCGTCTCTTCCTCCGCCTTGCGCCGGGCGTCCTCCTCGGCGAGCCGCCGGGCCTCGGCCCGGGCCGCGATCTCGGCCTCGGAGAGCGGGAGCATCCGGTCCAGCCGGTGCCGTACGACCGTGGTCACCGAGCCCGGCTCCTGACCGGCGTCGACCACCAGGTAGCGCGCGGGGTCGGCCGCGGCCAGCGTCAGGAACCCGGCCCGCACCCGCTGGTGGAACTCCGTCGGCTCCGATTCCAGCCGGTCCGGCGCCTCCGTGAACCGCTCGCGGGCGGTCTCCGGTGACACGTCGAGCAGCACGGTCAGGTTAGGCACCAGACCGCCCGTGGCCCAGCGGGAGATACGGGCGATCTCGGTCGGCGACAGATCGCGGCCCGCGCCCTGGTACGCCACCGAGGAGTCGATGTAGCGGTCGGTGATGACCACCGCGCCGCGCTCCAGGGCGGGCCGGACCACCGTGTCCACGTGCTCCGCCCGGTCGGCGGCGTACAGCAGCGCCTCGGCGCGGTTCGACAGTCCGGCGGAGGAGACGTCCAGCAGGATGGAGCGGAGCCGCTTGCCGACCGGCGTGGCCCCCGGCTCGCGGGTCACGACGACCTCGTGGCCCTTGCCCCGTATCCAGTCGGCCAGCGCCTCCACCTGGGTGGACTTGCCGGCCCCGTCACCGCCCTCCAGGGCGATGAAGAACCCGGTCGCGGAGGGCGCCTGGGCCGGCTCCCCGCCCCGCAGCGCCTCGCGCAGGTCACGGCGCAGCGGCACACCACGGCGGTCGTCGGCCTTGGCCAGCACCACCACCGCGACCGGCAGCAACAGCGCGCCGACCAGCATCAGGGTGAACCCGGCGCCCCCGTGGGCGACGGCCACCCGGCCACCGCCCAGCCGGTGCGGGCCGATGGCCCCGGCGAGCAGGGGCGCCAGGACGGCCCCGGCTGCGACGGCCACCCGGACGACGGCCTGGAGGTGCTCGGTGACCCGGGTGCGGCGGAACTCCTCGGTCTCCTGGTCGAGCAGGGTGTGGCCGGTGTTGGCGGCCACACCGGCGGCCAGCCCGGCCAGCAGCGACAGGAACAGCACGGTCGCGGTGTCCGGGACCAGCCCGGTCAGCAGCAGCGCGAGCCCCGTCACCGCGATGGCGAGCGCCAGCAGCCGGCGCCGCGACAGCCCCGGCAGCACCTTGCCGGCCTGCGCGGCCCGGATGCCGAGGCCGGTCCCGCCGACCAGGGCGAGGACCAGCAGCGCGTACGAGGAGGGGCCCCCGCCGAGGTCGAAGGCGTGCAGCACCGCCACTGAGGCGGCGCAGGCCACCGCTCCTGCGACGGCGGCGCAGGCCGTGACGAGCAGCGCGATGGCCCCCGTACGCCCCTTCTCGGGCCGGTCCCCCGCCTTGGGGGCGCGCAGGCCCTCCAGCGGCGACCTCGGACGCGGGGTCTTCGTCTCGGGCAGCACCAGCGGCAGCAGCAGGGAGACGGACGCGGCGAACAAGCCGGCGGCGACGTACGAACCCAGCGCCGCCTCGTTCGCGGCGAACCACTCCACGCCCAGACCGAGGGCCCGCCCTATCAGGCTCGCGGCGAGCAGGACGGCGGCGGCGACGGGCATCGCGGCGAACCCCGTACGCAGCGTGAGGCGGCGCAGGGTGTCCAGGTGGTCGGGCAGCGGCCGTACGGTCGCCCCCTCCGGCGGCGGCGCGGGCAGCAGGGCGGGAGCAGCGCTCTCCTTCGCCAGCGTCCACAGCCGCTCGGCGGCGCCGGAGACGAAGACGGTGGCCAGCAGCGCGGTCACGGCCTGCGCCGGGATCCAGTCGAGCCACAGCGGGGCGACGACGAACAGTGCTATCCGCACCCCGTCGGCGCCGACCATCGTCCAGCGACGGTCCAGCTTGCCGCCGGGGGCGGTCAGCTTGGCCAGCGGGCCGAGGAGCACGGCGCCGAAGAGCAGGGTGGCCAGGATCCGGACCCCGAAGACGGCGGCGACGGCGAAGGCGGCACCCCGGTAGCCGCCGCCGAAGGCCTCCTCGGAGACAGCCGCCTGGAGCGTCAGAAGCACCAGCACCAGCAGGGCGAGGGCATCCCCGATGCCGCTGACCAGCTGGGCGCTCCACAGCCGCCGCAGTCTGGGCGTGCGCAGCAGCGCGTGCACCGCTCGCTCACGGGAGTCCGCGGCTAGGGCTTCGTCATAGGTGGGGTCCTCGGGGGCGGTCACGACCGGTGGCTGCTCGGCTCGCGTCATCCGCCCAGCCTATCCGTTACGCCAAGCGACTGCCGGGGCCTGTGGACAACGCTGCGGAGCCCCTGCCTCCGCCCCGAAAACGACCGGGCCGGGCCCGTCACGGAGCACCGGACCCCGGCGCCGCAGCGCCGGGGTCCGGCCACACACTTCTCCGAGCGACCGGAGGCTACTCGTCCGTCGACACCGGCGCCGTCACGGCCGCCTTCTTCGCCGGGGCCTTCTTCGCGGCAGCCGTCGACGTCTTCTTGGCCGCCGTCGTCTTCTTGGCGGCTGCGGTCTTTGCCGTAGCCGTCGTGGCCGCGGCCGTCTTGGCCGCGGCGGCCTTCTTCGCGGGCGCCTTCTTGGCCGGGGCCTTCTTCGCCGGGGCCTTCTTGGCCGTCTTCTTCGCCGGCCCCTTCGCCCGCTTCTCCGCGAGCAGCTCGTAACCCCGCTCCGGCGTGATCGTCTCGACGTCGTCGTCCCGCCGCAGCGTCGCGTTCGTCTCGCCGTCCGTCACGTACGGCCCGAACCGGCCGTCCTTGACGACCACCGGCTTCTCGCTCACCGGGTCCGTACCCAGCTCCTTGAGCGGCGGCTTGGCCGCGGCCCGCCCGCGCTGCTTCGGCTGCGCGTAGATCGCCAGGGCCTCGTCCAGCGTGATCGAGAACAGCTGGTCCTCGGTCTCCAGCGACCGCGAGTCCGTGCCCTTCTTCAGGTACGGGCCGTAGCGCCCGTTCTGCGCCGTGATCTCCACGCCCTCCGCGTCCACGCCCACGACCCGCGGGAGGGACATCAGCTTCAGCGCGTCGTCCAGCGTCACCGTGTCCAGGGACATCGACTTGAACAGCGAGGCCGTCCGCGGCTTGACCGCGTTCTTGCCCGTCTTCGGCGTGCCCTCGGGCAGGATCTCCGTCACGTACGGCCCGTAGCGGCCGTCCTTCGCGACGATCTGGTTCCCGCTCACCGGGTCGGCACCCAGCTCGAACTCGCCGCTCGGCTTCGCGAACAGCTCCTCCGCGTAGTCCGTCGTCAGCTCGTCGGGCGCCAGGTCGTCGGGGACGTCCGCCCGCTGGTGGCCCTCGGCGTCCTTCTCGCCGCGCTCCACGTAAGGCCCGTACCGGCCGACGCGCAGCACGATCCCGTCACCGACGGGGAACGAGGAGATCTCCCGGGCGTCGATCGCGCCCAGGTCGGTGACCAGCTCCTTCAGACCGCCGAGGTGGTCGCCGTCGGCCGGTACGACCTCCGACGCGTCCTCGGCCCCGAAGTAGAACCGCTTCAGCCACGGCACGGACTGGGCCTCGCCCCGCGCGATGCGGTCGAGGTCGTCCTCCATCTTCGCGGTGAAGTCGTAGTCGACGAGCCGCCCGAAGTGCGTCTCCAGCAGGTTGACGACGGCGAACGACAGGAAGGACGGCACGAGCGCCGTGCCCTTCTTGAAGACGTAGCCGCGGTCCAGGATCGTGCCGATGATCGACGCGTACGTCGACGGCCGGCCGATCTCCCGCTCCTCCAGCTCCTTGACCAGCGAGGCCTCGGTGTAGCGGGCCGGCGGCTTGGTCGAGTGGCCGTCCGCCGTGATCTCCTCGGCCGACAGCGCGTCGCCCTCGGCGACCTGCGGCAGCCGCTTCTCGCGGTCGTCCAGCTCCGCGTTCGGGTCGTCCGCGCCCTCGACGTACGCCTTCATGAAGCCGTGGAAGGTGATCGTCTTGCCGGACGCGCTGAACTCGGCGTCCCGGCCGTCCGAGGCCCGTCCGCCGATCTTCACGGTCACCGAGTTGCCGACCGCGTCCTTCATCTGGGAGGCGACGGTCCGCTTCCAGATCAGCTCGTACAGGCGGAACTGGTCGCCGGTCAGACCCGTCTCGGCCGGAGTGCGGAAACGATCACCCGAAGGCCGGATCGCCTCGTGCGCCTCCTGGGCGTTCTTGACCTTGCCCGCGTAGACGCGCGGCTTCTCCGGCAGGTAGTCGGCCCCGTAGAGCTGCGTGACCTGCGCCCGCGCCGCCGACACCGCGGTGTCGGAGAGCGTGGTGGAGTCCGTACGCATGTAGGTGATGAAGCCGTTCTCGTACAGCTTCTGGGCCACCTGCATCGTCGCCTTCGCACCGAAGCCGAGCTTGCGCGAGGCCTCCTGCTGGAGCGTCGTCGTACGGAAGGGGGCGTACGGGGAGCGGCGGTACGGCTTGGACTCGACCGAGCGGACGGCGAACGAGGTCTCCGCCAGCGCGGCGGCCAGGGCCCGCGCGTTCGCCTCGTCGAGGTGCAGGACCTCGCTCTTGAGCTGCCCGTTCGAGCCGAAGTCGCGGCCCTGCGCGACGCGCTTGCCGTCGACCGCGTTCAGGCGGGCGACCAGGGTGGAGGGGTCCGACGGGTCACCGGCGCGGCCGGTGCCGAAGGTGCCGGTCAGGTCCCAGTACTCGGCGGAACGGAACGCGATGCGCTCGCGCTCCCGCTCGACGACGAGGCGGGTGGCCACCGACTGGACGCGGCCCGCCGAAAGCTTCGGCATGACCTTCTTCCACAGGACCGGCGAGACCTCGTAGCCGTAGAGGCGGTCGAGGATGCGGCGGGTCTCCTGCGCGTCGACCATGCGCTGGTTCAGCTCGCGCGGGTTGGCGACGGCGTCGCGGATCGCGTCCTTGGTGATCTCGTGGAAGACCATCCGGTGGACGGGGACCTTGGGCTTGAGGACTTCCTGCAGGTGCCACGCGATGGCTTCGCCCTCGCGGTCCTCATCGGTGGCGAGGAAGAGTTCGTCGGACTCGGCCAGCAGCTCCTTGAGCTTCCTGACCTGAGCCTTCTTGTCCGCATTGACCACGTAGATCGGCTGGAAATCGTGCTCGACGTCGACGCCGAGACGGCGGACCTCGCCGGTGTACTTGTCGGGAACCTCGGCCGCGCCGCTGGGGAGGTCGCGGATGTGCCCGACGCTCGCCTCGACGACGTATCCCGGGCCGAGGTAGCCCTTGATCGTCTTCGCCTTGGCAGGGGACTCGACGATGACGAGTCGGCGGCCGCCCTTTGCGGTCTCGCTAGTCGGGGACAACTTGGCTCTTCTCTCCGGTCGGCACTCGGTCGCGGTACGGCGACGCTGCGGAGTGTGACGGTACAACCCGCCCCCGTGTCAAACGGCACAAGCCCGCAACGGCCACTCGAACGGTAACCCGACAAGTGCCACTTCTGCCGCCCGGATACCGCGCCGGGCCCTTGGCGATCACCGGGCCGAGTGGCCGGGGGGCCGTCTGGCCCCGCTCCGGCAGCCGGCCCCGGCCCCCCGTCTCACGGGGTTCCCGCCCTGCTCGGGGGAGTCCTCGCGCGGCCCCCGCGGAACCGGCCCGCGCGGCGTTCGCGACCGCCGCGAACCCCGGATCCGAAGACCCGGCGCGACCGCGCCTGCCTGCGGTGACGGCCGCTGCGACCGTGGTGCGGCAAGGCCGGGGCGCGTGCCGGGGGCCGTCGGCGCGCACTGCGGGGCGCGAGCCCCCGGCACCTCCGGCTACCGCCCGGGGGCGGCGACGGGCTCCAGGAAGCCCTGCTCCACCAGCATCCGGATCGCCTCCGGAGTACGGTCGCGCAGGACGACCGGGTCCTCCTGCATGAGCTGCGCGATCGCGTCCAGGATCCGGCCGGCGCTGAGTGAGCCGTCACACACTCCGGCGAAGCCCGCGCCGACCGTGTCGACCTTGGTCGCCCGCCGCATCCCGCGGTTCTGCCGCAGCACCACGTGCTCCGGGTCCTCCGCCCCGGGCGCGCCGACCTGCTCCTGGACGACCTCCTCGGCCAGCGCGAAGTACCCCGCCAGCAGGGCGGCGTCATCGTGCTCGCGCAGGAAGTCCTGGCGCGCGAAGTGGGCCAGGACCGTCTCGCCGAGCGGCTGCTCCACCGAGTGCGGCCACTCCTCCACCACGATCGAGGGCTCGGCCGCGTCGGTCCGGCGCAGGGTGATCCAGCCGAAGCCGACCGCCTTGGTCTTTCGGGCCTCGAACTCGTCCAGCCAGTCCTCGTAGCGCCGCGCGTACTCGGCGGGGTCGGTGCGGTGGTCGCCGGAGTCGCGCAGCCACAGCTCGGCGTACTGCGTCACGTCCTGCACGTCCCGCTGCACGATCCACGCGTCGCAGCCGCGCGGCACCCAGGAGCGGAGCCGGTCGCGCCAGTCCTCGCCCGCCACGTGCTGCCAGTTCCCGAGGAACTGCGCGTACCCGCCCGGGTTGAGCCGGGAGCCGGCCTCCTGGACCAGGGTCCGGCACAGGTCGTCGCCGCCCATCCCGCCGTCCCGGTACGTCAGCCGCGCGCCCGGGGAGATCACGAAGGGCGGGTTCGACACGATCAGGTCGTACGTGGCGTCCCCGACCGGCTCGAAGAGCGAACCCGCGAGCAGCTCGGCCTCCGGTGCCCCGGAGAGCGCCAGCGTCAGCCGGGTGAACCCCAGGGCCCTCGGGTTGACGTCGGTGGCGGTGACCCGTGTCGCGTGCTGGGCGGCGTGCAGGGCCTGGATGCCCGATCCCGTGCCCAGGTCCAGCGCGGACCCGACGGGGATGCGGACGGTGATCCCGGCCAGCGTGGTGGACGCGCCGCCCACGCCGAGCACCACCCCCTCCTCCCGGCTGCCGATCCCGCCGGCGCCGCCCACGGCGCAGCCCAGGTCGGAGACGATGAACCAGTCCTCCCCGTCGGGCCCGCCGTAGGGGCGCACGTCGACGGTGGCGCGCACCGCGTCCTCGCCGTCGGTGGCCTCCTCACGCCGCAGCCAGCCGTCGGCGAGCGCCGTCCCGACGGGCAGTGCGGCCGCGGCCCGCGCCGAGGGCACCGGCTGCTGGAGCAGGAAGAGCCGGACCAGCGTGGACAGCGGGGCGTCGGCGTGGTCGCGGGTGGCGCGCAGGGCCGGAACCGTCTCGCTGCGGGCCAGCGCGGCGTAGGCGGGGGCGCCGAGCAGGTCGAGCAGCCCGTCGGCGGTGAAACCGGCGGCCAGCAGGGCCGTGCGGAGCTCGGCGGCGCGGTCGGGCGAGGGGAGGCTGGTGGTACTCACCCGCCCATTGTGGCGGCTGGCTCCGACAATGCGCGTGCCGCGCGGCCGTGTACCGGCGGGCGGTGCGGGCGACGGTGCGGCAGATGCCCGCCGGGGTGCTGCGGACGGGCGGCGGTGCGGCAGACGCGCGCCGGGGTGCTGCGGACGGGCGGCGGTGCGGCAGATGCGCGCCGGGGTGCTGGCGACGAGCCCGACGCCCGGCAAGGTGCCCGGGCGGCGGGGGGCCTGGCCTATGCCCCGCCGCGCACCTGTCGGCCGCAGCGGACGACGCGGTGCGCCGACGCCCCGCCGTGCACCCGGCGACCGGTCGTCGGCCGGCGGCGGGGGCCGGGACGGGCGGCGGGGGCCAAGAGGGCGGCCGGGGGCCGCTTCCGGCCCCGGCCCGCGGGTCGACGTACGACGGACGACCGGGAACCCGCCGCCACCGCGCCGGCCCCGCCCCGCGGGCGCTACTTCGCCGAAGCGCTCGCCGAAGTCTGGACCTGGCAGCCCTTCTGGCCGTTCATCGCCTTGTCCAGGCCGCCCGACTTCAGCCGGTCCAGGGCCTCCTTGCCGCCCTGGGTCGCGGTCTCCAGACCGCCGGCGACGTCCTTGAGTCCTTCGGCGAACTTCGTCTGGTCCTTGACGTCGAGGGCATCCATCTTGACCTTCAAGTCGGCGTAGCCCTTCGACGTCGACTCGAAGCCCTTCACCGCCGTGCTCTGGGTCTCCGCGCCGTTCTTGACGGGCGGAACCCCCGCGGCCGCCAGGGCGGTCCCCATCGACTTGTACGAGTCCGACATCACCAGGAACGCCGCCGAGTCGGTCTTCTGGACCTCCTCCGGCTTGCTGCTCTCCGTGGCCACGCGCTTGATGTCGACATTGGCGGCCTCGATCTTCGTGAGCTCGGGCTGCCAGGCGTCACAGACCTTCTTGGCCCATGCGTCGGCCTTCTTGTCGCCGTCGTCCTCGCCGCACCCGGACAGCACGAGCATCAGTACCGCACCGCCGGACACCGCGGTCGCAAACTTCTTGTTCACCGGATTGGTCCCTTCGAAGGCTCTCGGCCCGGAAGATACACGCCAGCCATCGGGTGACATGCAAAGGCGGACGGACGGCGCGTCTGTCCGCGCCGCCCGTCCGCCGTTCGGGCGCACCTTCGAGCCGGTCGGGCCCGTTGCCCGCAAGAGCCGCCGAGGGGGCCGCTCAGAGCTGCCCGGAGGCCCGTTCAGGACTCATCAGAACCTGTCCGTTTCGGCCGGGCCCCGTCAGGAGACCGTCGCCGCGTCGGGCGACGGCGTGGCCACCCGCTCCGCCGCGCCGCTCTCGGTGTCGTCGCCGACCGCGATTCCGCGCCGCTTGGAGATGTACACCGCGGTGATGATGACGGCGATGGCGAGGGCCGCGACGATCGCCCGCACCGTGGCACTGGTGTCCGCGCCGTAGCTGAACTGCACGACCGCGGGTGCGATCAGCAGCGCCACCAGGTTCATGACCTTGAGCAGCGGGTTGATGGCCGGACCGGCGGTGTCCTTGAACGGGTCGCCCACGGTGTCGCCGATCACGGTCGCGGCGTGGGCCTCACTGCCCTTGCCGCCGTGGTGACCGTCCTCGACCAGCTTCTTCGCGTTGTCCCAGGCCCCACCCGAGTTGGCGAGGAAGACGGCCATCAGCGTGCCGGTGCCGATGGCGCCCGCGAGGAACGAACCGAGCGCGCCGACGCCCAGCGCGAACCCGACGGCGATCGGGGTGAGGACCGCGAGCAGGCCGGGAGTGGCCAGTTCGCGCAGTGCGTCCTTGGTGCAGATGTCGACGACGCGGCCGTACTCGGGCTTCTCCGAGTAGTCCATGATCCCGGGGTGCTCGCGGAACTGCCGGCGCACCTCGTAGACGACGGCGCCCGCGGAGCGGGAGACGGCGCTGATGGCCAGGCCCGAGAACAGGAACACGACGGCCGCACCGAGGATCAGGCCGACCAGGTTGTTCGGCTGGGCGATGTCCAGGCTGAGGTTCATCTCCCCGGCCTTGGCCCCGACCTCCTTCACGGCGGTCGCGATGGCGTCGTTGTACGAGCCGAACAGCGCGGCCGCCGCGAGGACCGCGGTGGCGATGGCGATGCCCTTGGTGATGGCCTTGGTGGTGTTGCCGACGGCGTCCAGGTCGGTGAGCACCTGCGCGCCCGCGCCCTGCACGTCGCCCGACATCTCGGCGATGCCCTGGGCGTTGTCGGAGACCGGTCCGAAGGTGTCCATGGCGACGATGACGCCGACCGTGGTCAGCAGGCCGGTGCCCGCCAGGGCCACCGCGAAGAGCGCCAGTGTGATCGACGCGCCGCCGAGCAGGAACGCCCCGTAGACGCCGAGGCCGATGAGCAGCGCGGTGTAGACGGCGGACTCCAGGCCGACCGAGATGCCGGCGAGGACGACGGTGGCCGCGCCGGTCAGGGAGGACTTGCCGATGTCCCGGACGGGACGGCGGGTGGTCTCGGTGAAGTAGCCGGTCAGCTGCTGGATCAGGGCCGCGAGCACGATGCCGATGGCGACGGCGACGACGGCCAGGATCCGCGGGTCACCGCTGTGGTTGGTGATCGTGGCGTTCTCGACGCCGATGAGCTCCTTGTAGGTGGCCGGCAGGTACACGTAGACGGCGACCGCGACCAGCACCAGGGAGATCACCGCGGAGATGAAGAACCCGCGGTTGATCGCGGTCATTCCGCTGCGGTCGGAGCGGCGCGGGGAGACCGCGAAGATGCCGATCATGGCGGTGACCACGCCGATGGCGGGGACGATCAGCGGGAAGGCCAGGCCAAGGTCGCCGAAGGCGGCCTTGCCGAGGATGAGCGCGGCCACCAGGGTGACGGCGTACGACTCGAAGAGGTCGGCCGCCATCCCGGCGCAGTCGCCGACGTTGTCGCCCACATTGTCGGCGATGGTCGCGGCATTACGCGGGTCGTCCTCCGGAATGCCCTGCTCGACCTTGCCGACCAGGTCGGCGCCCACGTCGGCGGCCTTGGTGAAGATGCCGCCGCCCACGCGCATGAACATCGCGATGAGGGCCGCGCCGAGGCCGAAGCCCTCCAGGACCTTGGGCGCGTCGGCGGCGTAGACGAGCACGACGCACGAGGCGCCGAACAGGCCGAGGCCGACGGTGAACATGCCGACCACGCCGCCCGTGCGGAAGGCGATCTTCATCGCCTTGTGGGACACCTCGGTCAGGTCCTTGGCGGGCCCTCCCTCGGCGGGGGTGGCCTCGCGGGCCGCGGCGGCGACGCGGACGTTCGCGCGGACGGCCAGGCGCATGCCGATGTAGCCGGTGGCGGCCGAGAAGAGGGCGCCGACGAGGAAGAAGGCGGAGCGGCCGGCCCGCTGGGACCAGTCGTCGGCGGGGAGCAGGAAGAGCAGGAAGAAGACGACGACGGCGAAGACGCCGAGCGTGCGCAGCTGCCGGCCGAGGTAGGCGTTGGCGCCTTCTTGAACGGCGGCGGCGATCTTCTTCATGCTGTCGGTGCCCTCGTCGGCGGCGAGCACCTGGCGCACCAGGATCTGCGCGACGACGAGTGCGGCAAGTGCGACCGCGGCGATCACGATGACGATGAGGCGATTGTCATCGGTGAGCACTGCGGCTGCCAGATCGGAGTAGCCGATCGGCGCGTTGGGGGTGAAGAGCCCCGTCATTCGTCCTCCTTGACGTGATGAGCTCAAGATGTGGACGGATTGTAGGGAGCGCGACCTGATCAAAACAGTGGGCGGGAAACGGAATTGGCCTGCTCTTGCTCCTCAGCAATAGATCCCGTCACTCCATTACCCTCGAAAGTAGTAACGGGACAAAGGCATTGACGATTGATCATTGAGCCGGATATTCATGTCGGCTCGACTCCCGGAAACGGGAAAGGCCCTGCTCAGCAGGGCCTTGATAAAGATCAGAAGATACGATGCACGCGCACCCGGCACCACCCTGGCGGACCGGCACCCCGCCGCCCGGAGCCCAACCCCCCGACGGCACCGCCCGGCAGCCCGCCCCACGGCGCGGCCGAGACCCGCGCCACGGACCGGCGGAGGACGCGGCGGAGCAGGCCCCAAGACGGGCGGGACGGCGGCGCGACGGAGCGCCCGGCCGCGGCGGGCCGGGGCCCGCGAACAGCCGGACGCGGCCGGGGCAGCCCGGCCGGGGCAGGGGCGAGGCAGAGCCGCGCGACCCACGACGGCGGGCAGACCCGCGCCGTCGGCGGTCGGGAGGCCGACGCGGCTACGGCAGGACCGAGACCCGCGCCACGGGCCAGGTCATCCGAATGGTCCCGCCCGCTACGCCGCTGGTCACCTCGACGTCGTCGACGAGCCCGCTGATGACCGCCAGGCCCATCTCGTCCTCGCCCTCGATGTCGGGGTCCAGGACGGCCTCGATCCCCGGCACGGCATCCGCCGGACCGCCGGCCGGCCCGGGAACCTCGTCGCCGACCTCGATGGAGAACGACTTCTCCTCCTCGGTGAGCACGACCCGGACGGGCGCGGTGAGTCCGTTGCTGCGGTGCAGCCCGACGGCACGCGAGCAGGCCTCGCCCACGGCGAGGCGGACCTCGTCGAGGACTGCTTCCTCCACACCGGCCCGGCGCGCCACGGCGGCGGCGACCAGGCGCGCCGTCCGGACGTGTTCGGGCTGGGCGCTGAAGCGGAGTTCAACGGTGGCCATGCGCGTCCCCCTCGGACTACGGGCGCCTCGGAACTACGGGCGCGGGCTATGGCGCCAAGCGGGCGCTCGGGCGTGCCTTACAGGGGCCCGGACCGCCCATGGCCCGGTACCCCCGCCCGTCGTCGGCTCCCTGACGGCTGGTCGCCGCCCTGGTGCGTCAGTCGGTGGCGTTGACGGCGTCGTCCACGGTGGTGTGGATCGGGAACACCTTCGTCAGACCGGTAATACGGAAGATCTTGAGGATGCGCTCCTGGTTGCAGACCAGACGCAGCGAGCCCTCGTGGGCGCGAACGCGCTTGAGGCCTCCCACGAGCACACCGAGGCCGGTGGAGTCGAGGAAGTCCACTCGCTCCATGTCGACAACCAAGTGGTAGCTGCCGTCGTTCACCAACTCCACCAACTGCTCGCGCAGCTTGGGCGCGGTATACACATCAATCTCGCCACCGACCTCTACGACCGTGCGGTCGCCGACAGTGCGAGTCGACAGGGACAGGTCCACGGATCCTCCAGCACCTTGCTATCGAGCGGCGCCCCCCAGGGGCCTCCTTACCCGAAGGTAGAGGAGGGATTGGCTGCCGCAATGGCATTCAATCACTTACCGGCAGGCGCGCACGACGCCTTGGGACCATTGTCCCGCACGCCAGTGACACACTCGGTTCCAATGGCCAATACTCACGATCCCGGTCGGCCCACGGCACACGCGGACACACGACCCACCCCCGGCACGGTCCTGGACCGGCTGGCAGCGGGGCCTTCCCGGGCTGCGCGCATCACCCATACGGAGCACTTGCCCCCTCGGGCGGGTCGTCATGCGGTCTGGCCGGACCGTATTCGATCAGATGTCGTAGCGGCCATCGCCGCCGCCGGGATCGAACATCCGTGGGCCCACCAGGCCGAAGCCGCCGAGCACGCCCTGGACGGCACCTCCGTGGTCGTCGCCACCGGCACCGCCTCCGGCAAGTCTCTGGCGTACCTGGCACCCGTCCTGTCCGCCCTCGCGGACGGCGCGCAGGCGCCCAACGGGCGGGGAGCGACCGCCCTCTACCTGGCCCCGACCAAAGCCCTGGCGGCCGACCAGCGGCGGGCCGTCCGGGCGCTGGCCGCGCCGCTCGGCAACGCGATCCGACCCGCCGTCTACGACGGGGACACGCCGGTGGAGGAACGCGAATGGGTCCGCCAGTACGCGAACTACGTCCTCACCAACCCCGACATGCTGCACCGGGGGATCCTTCCCGGCCACCCGCGCTGGTCCTCCTTCCTCAAGGCGCTGCGCTATGTCGTGATCGACGAGTGCCACACCTACCGGGGCGTCTTCGGTTCGCACGTGGCGCAGGTGCTGCGGCGGCTGCGGCGGCTGTGCGCGCGCTACGGCTCCGAGCCGGTCTTCCTGCTGGCGTCGGCCACCGCGAGCGACCCGGCGGCCGCGGCGTCCCGGCTGACCGGGGTGGCGGTCACCGAGGTCTCCGACGACGCCTCGCCGCGCGGCGAGGTGGTCTTCGCCCTGTGGGAGCCGCCGCTGACCGACCTCAAGGGCGAGAAGGGCGCTCCCGTGCGCCGCACCGCCACCGCCGAGACCGCCGACCTGCTGACCGATCTGGTGGTCCAGGGGGTGCGCACGGTCGCCTTCGTGCGCTCCCGGCGTGGCGCCGAGCTGATCTCGGTGATCGCCCAGGAACGGCTGGCGGCGGTGGACAGCTCGCTGCCCGGGCGGGTCGCCGCGTACCGGGGCGGCTACCTGCCCGAGGAGCGGCGCGCCCTGGAGCGGGCCCTGCACTCCGGGGAGCTGCTGGGGCTGGCCGCGACCACCGCGCTGGAGCTGGGCGTGGACGTGTCGGGCCTCGACGCCGTCCTGATCACCGGCTACCCGGGCACCCGGGCCTCCCTGTGGCAGCAGGCAGGGCGGGCCGGACGCTCGGGGCAGGGCGCGCTGGCCGTCCTGATCGCCCGGGACGACCCGCTGGACACTTACCTGGTGCACCACCCCGAGGCGCTGTTCCGCCGACCGGTGGAGGCCACCGTCCTGGACCCCGACAACCCGTACGTCCTGGCCCCGCACCTGTGTGCGGCCGCGGCGGAGCTCCCGCTGACGGAGCCGGACCTGACCTTGTTCGGCCCGGCTGCCGAGGAGCTGCTCCCCCAGCTGGAGGCGGCGAAACTGCTCCGGCGCCGGGCCACGGCCTGGCACTGGACCCGGCGGGAGCGCGCCGCGGACCTGACGGACATCCGGGGCGGCGGCGGGCGCCCGGTGCAGATCGTGGAGGCCGCCACCGGACGGCTGCTCGGCACGGTCGACGAGTCCGCCGCCCACACCGCCGTCCACGACGGGGCCGTCCACCTCCACCAGGGCCGCACCTACCTGGTGAAGCACCTGGACCTGGAGGATTCGGTGGCCCTGGTGGAGGAGGCCAGCCCGCCGTTCTCGACGACCGCCCGGGACACAACCTCCATCTCGGTGCTGGAGACCGAGCACGAGATCCCGTGGGGGCAGGGACGGCTCTGCTTCGGCTCCGTCGAGGTCACCAACCAGGTCGTCTCCTACCTGCGGCGCAGGCTGCTGTCGGGTGAGGTGCTCGGGGAGGCCAAGCTGGACCTGCCGCCGCGCACCCTGCGCACCCGCGCCGTGTGGTGGACGGTCAGCGAGGACCAGCTGGACGAGGCCCGGATCACCCCAGAGATCCTCGGCGGCGCCCTGCACGCCGCCGAGCACGCCTCCATCGGTCTGCTGCCGCTGTTCGCCACGTGCGACCGCTGGGACATCGGCGGTGTCTCCGTCCCGTTGCACCCGGACACCCTGCTGCCGACGGTGTTCGTCTACGACGGCCACCCCGGCGGGGCCGGCTTCGCGGAACGGGCCTTCCACACGGCCCGCGCCTGGCTGACGGCGACCCGCGACGCCATCGCCGCCTGCGAATGCGCGGCCGGCTGCCCCTCCTGCATCCAGTCCCCCAAGTGCGGCAACGGCAACGACCCGCTGCACAAGCGCGGCGCGATCCGCCTCCTCACCCGCCTCCTGGCAGAATCCCCACCCCCCACGGAGCCCGCCCCCTAGTGCTGTGACCGGAAAGGCCTCCCCCAGCTACCGCTGGGAGGGGCCCGCAGCGTTGTCGGGCCACTAAGTACGTCCAATACGAGCCGCGGCCCTCCGCCTTGCGATGCACCGCATCCTGGGGGTACCCCCCAGCGGTAGCTGAGGGAACCGCGACCCGCAGGCCTTCCCGGCCACAGCACTGGGAACCGGCCCGGCCGGCGATACGCCCGCCGCCCCCGGGCCCCAGGGCTCGGCCCCCGCCGCCCCCGGGCGCCGCACGCCCGGGACCGGGGCGCTTACGCCGGCCCGCACGTCGGCCCCAGCCGGTCGGCGGTGCGCGCCGAGGGCGCGAACCCGCGCGGCAGCGGGCAGAGCAGGCCCGCATGGGCGGTCCCCGGGCGGGCCCGGTCTGAGCAGTGCGGGCAGGGGCGGTCCCGTCCCGGGCGCGGCGGCCGGAGACGGGCCCGCCAGGGCCGCGGCGGGCACGAGGGGGCCGGCTCCGGCGGTGGGGGGCAGGGCTGGGCCCGCGCGGGCGGTGGAGGAGGGGGCGAACGGGCCCATCGGGGCTCGGGCCGTGACGTCCGCGACCTCCCCCCGCAGGCGGCACTCCGTCAGGGCCGCCCCCTGGGCCCGGGCCACCCGGGCCGCCGTCCCGCACGCCACCTCGGGGCCGTGCGCCCAGGCTGTGGCCGCCGCGAGGGACGCCAGGTCCGCCGCGGCCGCCGCCCGGTGGCGTGCCACGACCGCCTGCCCCAGCAGCAGCACACCCCCGAACACCGCCCCCAGCACCGTCGTCACCAGCGCGGCCCACACCGTGGCGGAGCCCCGGTCCCGGCTCACGGCGGCGGCCCCACGCTGTCCTCCGCCAGGGCCACCGCCTGCGCACCCAGCCGGACCGGCAGCCCCCCGGGCCCGGGCGCGGGCGCCGACACCCGGACCCGCCAGAGGTCGCCCGCCCGCTCCAGCCCCACCTCCGCCCCCGGCGGGGCGGCCGCCTTCGCCGCCGCCACCGCCACGTCCGCCGGCTCCGACCGGGCCGCGGCCCTGGCCCCGGCCCGCGCCGCGTCCACGCACCGGATCTGAGCGGCCGCCGCCATCAGCGCCCACACCAGCAGGGCCGCGAACAGCACCAGCGCCGGGATCACCAGGGCCGCCTCCGCCGTCACATATCCGCGGTCCCCGATTCCCCGCGGAACTTTCTCAGAACGGCACATCGAGGGCCTTCCCGATGGTCGACTGGAGCGCCGTCGAAACCACCTCACTGGTCACCACCTTGTACAGAACCGCGGCGAACGCACAGGCCGCGATCGTGCCCATGGCGTATTCCGAAGTCGACATCCCGGCATCGCGGTGACGACCGGTCAGCGACGCCCGCACCCGAATCCAGATGATCTTCATGAGAGCCTCCTGTTGCATTACGTTCTTGATCTGTTTTCAGCTGGTGATCTCAACTGCCCGAAAGGAGACCGGAAGCCATACCGATCACCACGGGCGCCACTCCCAGCGCGAGAAACGCGGGGAGGAAACACAGCCCCACCGGTGCGGTGATGAGCACCGCCGCCCGCTGCGCCCTCGCACCGGCCTGCCGGGTCCGGTCCGCCCGCAGGGCCGCCGCCAAGCGGGAGACCGGCTCCGCGGCCGGCGCCCCCGTACGGGCCGCCCGCTCCAGGCACTCCGCCAGCGGACAGGCACCCGGTATCTCCGCCAACCTCCCCCACGCCGCTCCGGGTTCGCCGCCGAGCCGCAGCTCCGCCCCGGCCAGCGCCAGCCGCTCACCGACGGGGCCGCCCAGCGATTCCCCCACCACCTCGGCCGCTTCCACCGGGCCGGCTCCGGCCGCCAGGCACGCGGCCAGCAGGTCGGCCGCGAACGGCAACTGCCGCTCCGCTTCCGCCGGATCCACCCCGGCCGCCGGGCGGCGCCGCAGCATCCGCCGCACACCGAACGCGGCCCCGCAGCCCAGCAGTGCCCCCGGCACCCCGCCGACCAGCACCCAGCACGCCACCACCGCTCCGGCCGGCCCGGCCCAGGCCGCCGCCAGGCCACGTATCCGTACGCCCCTGGCAGGCCCGGGCCTGGCCGCCTCCACCGCCAGCAGCGCCGAGAACCGGCGGCGGGCCGCCCGCTCCCGCATCCGCGCCGCCACCACCGACCCGAGACACAGCACGGCCACCGCGAGGCAGACCGCCATCCCCAGCCGGTGAGCCACCGGTCCGCCCATCACCGCTCCCCCATCCGTACGATCCGCCCGCACCACAGCAGCCCCAGCGCCTCCAGCACCCCGCCAGCCAACAGGCAGCCCCACCCCATCGGGGTGTGCAGCAGCACCCGCAGCGGATCCGCGCCGAGCGCCGTCCCCATCAGCAGCCCCACCAGCGGCAGCAGCGCGAGCACCACCGCGGTCGATCTGGCCCCCGCCAACTGGGCCCGCAGCGACTCCTGCCGGTCCCGCTCGGCGCGCAACGCCCCTTCCAGCCGCTCCAGTCCGGCGGCCAGCCCCGCGCCACCGTCCACGGAGACCCGCCAGCAGGCCGCCATCCCGGCCAGCCCTTCCGAACCCGGCTCCCGCGCCGCCTCGCGCAGCGCCGCCGCCACGTCCCCGCCGAACGCCGCGGCGGCCAGCACCCCGGGTTCCGCCGCGCCGACCCGGCCCTCCCCCGCGGCAGCCCGCCGGATGGCGGCGGTCAACGCCTGGCCGGGCTGCGCACCCGCCCGCAGCTCCCCCACCGCAGCCGTGCACAGCGCCACCACCCCGGCGGCCCGCCCGGCCCGCGCCCGTTCCCGCTCCCGGATCCGCAGCCACCGCCGCACCAGCGGCACCGAGGCCGCCCCCAGCGCCACGGGAATCACCGACCCGCCGAGCAGCGCCACCAGCAGGCCCACGCCCAGACCGGCCCACTCCCGCCACCGCGCGGCCCGCACCCGCACCGCGATCACCAGCCGCTCCCAGCGGACGGGACCGCCCGGCAGCACCGGCCCGCCCCCGCCCAGCACCAACCGGGCCCGCCGCGACACCTGGTCGCCCCCGGCCAGCAGCCACGCAGCGGTCCCGGCACACAACAGCCCGGCGAACACGGGCACCGAGCCCACGGCCCCCGCCGCCCCGGCGCTCACCGGACGCCGCCCAGCAACGGGCCGAGCCGGGCCCAGCCGTGCTCCCGCACGAAGCCCCGCGCGCCCCACCGCAGCGCGGGCACCGTCACCACCAGGCCGGCCGGATCCCGCTCCAGCACGTGCACCTCGGCGACCCGGCGGCGGCCGGAGCGGTCCCGGACCAGGTGCACCACGAGGGTCAGTGCGGCCGCCAACTGGCTGTGCAGCGCGGCCCGGTCGAGGCCCGCCGCCGTCCCGAGTGCCTCCAGCCGAGCCGGTACGTGCGCCGCGGCATTGGCGTGCACCGTGCCGCAGCCGCCTTCGTGCCCGGTGTTCAGCGCGGCCAGCAGGTCGGCCACCTCCGCGCCCCGGACCTCCCCGACCACCAACCGGTCGGGCCGCATCCGCAGCGCCTGCCGGACCAGGTCCGCCAGGGTGACCAGCCCCGCCCCCTCCTGGTTGGCGGGCCGGGTCTCCAGCCGCACCACATGCGGATGGTCGGGGCGCAGCTCGGCCGAGTCCTCGGCGAGTACGATCCGCTCGCCCGGGCCCACCAGCCCCAGCAAGGCACTGAGCAGCGTGGTCTTGCCCGTGCCGGTCCCACCGGAGACGAGGAAGGACAGCCGCGCCTCGATCATCGCCGCCAGCAGCGTCTGCCCGCCGGGCGGCAGCGTGCCCGCGGCCACCAGCTCGTCCAGCGTGAAGGCCCTGGGCCGCACCACCCGCAACGAGAGGCACGCCGACCCGACCGCCACGGGTGGCAGTACGGCATGCAACCGGGTGCCGTCCGGCAACCGGGCGTCGACCCAGGGCCGGGCGTCGTCCAGCCGCCGTCCCGCGACGGCCGCCAGCCGCTGGGCGAGGCGGCGCACCGCCTCGGCGTCGTTGAAGGTCACCCCGGTCAGCTCCAGCCCGCCGCCCCGGTCCACCCACACCCGGTCCGGGGCCGCCACCAGCACGTCGGTGACCTCCGGATCGGCGAGCAGCGCCTCCAGCGGGCCGGCACCGACCAGCTCCGACCGTAACTCCGCTGCCACGCCGAGTACTTCCGCGTCCCCGAGGAGTCGGCCCTGGGCGCGCAGAGCCGCCGCCACCCTGGCCGGGGTCGGCTCCGCCCCGCTCTCGGCCAGCCGTTGCCGCACCGCGTCCAGCAGCACCGTGCTCATGCCGGCACCCCTTGGGCGGAGCCGAGCGCCCGCTGCCAGAAGCCGTCACAGAACCGGGCGAGCGCGCTACGCCCCCGCGCCCCCGGCGGTTCCCCTTCGGCCACCCGCCCCGGAAGCCCCACCTCGACCGGCACCACCCCGGCCAACGGCGCCCCCAGGAGGTCCGCCACGGCTTCGGCGTCGAGCCCGTCAGGACAGCGGCCCCGTACGACGACGCGGACGTCCCGGGCCACCATCCGCACCCCGGCGGCCACCCGCCCCGCGGCAGCCACGGCGCGCAGCTCTCCCGGCACCACCATCAGCACCAGGTCCAGCTGGGCCAGTACCTCGGCGACGGCTTCGTCCACCCGCCGGGGCAGGTCGACCACCACCACCCCGCCCCGGCGCCGGGCAGCGGCCAGCACCGACCGCATCGCGGCGGGCGGCACCACTACCCGGTCCCCGCGGTCCCAGCTCAGCACCCTGAGGGCGTGCAGCTCGGGCAGTGATTCCTCCAGCGCCCCGGCACCCACCCGGCCCCGCGACCCGGCGAAGTCCGGCCAGCGCAGCCCTTCGGCGCCCTCGCCGCCGAGCAGCACGTCCATTCCCCCGCCGAGCGGGTCTCCGTCGATGAGGATGGTCCGCTCTCCGGCCCGGGCGGCCCGCACGGCGAGGGCGCAGGCCAGGGTGGATGCCCCGGCCCCGCCGCTGCCGCCGATCACCCCCACGGCGAGGGCGGGCCGGCCCGCCCCTTCCACCACGTCGGCGATGCGGTCGACGAGCCTGCTCTCGGCGTCGGGCAGCCGCAGCACCTCCTCGGCGCCGATCTCCACCGCCCGCTGCCACACCCCCGGGTCGTCCAGGTCCCGGCCGACGAGGAAGACCCCGTCCCGCCGCGGCGCCCCACGCACCCGCCGGGCGGCATCGTCCCCGACCAGGACGAGGGGGGCGGACTCCCATCCGGTGCCACCGCGCGGCCGGCCCGCCTCCTCGTCTCCGTCGACGCCGCTTGACGCCTCCCCGGCATCGGCATTCGGGTCACTCACGGCCCACCCGGCCCGCCGGACACCCGCAGCACCGAGCGCTCCGCTTTGCTCGGGCACCGCGTGGTGCACATGCGGCTCGGCGCCCGCAGCGGCACACAGCCGCAGCAGGTCGTCGAGCAGCAGGGGATCCTCGGTGATGATCAGCGGCCGTCCGCCACCGGGCACCGGCCCGCCCGTCCGGTTCGGCGCCCCGGCCCCACCCGACGCCCCGAACTCCGCGACTTCACACGACTTCGATCCAGCCACGATCTCCGCCCCCTTCTCACTGCAAATCCATGAACCGCGGACTTCGCGGCTGGAATCACGGTGCAGCGATCAGGAAAAAGAAGTGGATCTTGCTCGATATCTGTGGCCGAGAACGCGGTTGTGGATATCCCCGCCACCCCATTGGGTGAGTTCAGAGCGCTCCGGAACAACTACACAGAGTCACGAGTTCTGAGAGGTGAGGGCCTGCACAGGCGGGCCCGCCGAACAGGAAGGGCCGGGAAGATGTCCATCAAAGGCCGAAGCAAGGGGCGCGAACCGCGCCTGGACATGCGACGACCCCCGCCGGGGGGGAGAGCGGGGGTCGTCCCCACGGTCCGACTCGGGGGGGGAGGAGCCAGACCGGGTTAGCACGGTCGCGAACGATCCGTGACTTCCATGGTGTACCCGAGAGCCCTCTCAGGCAAACCCACGCGCCACACCTTACGCCGAATGGTGGGCGCATATGCTCGGGGCGTGGAAAATCAGCCCTTGCCGCACTCCTCGCCTCGGACCGCTGCCTTCTTCGACCTGGACAAGACCGTCATTGCGAAGTCAAGCACCCTGACCTTCAGCAAGTCGTTCTACCGGGGCGGCCTGATCAACCGGCGGGCCGTCCTGCGCACCGCGTACACCCAGTTCATCTTCCTGGCCGGCGGCGCCGACCACGACCAGATGGAACGGATGCGCGAGTACCTGTCCGCCCTCTGCAAGGGGTGGAACGTCCAGCAGGTGCGCGAGATCGTCGCCGAAGCCCTGCACGACCTCATCGACCCGATCATCTACGACGAGGCCGCGTCGCTGATCGAGGCCCACCACACCGCCGGGCGTGACGTGGTGATCGTCTCCACCTCAGGTGCCGAAGTGGTCGAGCCCATCGGGGAGATGCTCGGCGCGGACCGCGTCGTGGCCACCCGCATGGTCGTCGGCGAGGACGGCTGCTTCACCGGAGAGATCGACTACTACGCCTACGGACCGACGAAGGCCGAAGCCGTGCGCGAACTCGCGGAGTCCGAGGGATATGACCTCGCGCGGTGCTACGCCTACAGCGACTCGATCACCGACGTGCCGATGCTGGAGGCGGTCGGACACCCGCACGCCGTGAACCCGGACCGGGCCCTGCGGCGCGAGGCGGCGGCCCGGGAGTGGCCGGTGCTGGTGTTCAACCGGCCGGTGCGACTGAAGCAGCGGGTGCCCGGGCTGTCGATGGCCGCGCGACCGGCGTGGGTGGCCGCGGCAGCCGTCGGAGCGGCGGCGGCCACAGCGGGGCTCGTCTGGTACGCCAGCCGGCGCCGGGCCGCCGGCGCAACCGCCTGAAGACTGGCTTGATCCGCCCGGCCGACACCCCGGCCGACACCCCGGTCGGCCGCGGGCCGGCGCACTCCGACCGGCGCCGGCCCGGCTCCTGCGCGACCCGACCGGCGCCGCGACCGGCGCCGCGACCGGCGACCCGACCGGTCCAGCAGAATGGCCCCGCGCTGCCCGCCCCACCGCAATGCCCCGGTCTATCCCGTTATCGCATGTCCGGAACAACCGTAAATGCGAAGAAAGGTAAAGAAGTGAGGCCAGGGGTTTCACTCCTGTCGCAAGCGGAGTACAAAGGAATCAACGGCCCGCGAGACCAAAGAACATCCGAGAGGATCATCTTTAAAACGCAGTAAGGCCCACGGACCGAAGCAGGAACGCCGAGCACCCACGCGACGTCGACCCGTCGATTACGGGCCAGCCGCACCAGGCACGGGCAAAGTTCCCGGCCTGATGGGCAACATCGAGGACGCTTGGTAACCCGGCGGGAATGCCAGCGGCGACACCAAAGCAAGACGGTGTCGCCGCAACCCTGTCCGGAGCCCCTCCGGAACCCGCCCTGCGGAGGGATCAGGCCGCGCCGCGCTGGAGCGCCTCGCAGACCGCCGTCGATTCCCGCACACCCAGTTCGACCGCCCGCCCGCAGTGCGCGATCCAGGCCGCCATCCCCTCCGCGGTTCCGGAGAGGTAGCCGTCGAGAGCCGCCACGTACGCCTGTCGGCCCTGCTCCGCATGGCCGACCTCCGCCGGGCAGATCGCCTTCGGGTCGAGCCCGCTGTTGATCAGCACGATGCGCTCGGCCGCCCGCGCGACCAGGCCGTTGTACGTGCCGAACGGGCGCAGCGCCAGCAGCTCGCCGTGCACCACCGCCGCCGTGACCAGCGCCGGGGCCGAGCCTCCCGCGATGACCAGCCGGGACAGCCCGTCCAGCCTGCCCGCGACCTCCTCGGCGCTGGGCAACGGGGCCTCGATCAGCGGCTCGTCCACCGGCTCGCCCGCCAGCCGGGGCCGCCCCACGGTGTCGCCGCCGCGCTCGCCGGCCCCGGCCCCCGCACCCGTCGGCAGGGTGGAACCCGAGGCGACCAGGTGCAGGCGCGCGAGGACCCGTAGCGGCGACTGGCGCCAGATGCTCAGCAGCTGCCCGGCCTCGGCCGTCAGGCGCAGGGCCGCACCCACCGTGCGCGCCTGCTCCTCCGTGCCGAAGTCGGTCCGGCGGCGCACCTCTTCCAGCGCCCAGTCGGCCCCGGACAGCGCCGCGCTGGCCCTCGCCCCGCGCAGGGCGGCTTCCGAGGTGATCTCGCCGCCGCGCCGGCGCATCACCCGGTGCCCGTAGACCCGGTCCACGGCCTTGCGTACGGAATCCACGGAATCGGCGACACCCGGCAGCCCGGCCAGTGGGGCCAGCGGGTCAGCAGCGCTACTCATAAGTAAGGAGCCTACGCACTGCGGCCCGGTAGCACCGACCCCTCCTTGGAGTGGTCTTCTTCACTCACTCAGAGCACACACAGCGAGCGATCGACTACCCTTCGTGAACATGAAGATCGCTTTCGTGGGAAAGGGCGGCAGCGGAAAGACGACGCTGTCCTCCCTCTTCATCCGCCACCTCGCAGCCAATGAAGCCCCCGTCGTCGCGGTGGACGCCGACATCAACCAGCACCTCGGCGTCGCCCTCGGGCTCCGCGAGGACGAAGCCTCGGCGCTGCCCGCCATGGGCGCGCACCTGCCGTTGATCAAGGACTACCTGCGCGGGTCGAACCCGCGCATCGCGTCCGCCGACACCATGATCAAGACGACCCCGCCGGGCACCGGCTCACGGCTGCTGCGGATCACCGAGGACAACCCGGTGTACGACGCGTGCGCCCGCACCCTGCTGCTCGACGGGGAACCCGTACGGCTCATGGCCACAGGGCCGTTCACCGAGGCGGATCTGGGCGTGGCCTGCTACCACTCCAAGGTCGGCGCGGTCGAACTGTGCCTGAACCACCTGGTGGACGGCCCCGACGAGTACGTCGTCGTCGACATGACCGCCGGCTCGGACTCCTTCGCCTCGGGCATGTTCACCCGCTTCGACATGACCTTCCTGGTGGCCGAGCCGACCCGCAAGGGCGTCTCGGTCTACCGCCAGTACAAGGAGTACGCCCGGGACTACGGGATCGCCCTCAAGGTGATCGGCAACAAGGTGCAGGGCCCCGAGGACATCGAGTTCCTCCAGGACGAGGTGGGCGAGGACCTGCTGGTCACGGTCGGACACTCGGACTGGGTGCGGTCGATGGAGAAGGGCCGCCCGGCCGCGTTCGAACTGCTGGAGGCGACCAACCGGCTCGCGCTGCAGGCGCTCCAGGACGCCGCCGAAGACTCGTACGCCGACCGTGACTGGGCCCGGTACACCCGGCAGATGGTCCACTTCCACTTGAAGAACGCGGAGAGCTGGGGCAACGCCAAGGCCGGGGCCGACCTCGCGGAACAGGTCGACCCCGGCTTCGTCCTCGACGAGGCGCGCCCCGCCGGATCGCAGGGGCTGGTCAGCCCTCGTCCGACCCCGACTCGGCCGGCTCCGCAGCCGGCTTGACCTCGGCCGGGGCGGCCGGCTTGGCCGGCGGCCCCGCCGTCAGGAACTTCGCCCAGCCGTCCTTGGGCGCCTCGCCCACGTCGAGCGTGCGCATCCACTCCAGGACCTTGGGGTCCTGGGCGTCCAGCCAGTCGGCCAGTTCACGGAACGGCACGCAGCGGACCTCCTTCTGCGTGCACATCGATTTGATGGAGTCCTCGACGGCCTTCATGTAGGTGCCGCCGTTCCAGGACTCGAAGTGGTTGCCGATGATGAGCGGCGCGCGGTTGCCCTGGTAGACGCGGTCGAAGGCCTTCTGCAGGCCGTCGCGCATCTGCTCGCCCCAGTACGCGTGCTGCGACGGGTCGCCCTGCGTGGTCGTCCCGGACTGGTTGACCAGGTAGTTGTAGTCCATGCTCAGGGTCTCGAACGCGCGGCCCGGCATGGGCACCAGCTGGAGCGGGATGTCCCAGAGACCGTCCTTCTTCTTCGGCCAGATCTGCTTGCTGATGCCGCTGGAGTCGTACCGGAAGCCCATGTCCTTGGCCGCCAGCATGAAGTTCTTCTGGCCTTCGAGGCACGGGGTGCGGGCGCCGATGAGTTCCTTGTCGTAGTCGAAGGGGAGCGCCTCCATGTCCTTGAGCGCGGGCGAGTTGGTCTTCCAGTTCTTGACGAAGGACTTGGCCTGGTTGATCTCGCTCTTCCACTCCTCGACGGACCAGGTGCCCACGCCGCCGTCGGGGCCGCAGAAGTGGCCGTTGAAGTGGGTGCCGATCTCGTTGCCCTCCAGCCAGGCCGCACGGACCTGGGTGGCGGTGTCCTTGATGCCCTGCGGGTCACCGAAGCCGATGTCGGAGCGGCCCGGGTCGTGCTGCGGGGCCGTGTAGAGGGAACGCTTTTCCTCCGGCAGCATGTACAGGCCGCTGAGGAAGTACGTCATCCGCGCGTTGTACTCCTTCCCGACTTCGCGGAAGTGGGAGAAGAGCTTCTGGCTGTCCTCACCGGCGCCGTCCCAGGAGAAGACGACGAATTGCGGGGGCTTTTCGCCGGGCTTCAGCTTCTGGGGCTGCTGTACGTTCGGCTGGCGGCCGGTGTACGAGGTCGAGCCGTCGCCGATGAGCCTATTGACGCTGCCCGGGGCGGCCTCGGGCGCGCCGGGGCCCTTCTTCGCGTTCGGGCCCCCGAGAGCAGGGGGTTTGGCGGGTTCCGAGCTTCCGCACCCGGAGGCTCCCAGGACCAGGACCGTGGCGACCAGGCCGCCGGCGATCTTCTTCGTAGCGGCGATCATCCGCACACCTCTCCCTCGCAGTTCCCTCGTGGGACTTCCGGGCGCACCGTCCCACGCGGTCTGCTTTGAAGAAGATGTGACAAGCCGGACAAAATGCTTAATCACTCCTGAGGGTTAATTCCTAGGCCGTTTGCCCCCTTTCTCTCCCATCTATCTTTACACTCCATTACCATCCATTTACCGAGTGTTGACTCCCGCCGCTTCATCCCTCCTCAGAGGAGACGGGAACCCATGACAGCCACCTCCGCCACCAGTTCCACCGCCACCCGCCACCGGTTCCGTGACCGCCGCCCAGGCAGCCGGCCCGGTGGTCGGCAAGGCAGTCGGCCCGGCAAAGGCCTGCCGGCAGGACTGTCCGCCGATCTGTCCGCCTCCGTCGCCGTCTTCCTGATCGCCCTGCCCCTTTCCCTCGGCATCGCCCTGGCCACCGGCGCCCCGCTCCAGGCCGGGCTGGTGGCCGCGGCGGCCGGCGGGATCGTGGCCGGGCGGCTCGGCGGCGCGCCGCTGCTGGTGAGCGGGGCGGCCACCGGACTGACCGTGGTCACCGCCGAGTTGATCCAGCGCTACGGGTGGCGCACCACCTGTGCCATCACCGTGCTCGCCGGCTGCTGCCAGCTCGCGCTCGCGTTCCTGCGCACCGCCCGGTCGGCGCTCATGGTGAGCCCGGCCATCGTGCACGGCATGCTCGCCGGCATCGGGGTGACCATCGCCCTGGCCCAGCTGCACATCGTGCTCGGCGGCACCCCGCAGAGCTCCGCCCTCGCCAACGTCCGGGGCCTGCCCGCCCAGTTGGCGGACCCGCACCCGGCGGCGCTCGGCGTCAGCGTGCTGACGCTGGTCGTGCTGCTCGGCTGGCCGCGACTGCCCGGACAGGCCGGGCGGGCCCTGCGCAGAGTGCCCGCCGCGCTCGCCGCCGTCGCCGCGGCCACCGCCTTCGCGGCCCTGGCGGGGCTCCGGCTGCCCCGGGTGGACCTGCCGTCCTGGCGCAGCCACGCACTGCCCGAGCTGCCCGAGGGGCCGGTGCTCGGCATCATCGCCGCTGTTCTGACGGTCACGCTGGTCGGCAGCGTGGAGTCCCTCCTGTCCGCCGTGGCCACCGACAAGCTGATCGCCACGGGCCGCAACACGGGCAGCCGCCCGCCGCGCGCCGACCTCAACAAGGAACTGCGCGGGCAGGGCGCGGCGAACGTCATTTCCGGAGCGCTGGGCGGGCTGCCCGTCGCGGGCGGGGCCGTGCGCAGCGCGGCGAACGTCAGAGCCGGGGCCGTGAGCCGCCGGGCGACCATGCTGCACGGCCTGTGGATCATGCTTGCCGCCGGACTGCTGGTTCCAGTCCTCGACCTGATCCCGCTCGCCTCGCTCGCCGCGCTGGTCATGGTGGTGGGGGTGCAGATGGTGAGCGCGACGCACGTGCGCACCGTCACCCGGCACCGCGAGATCCTGGTCTACGCGGCGACGATCGCGGCCGTGGTCCTCGGCGGCGTCCTGGAAGGGGTGGCCGTCGGCATCGCGGTGGCCGTGGCGGTCGCCCTGCACCGGCTCGCCCGGACCCGGATCACGGTGGAGGAGCTCGACGGGGTCCACCGGGTCTGGGCCCGCGGGCAGTTGACCTTCCTCGCCGTGCCGCGACTGAGCCGGGTGCTGAACCAGATCCCGCACGACGCGCAGGCGGTGATCGAGCTGGACGGCTCGTTCATGGACCACGCCGCCTACGAGGCGCTCCAGGACTGGCAGGACGCGCATGTCGCGCACGGCGGTTCGGTCGAGGTGACGGGCCGGGCCGGGGCCCGGACCGCCGAGAGCGCCCGGCCCGAAGGCGGTGAGCCGGTCCAGCGCGAAGCGCACCACTGCTGCCGCCCCTGGACGCCCTGGAAGAACCACTGCGACCACCGCGCCGCCGGGAGCGAGGAGGACCGTACGCTTCCCGGCCCGGCGGCGGCCGCCGCCACCGCGGCGGAGCCGCGGCGGCGCGGGGCGGGCCGGCTGGCCAGCGGGATCACCGCCTTCCAGCGCGACACCGCGCCGCTCGTGCGGGACGAGCTGGCCCGCCTCGCCCGCGAGGGGCAGCAGCCCTCGCAGCTGTTCCTCACCTGCGCCGATTCCCGTCTGGTGACCAGCATGATCACGGCCAGCGGCCCGGGTGACCTGTTCACGGTGCGCAACGTCGGCAACCTGGTCCCGCTCCCGGGTGCGGAGGCCACCGACGATTCGGTCGCGGCGGCGATCGAGTACGCCGTGGACGTGCTCCAGGTGGACAGCATCACCGTGTGCGGGCACTCCGGCTGCGGTGCGATGCAGGCCCTGCTGAACTCGCACCCGGGTGCCCCGATGACCCCGCTGCGGCGCTGGCTGCGGCACGGGCAGCCCAGCCTGGAGCGGATGCGGAGCCGGCACCACCCCTGGGCCCGCATCGCGGGCCGGCTGCCGGCCGACGCCGTGGAGCAGCTGTGCCTGACCAACGTCGTCCAGCAGCTGGAGCACCTGCGGGCGCACGAATCGGTGGCGCGCCGGCTGGCCGAGGGCACACTGGAGCTGCACGGGATGTACTTCAACGTGGGCGAAGCCCAGGCCTACCTGCTCTCCGCGGGCGACGACTTCTTCGACTGCCGGATCTTCGACAGCATCGGCGGCCACGCCTGACCCGCGCGCCCGGCCGGGTACGGAACCGGCCACGCCGAGACCGGTGGGGCTCCTGAACCGATAACCTCCCGTATCCGTGCCACCCAGTGGCCCCTTTCCGCGCCCTGCAGCGGGAAGGGGCCATCTGCATGGGCCCTGCCGTGCTATAGGTCTAAACCAATTTCCGGCTACCCCTTGTCACCTGGGCCGCTGACTGATGAGCTATGCCCCGGGGACACAACGGACACCCTGGGAAAGGGAGATGTCGTGAGCAACGAAAGCCTGGCCAATCTGCTCAAGGAGGAGCGGCGGTTCGCACCGCCCGCCGATCTGGCCGCCGCCGCCAATGTCACTTCGGCTGCGTACTCACAGGCCGAGGCGGACCGGCTGGGCTTCTGGGCCGAGCAGGCCCGGCGGCTGACGTGGGTCACCGAGCCGACGGAGACGCTCGACTGGACGAACCCGCCCTTCGCGAAGTGGTTCGCGGACGGCAAGCTGAACGTCGCGTACAACTGCGTCGACCGGCACGTCGAGGCCGGCAACGGCGACCGTGTCGCCCTCCACTTCGAGGGTGAGCCCGGCGACAGCCGCTCGATCACCTACGCCGAGCTCAAGGACGAGGTCTCCAAGGCCGCCAACGCCCTGACCGAGCTGGGCGTGCAGGCCGGTGACCGGGTCGCGGTGTACCTGCCGATGATCCCCGAGGCCGTCGTCGCGATGCTCGCCTGCGCCCGCGTCGGCGCCGCCCACTCGGTGGTCTTCGGCGGCTTCTCCGCCGACGCCGTCGCCTCCCGCATCCAGGACGCCGACGCCAAGCTGGTCATCACCGCCGACGGCGGCTACCGCCGCGGCAAGCCCAGCGCCCTCAAGCCCGCCATCGACGAGGCCGTCGCCAAGTGCCCGCAGGTCGAACACGTCCTCGTGGTGCGCCGCACCGGCCAGGACACCGCCTTCACGGAGGGCCGCGACGTCTGGTGGCACGACATCGTCGGACGGCAGTCCGCGGAGCACGCCCCGCAGGCCTTCGACGCCGAGCACCCGCTGTTCATCCTGTACACCTCGGGAACCACGGGCAAGCCCAAGGGCATCCTGCACACCTCCGGCGGCTACCTGACCCAGGCCGCGTACACCCACCACGCGGTGTTCGACCTCAAGCCGGAGACCGACGTCTACTGGTGCACCGCCGACATCGGCTGGGTGACCGGGCACTCGTACATCGTCTACGGTCCGCTCGCCAACGGTGCCACGCAGGTGATGTACGAGGGCACCCCGGACACCCCGCACCAGGGCCGGTTCTGGGAGGTCGTGCAGAAGTACGGCGTCACCATCCTCTACACCGCGCCCACCGCGATCCGGACGTTCATGAAGTGGGGCGACGACATCCCCGCCAAGTTCGACCTGTCGAGCCTGCGGGTCCTCGGCTCGGTCGGCGAGCCGATCAACCCCGAGGCCTGGATCTGGTACCGCAAGCACATCGGCGGCGACCGCTGCCCGATCGTGGACACCTGGTGGCAGACCGAGACCGGCGCGATGATGATCTCCCCGCTGCCGGGCGTCACCGAGACGAAACCGGGTTCCGCGCAGCGCGCGCTGCCCGGGATCGGCGCCACGGTCGTGGACGACGAGGGCCGCGAGGTCCCCGACGGCGGGGGCGGCTACCTGGTCCTCACCGAGCCGTGGCCGTCGATGCTGCGCACCATCTGGGGCGACGACCAGCGGTTCATCGACACCTACTGGTCGCGCTTCGAGGGCAAGTACTTCGCGGGCGACGGCGCGAAGAAGGACGAGGACGGCGACATCTGGCTGCTCGGCCGCGTCGACGACGTGATGCTGGTGTCGGGACACAACATCTCGACCACCGAGGTCGAGTCCGCGCTCGTCTCCCACCTCTCGGTCGCCGAGGCGGCGGTGGTCGGCGCGAACGACGCGACCACCGGCCAGGCCATCGTCGCCTTCGTCATCCTGCGCGGCAGCGCCTCCGAGACGGAGACCCTGGTCGCCGAGCTGCGCGACCACGTGGGTGCCACGCTCGGCCCGATCGCCAAGCCGAAGCGCATCCTGCCGGTGCAGGAGCTGCCGAAGACCCGCTCGGGCAAGATCATGCGCCGGCTGCTGCGCGACGTGGCGGAGAACCGGACGGTCGGTGACGTCACCACGCTCGCCGACTCCTCGGTCATGGACCTGATCCAGAGCAAGCTGCCGGCCGCCGGCAACGAGGACTGAGCAGGGCGGAACGGGTTCGATCCGGGCCCCGGGGGCCATCCGGCGCGACGCGCCGGATGGCCCTTTCGCACATAAAGTGAAGATCGCCGGATACGCCCTTGCGCACCGCCTGTAAAGTATTGAGAACGTAAAGAGTTACTCAGGGTGCGCCGGGAAGTCTGGTCGGCAACGAGCTCCGCCATGCCGTCCAACCGCCCCGGAGGTGCCTCACGTGGCCGCGCCCAGCCCCACCGACCACCAGAGCCGCAAGCTGCTCGGCCGGCTCTCGCTGCCCGAGCGCCGCTACGTCGCCGACGCCCTGCGGACCGAGACCGTCGGCGGTGTGCTCCTCCTGGTGGCCGCGATCGCCGCACTCGTCTGGGCCAACGTCCCCCCGCTCGCGGACAGCTACGAGAACGTGCGGTCCTTCCACATCGGCCCCGCGGCGCTCGGCCTGGACCTCTCCCTCCAGCACTGGGCGGCGGACGGCCTGCTCGCCGTCTTCTTCTTCGTCGCCGGCATCGAGCTCAAGCGCGAACTCGTCGCGGGCGACCTGCGCGACCCCAAGGCGGCCGCCCTCCCGGTGATCGCCGCCGTCTGCGGCATGGCGGTGCCCGCGCTGGTCTACGTACTGGTCAACGTGCTCGGTGACGGCTCGACGGACGGCTGGGCCGTCCCGACCGCCACCGACATCGCCTTCGCGCTCGCGGTCCTCGCGGTCATCGGCACCTCCCTGCCCTCGGCCCTGCGCGCGTTCCTGCTGACCCTGGCCGTGGTCGACGACCTCTTCGCCATCCTGATCATCGCGGTGTTCTTCACCAGCGACATCGACTTCCCGGCGCTCGGCGGCGCCGTCGCGGGCCTGGTGCTCTTCTGGTTCCTCCTGCGCAGTGGCGTCCGGGGCTGGTACGTCTACATCCCGCTCGCCCTGGTGACCTGGGGCCTGATGTACAACAGCGGGGTCCACGCCACCATCGCCGGTGTCGCGATGGGCCTGATGCTGCGCTGCACCCGCAAGGAAGGGGAGGACACCTCTCCGGGCGAGCACGTCGAACACCTCGTACGGCCCCTCTCCGCGGCCCTGGCCGTCCCCCTCTTCGCCCTCCTCTCCGCCGGCGTGTCGCTCTCCGACGAGGCGATCGCCCAGGTCTTCACCCGGCCGGAGACCCTCGGCGTGGTGCTCGGCCTGGTCGTCGGCAAGACGCTCGGCATCTTCGGCGGCACCTGGCTGGCCGCCCGATTCACCAAGGCCGAACTGAACGAGGACCTCGCCTGGCCGGACGTCTTCGCGGTCGCCTCGCTCGCCGGCATCGGCTTCACGGTGTCCCTGCTCATCGGCGAACTCGCCTTCGCGGGTGACGCGACGCTCACCGGCGAGGTGAAGGCCGCCGTCCTGATCGGCTCGCTCATCGCCGCGGTCATCGCGTGTCTGCTGCTCAAACTCCGCGACCGCAAGTACAGGGCGCTGACGGAGGCCGAGGAGCGCGACGAGGACAGCGACGGCATCCCGGACATCTACGAACTGGACAACCCCGAGTACCACCTGCGGATGGCGCGGATCCACGAGGAGAAGGCGGCGGAGCACCGCCGCCTCGCGGCAGCGGCCGCGACGCTCTCGGGCGGCGAAGCGGCGGCCGGGTCCAGCGCAGAGCGCGGCCGTCCGGCATGATCTGAACTGACGGAGGACAGCCGTCGACGACGGACGACATAGGGAGAGAGCGATGAGCGCGTTGGACCAAGGGGTGCAAGGAGCCGAGCGCACACTCGGCCAGCTGGTCGCCTCGGCGACCGCCGAGATGTCCGCCCTGGTGCACGACGAGATCGCCCTCGCGAAGGCGGAGCTGCGCCAGGACGTCAAGCGCGCGGGCACCGGCGGCGCCGCGATCTCCATCGCAGGAGTGTTCGCGCTCTTCTCCCTGCCGGTGCTGAGCTTCGCCGCCGCGTACGGCATCCACAACCTCGGGCTGGGGCTCGCCTGGTCCTTCCTGATCGTCGGCGCCGCGTTCCTGCTGCTCGCCGGGGTGCTCTCGCTGCTGGCCATCTCCAAGTTCAAGAAGGTCAAGCCGCCGGAGAGGTCCATCGCCTCCATGAAGGAGACCGCGGCCGTCGTCGGGACCGTCAAGCCGCACCCCCGCCCGGTCAGTGACAACGCCGTGGGTGTGGCACGCTCGTCCTCATGACAGCCCCCTCGCCGGCTTCCGGCACCCCGCCCACGGCCGCCTCGGCGGTACGAATCGACATCCCCGGCGGGAAAGAGGTCACGCACCGGGACGTCGCCGCCAACGGGGCGCGGTTCCACGTGGCCGAGCTCGGCGACGGGCCGTTGGTGCTCCTGCTGCACGGTTTCCCGCAGTTCTGGTGGACCTGGCGGCACCAGCTGACGGCCCTCGCCGACGCCGGTTACCGCGCCGTCGCGATGGACCTGCGCGGAGTGGGCGGCAGCGACCGCACGCCGCGCGGCTACGACCCGGCGAACCTGGCGCTCGATGTCACCGGCGTCATCCGGTCCCTGGGCGAGCCGGACGCCGCCCTCGTCGGGCACGACCTGGGCGGCTACCTCGCCTGGACGGCGGCGGTGATGCGGCCGAAGCTGGTCCGCCGGCTCGTGGTCTCCTCGATGCCGCACCCGCGCCGCTGGCGCGCGGCGATGCTGGCGGACTTCGGTCAGACCCGGGCGAGTTCGCACATCTGGGGGTTCCAGCGGCCGTTCGTCCCCGAGCGGCAGCTCGTCGCCGACGACGGGGCGCTCGTGGGCCGGCTGATCCGGGACTGGTCCGGCCCGCTGCCCCCCGAGGACGCCGATGTCGACGTGTACCGGCGCGCGATGTGCATCCCGTCCACCGCGCACTGCTCGATCGAGCCGTACCGCTGGATGATGCGCTCCATGGCCCGGCCCGACGGGCTCCAGTTCAACCGGCGGATGAAGCGTCCGGTGCGGGTGCCGACGCTGCACCTGCACGGCTCGCTCGATCCGGTGATGCGCACGCGCAGCGCCGCGGGTTCCGGGCAGTATGTCGAAGCCCCGTACCGCTGGCGGCTTTTCGACGGTCTGGGCCACTTCCCGCACGAGGAGGACCCCGCGGCCTTCTCGGCGGAACTGGTGAACTGGCTCAAGGACCCCGAACCGGACCGCTGAGCGGACGGACCCGGCAATCGGCCGATCCTTCATACGGTCGTGTGATGGTCGTTCAATTGCCCGGCGCATAGGCCAATTGGCCGCCCCGTACGGGATTACCGACCTTGGGGCCCGGGCACAGCTCGGAGTATGGGCTGGACGCACGACTACCGTGACACCGCACACGAACGCCGCTCGGCCGCCGCGCCGGGCGCCCCCGAGGGGGAGGGCCGCGACGGCCACGACCCTCGGCTCGGGATCCCGCGCATCCTGCGCCGCCGGGCCCGCTGGGTATCGGCCCGGCTGCGCCATCCGCGGATGTAGAGCCCTTCGGTCCCGGTGCTGCTCCGAGACCTGCGTCTAGAGCGCGCAGCCCTGGCTGTCGACCCGCCGTTCGGCGGTCTTCCCGCTCCGGATGTCGTCGTGGATCTCGTCCGCCGTCAGGGCGTAACCGGTGTTGGGGTCGTCCAGTGACTTGGCGAAGACGACCCCGTACACCTTGCCCTCGGGCGTCAGCAGCGGGCCACCGGAGTTGCCCTGGCGGACCGTCGCGAACAGGGAGTACACGTCCCGTCGGACCGTGCCGCGGTGGTAGATGTCCGGGCCGCTGGCGTTGATCCGGCCGCGGACGCGCGCCGAACGGATGTCGTACGCGCCGTTCTCCGGGAAGCCGGCGACGATCGCGTCGCTGCCGCTCACCGCGTCCTTGTCGGTGAACTCCAGCGCGGGCGCCTTCAGCTTGGGCACGTCCAGGACGGCGATGTCGCGCTCCCAGTCGTAGAGCACCACCTTGCCGTCGTAGAGCTTGCCTTCGCCGCCCACCTGCACGGTCGGCTCGCCGACCCCGCCGACGACGTGTGCGTTGGTCATCACCTTGCCGGGCGCGAACACGAAGCCCGTGCCCTCCAGCACCTTGCTGCAACTGGGCGCGGTGCCCACGACCTTCACGATCGACCGCTTGGCCAGGTCGGCGACGCCGCTGCGGGCGAGCGCCGGATCGGGCGCCCGCACCTCGGTGATCGGCTCGTTGGAGAACGGGCTGAACACCTGCGGGAAACCGTTCTGCGCCAAGGTCGAACTGAAGTCCGAGAACCAGGTGTTCGCCTGCGCCGGCACCACCCGCGACACCCCGAGGAGCACCTTGGAGTTGCGGACCTCCTTGCCCAGGGTGGGCAGTGAGGTCCCGGCGAGCGCGGATCCGATCAGCCATGCCACCAGCAGCATCGCGACGACGTTCACCAGCGCCCCGCCCGTGGCGTCGACCGCGCGGGCCGGGGACCAGGTGATGTGCCGTCTGAGCCTGCTGCCCAGATGGGTGGTGAGGGCCTGGCCGATCGAGGCACAGATGATGATCACGACGACGGCGATCACCACGACGGTGGTGGACACCTGGGTGCCGTTGTCCGTGACCCGGTCCCAGATCAGAGGCAGCAGGGACACGGCGATGAGACCACCGCCGAGGAAGCCGATCACCGACAGGATGCCGACGACGAAGCCCTGGCGGTAGCCCACGATCGCGAACCACACGGCGGCGACCAACAACAGGATGTCCAGCACGTTCACGTGGGCCACCGTCTCATGCGCGCCAGTCGATCGTGACCTCACGTGATCGGTCCCACTCCCGCTCCCACCCCGCGAAGTGCAGCAGCCGGTCGATCACCCCGGCGGTGAAACCCCAGACCAGAGCCGATTCGACGGTGAAAGCGGGGCCCAGATGGCCGCTCGGATGGACCGCCGTCACGCGGTGCGCCGGATCCGCGAGATCCGCCACCGGCACCGTGAAGACCCGGGCCGTCTCCGCCGGATCCACGGCGCCGACCGGCGTCGGGACCCGCCACCAGCCGAGCACCGGGGTCACGACGAACTCGCTGACCGGGATGTACAGGCGGGGCAGCGCCCCGAAGAGCTGGACCCCGGCGGGATCGAGGCCGGTCTCTTCCTCGGCCTCCCGCAGGGCGGCCCGCAGCGGGCCCGTGGTCTGCGGATCGCCGTCCTCGGGGTCGAGGGCGCCGCCCGGGAAGGACGGCTGGCCGGCATGCGAGCGCAGGCTCCCCGCGCGTTCCTGGAGCAGCAGCTCCGGGCCCCGGGGACCCTCGCCGAAGAGGATCAGCACGGCGGACTGGCGGCCCCGCCCGTCCTCGGGGGGCAGGAACCGGCTCAGCTGGTGGGGCCGCACCGTACGCACCGCCTCGACCACCGGATCCAGCCAGCCCGGAAGCCCCCGGGTGCTCAGGGTCACGCCGCCGCGGGGGCCGGCGTACGGCTCCCCGCCCCGGGCCCCCGGCGCGCCCGGCGGCACGTCCGTCACGCTCTCGTCCCTCGTACCCCGCGTCATAGGCACCCCTGCTCCTGGATCCGTGTCCACCCCGGCGACGGTGACATTCGCTCAACGCGGCCCGGCGCCGGTTTCGTTCCTCGGCGAGCCGCGCCCGGGCCCCGCACTAGGGCGCCGGGGCGCCCAAGGGCGGTGCGGGCAGGCCCGGGTAGTCCGGCGGCGGGCTCAGCCGCTGGCCCGGGTGACCGCCCTTCTCGTACTTGAGCAGCTTCCGCGCCTTCTCCGGATCGGTCTCGCCCTCCCCGTACGACGGGCAGAGCGGGGCGATCGGGCAGGCACCGCAGGCGGGCTTGCGGGCGTGGCAGATCCGGCGGCCGTGGAAGACGACGCGGTGCGAGAGCATCGTCCACTCGCTCTTGGGGAAGATCGCGCAGATCTCCTCCTCGACCTTCTCCGGGTCCTCCTGCTCGGTCCACTTGAAGCGGCGCACCAGCCGTCCGAAGTGGGTGTCGACGGTGATCCCCGGGACCCCGAAGGCGTTCCCGAGCACCACGTTGGCCGTCTTGCGGCCCACGCCGGGCAGCGTGACGAGGTCTTCGATCCGGCCGGGCACCTCGCCGCCGAAGTTCTCGCACAGCGCCTGCGAGAGCCCGAGCAGGGACCGGGCCTTCGCCCGGAAGAACCCGGTCGGCCGGATCAGCTCCTCCAGTTCCTCCGGGGCGGCCGCGGCCATGGCCTCGGGGCCCGGGTAGGCGGCGAACAGGGCCGGGGTCGTCTGGTTCACGCGCAGGTCGGTGGTCTGCGCGGACAGGACGGTGGCCACCAGGAGCTCGAACGGGTTGCGGAAGTCCAGCTCCGGATGGGCGTACGGGTACACCTCGGCCAGTTCCCGGTTGATCCGGCGGGCCCTGCGGATCATCGCGAGGCGGGATTCCGGCTTCGGCGACCGGGCGGGCACGGCGGGCTTCGTGCTGGTGGGCTTGGCAGCGGCGGGCTTCGCGGCGGCGGACTTCGCAGGCGCCGCGCGGGTGCCGGTCCCGGCCGGCGCGGCCTCCGGCTGCTTCGCGGCCCGCCCGGATGCGGGTTTCTTGGTCGAACCTTTACCCTCGGAACCCGGCGGAGCCGCCGAGGGCGACGTTCCGGGGCCTTGTTCGCCCACGGCTGAATTAGGGGCGGCCGTCACTCCTGCGGACCCCATGGCCTGTGCTCTCACCGGCTTATTGGACACCCGGCCAGCCTAAGGCCGGCCGCTGACACCCGCCCGGACCTCAGGTAACACCACCCCGATGGGGCTCTCGCCACACAGCACGCCCGTACGTCCGGCATCCTTGTGATTGATCGCACTGTTTCAGCCGTCCGGCAAAATGGGGAGCGGTCCCCTGAGCCGGTCGACATAGGAGAGAGACTCGTGGACGACGTTCTGCGGCGCGCCCCGCTCTTCGCGGCGCTCGATGACGAGCAGGCCGCGGAGCTCCGCGCCTCCATGGGCGAGGTGACCCTCGCACGCGGTGACGCCCTGTTCCACGAGGGCGACCCCGGTGACCGGCTCTACGTCGTCACCGAGGGCAAGGTGAAGCTGCACCGCACCTCCCCCGACGGCCGCGAGAACATGCTGGCCGTCCTCGGTCCCGGCGAGCTGATCGGCGAGCTGTCGCTCTTCGACCCGGGTCCGCGCACCGCCACCGCGACCGCGCTGACCGAGGTCAAGCTGCTGGGCCTGGGCCACGGCGACCTCCAGCCCTGGCTGAACGCCCGGCCCGAGGTCGCTACCGCGCTGCTGCGCGCCGTGGCACGGCGCCTGCGCAAGACCAACGACCAGATGTCCGACCTGGTCTTCTCCGACGTTCCGGGCCGCGTGGCCCGGGCCCTCCTCGACCTGTCGCGCCGCTTCGGCGTGCAGTCGGAGGAGGGCATCCACGTCGTGCACGACCTCACCCAGGAGGAGCTGGCACAGCTCGTCGGCGCCTCCCGCGAGACCGTGAACAAGGCGCTGGCCGACTTCGCCGGCCGCGGCTGGCTGCGGCTGGAGGCCCGTGCGGTGATCCTGCTGGACGTGGAGCGGCTGGCGAAGCGCTCGCGCTGACGCCACGGCGCCACAGGCCGGTACGGAAGGGTCCTGCCCCGAGGGGCGGGACCCTTCCGCCGTCTACGGGCGGGAGGCGGGCGGCCGGGGCCCGTGATCAGGGTCCGGCCGGTCAGGGCCCGTCGGTGAGCGCCTCGACCGCGCGCTTGGCCTCCAGGAGGTCCGAGCCGGTGGCGCGGCGGTGGGCGCGGATGGCCTCGACGGTGCGGCCGTCGCGGGCCAGGGCCCGGATCCCGGCCATCCCGGCCGGCTCCGGCTCCTCGATGCCGAAGTGCTCCAGGACCAGGCCCAGACGGCGCTCGAGGCGGTCCGCCCGGCGTTCCAGGGCCTTCGTGCGGAGGGTCACCGCAGAGGTGATCCACGCGGCCGTGGCGATCAGTGCGAGCAGCAGGTACAGCGTGGTCACTCGGGTCCCCCCGGAATCAGTCCGTGATCTTGAAGGTACTCCAGCTGGGCCCGGACGGACCATTCCGCGATCGGCCAGAGCGACCGGTCGACGTCGGCGTAGACGTACGCGACGACCGCCTCCGGGGTGAGGAAACCGTTCTCCACGGCGGTCTCCACCTGGGCCAGCCGGTGGGCGCGGTGGGCCAGGTAGAACTCCACGGCGCCCTGCGCGTCGTCCAGGACCGGCCCGTGGCCCGGGAGCACCGTGTGGACCCCGTCGTCGACGGTGAGGGAGCGCAGGCGGCGCAGGGAGTCCAGGTAGTCGCCGAGCCGGCCGTCGGGGTGCGCGACGACGGTCGTACCGCGCCCGAGGATGGTGTCGCCGGTCAGGACGGCACGGTCGGCCGGCAGGTGGAAGGAGAGCGAGTCGGAGGTGTGACCCGGCGTCGCGACCACGCGCAGCTCCAGGCCGCCGACGTAGACGCCCTGGCCCGCGGACAGGCCCTCGTCGCCCAGGCGCAGCGCCGGGTCCAGGGCGCGCACCTTGGAGCCGGTGAGCTCGGCGAAGCGGCCGGCGCCCTCCGCGTGGTCGGGGTGGCCGTGCGTGAGAAGGGTCAGGGCGACCCGCTTGCCGGCCTCTTCGGCAGTACGGATGACCGCCCGCAGGTGCCCCTCGTCCAGCGGGCCCGGGTCGATGACGACGGCCAGGTCGGAGCCGGGCTCGGAGACCAGCCAGGTGTTGGTGCCGTCCAGGGTCATGGCGGAGGCGTTGGGGGCCAGGACGTTGACCGCGCGGGCGGTGGCGGGCCCGGAGGAGACCACTCCTCGGGGCTGGCCGGGCAGGGCTGCGGCGTCGGTCATGCGGTGGCACCTCCGGGGCGTCCGAGCCGGACGCGCTTGGTGAACTCATCGTGCCCCGGCCAGCTGAGCACCACATCCCCGTCCTCCAGGGCGGCCTGTGCGAGAACCGGGGCCAGGTCCTGGTCCGCGGCCCCGGCCAGGGCGTGGGCGGCGCTCTCGTACGGTGTCAGGGACCGCAGCGTGGAGATGGTGGGCGGCATCATCAGCAGTTCGCCCTTGTCGTAGCCGGCGGCCGCCTCCTCGGGGCGGATCCACACGGTCCGGTCGGCCTCGGTGGAGGCGTTGCGGGTGCGCTGGCCCTCGGGGAGGGCGGCGACGAAGAACCAGGTGTCGTAGCGGCGGGGCTCGAACGCGGGGGTGATCCAGCGGGCCCAGGCCCCGAGCAGGTCCGAGCGCAGCAGCAGCCCGCGGCGGTCGAGGAACTCGGCGAACGACAGTTCGCGGGCTACGAGGGCCAGCCGGTCGGCCTCCCAGTCGTCGCCGGTGGTGTCGCCGACCACGGTGTCGGGGGCTTCGCCGGCGAGCAGCACGCCGGCTTCCTCGAAGGTCTCGCGGACCGCTCCGCAGACGATGGCCTGGGCGCCGCGGGGATCCGTGCCGAGCCGGTCCGACCAGTCCGCGAGGCTCGGTCCCGCCCAGCCGATGCGGTGGTCCTCGTCGCGGGGGTCGACCCCGCCGCCGGGGTAGGCGTAAGCGCCTCCGGCGAAGGCCATGGAGGTGCGGCGGCGCAGCATGTGCACGGCGGGACCCGCGTCGGTGTCCCGCAGCAGCATCACGGTGGCGGCGCGTCTGGGTTCGACGGGGGTGAGGGAACCGTCCGCGAGCGCGCGGATGCGGTCGGGCCACTCCGGGGGGTACCACTGGCCGCCGGCGGGCGCGGCCCCGTGCGGTCGCGGCTGCTGCTGTCCCTGCTCACCGTTGGGCATGGCCGGATGCTACGGCCATCCGGCCCGATGTTCGAGGGCCCCCACCCCGCACCCCTGCCCGGACCACCGCGGGGCGCGGGCATCCCGCCCGAGCGGCAGAACGACGGGCCCCACCCGGCCGGCGCCCGGGACGCCGCCGCCCCCGCAGGGGCGCAGGCCCGGCCGGAGGGGCCGGGGCTCAGGCCTCCGGGGTGAGTTCCACCTGGATTTCGACCTCGACCGGGGCGTCCAGCGGCAGTACCGCCACGCCGACCGCGCTGCGGGCGTGGACGCCCTTGTCGCCGAGCACCGCGCCCAGCAGCTCGCTCGCACCGTTGAGCACGCCCGGCTGGCCGGTGAAGTCCGGGGCGGAGGCCACGAAGCCGACGACCTTCACCACACGCGCGATCTTGTCCAGGTCGCCGATCAGCGACTTGACCGCGGCCAGGGCGTTCAGCGCGCAGGTCGCGGCCAGCTCCTTGGCCTGCTCCGCCGACACCTCGGCGCCGACCTTGCCGGTGACCGGCAGGCTGCCCTTGACCATCGGGAGCTGACCGGCGGTGTACACGTACGCGCCCGACCGCACGGCCGGCTGGTACGTCGCCAGCGGCGGCACGACCTCCGGCAGGGTCAGGCCGAGCTCGGCCAGCTTCGCCTCGACCGTCCCGCTCATGCGGCCTTCTCCCGCTTCATGTAGGCCACGAGCTGCTCGGGGTTGTTCGGCCCGGGCACGACCTGGACGAGCTCCCAGCCGTCCTCGCCCCAGGTGTCCAGGATCTGCTTGGTGGCGTGGACCAGCAGCGGGACGGTCGCGTATTCGAACTTCTTGGTCATGGGAGCGAGGGTAGTGCCTGTCGCGCGGGCCTCTCGCGCGGCCTCGTTGTGCGGCCCGGAACACGAACCGTCCGGCCGACTCGTTAGGCTCGGACGCTGTGAGCAGGCTCCAGGTGGTCAGCGGCAAGGGCGGCACCGGCAAGACCACGGTCGCCGCCGCACTCGCGCTCGCCCTCGCGCGCGAGGGCGGACGGACTCTGTTGGTGGAGGTCGAGGGCAGGCAGGGCATCGCGCAGCTCTTCGGCGCGCAGGCGCTCCCGTACGAGGAACGGAAGATCGCCGTCGCGCCGGGCGGCGGCGGTGAGGTGTACGCGCTCGCCATCGACGCCGAACGGGCGCTGCTGGACTACCTCCAGATGTTCTACAAGCTCGGCTCGGCCGGCCGCGCGCTCAAGAAGCTCGGCGCCATCGACTTCGCGACGACCATCGCGCCCGGCCTGCGCGACGTCCTGCTGACCGGCAAGGCCTGCGAGGCGGTGCGGCGCAAGGACAAGGCCGGGCGGTACGTCTACGACCACGTGGTCATGGACGCGCCGCCGACCGGGCGGATCACCCGCTTCCTGAACGTCAACGACGAGGTGGCCGGGCTGGCCCGGTTCGGGCCGATCCACAACCAGGCGCAGGCCGTCATGAAGGTCCTCAAGTCCCCGGAGACGGCCGTCCACCTGGTCACCCTGCTGGAGGAGATGCCGGTCCAGGAGACGGCGGACGGGATCGCCGAACTGGAGGCGGCCGGGCTCCCCGTGGGCCGGGTCGTGGTCAACATGGTCCGCCCGCACCACCTGGACGAGGAAGCCCTGGGCGCCGCGGCCGGCGAGCGCCGCACCGATGTGGCGAAGGCCCTGTCCCGCGCGGGTCTGGGCGGCTCGCGCCGCGGCGGCCTGGCCGAGCGGCTGGTGGACCCGCTGCTGGCGCAGGCCGCCGAGCACACGGGCCGGGTACGGCTTGAGCGGGAGCAGCGGACGGTACTGGAGGGGCTGGACGTGCCGACGTACGAACTCCCCCTGCTCGGCACCGGCATGGACCTGGCCGGTCTGTACGAGCTGGCGACGGAACTGCGCAAGCAGGCGGTCGACGCATGACCGAGCGGGGCACGACGACGGGCGAGCCGACGACCGGGAAGCTGGTGGATGACGAGATGGGCCTGGACACTCCGCCCGCACTGGCGGTCGACGCCCTGCTGGACGACCCGAAGACCCGGATCATCGTGTGCTGCGGCTCGGGCGGCGTCGGCAAGACCACCACCGCGGCGGCACTCGGCGTACGGGCGGCGGAGCGCGGCCGGAAGGCGGTGGTGCTGACCATCGACCCGGCGCGCCGGCTGGCCCAGTCGATGGGGATCGCCTCGCTGGACAACACGCCGCGAAAGGTCGCGGGGGTATCGGGCGACGGCGGCGAACTGCACGCCATGATGCTCGACATGAAGCGCACCTTCGACGAGATCGTCGAGGCGCACGCGGAGGGGGAACGGGCCCGGGCCATCCTGGCGAACCCCTTCTACCAGTCCCTGTCGGCCGGCTTCGCGGGCACGCAGGAGTACATGGCGATGGAGAAGCTGGGCCAGTTGCGGGCGCGGGACGACTGGGACCTGATCGTGGTCGACACCCCGCCGAGCCGGTCGGCACTGGACTTCCTCGACGCGCCGAAGCGGCTGGGGTCCTTCCTGGACGGGAAGTTCATCCGGGTGCTGATGGCTCCGGCGAAGGTCGGCGGGCGGGCCGGGATGAAGTTCCTCAACGTCGGCATGTCGCTGATGACCGGCACGCTGAGCAAGCTGATGGGCGCCTCGCTGCTGAAGGACGTACAGACCTTCGTGGCCGCCATGGACACGATGTTCGGCGGTTTCCGCACCCGTGCGGACGCCACCTTCCGGCTGCTCCAGGCCCCGGGTACGGCCTTCCTCGTGGTCGCCGCGCCCGAGCCGGACGCCCTGCGCGAGGCGGCGTACTTCGTCGAGCGGCTGGCGGCGGAACGGATGCCGCTGGCCGGCCTGGTACTGAACCGGGTCCACGGCAGTGACGCCGAACAGCTCTCCGCGGAGCGGGCGTTGGCCGCCGCAGAGAATCTTGAGGACTCCGGCATTGTCGATCAGGAGTCCGGGAAAGCTGGACTTCGTGACTCGGACGCGGACACCGGCACTCCCGAGACAGGCTCCCCCAGCGCCGTCGACGCCGACGTGGACGAGATCACCGCGGGACTGCTGCGCCTGCATGCCGAGCGGATGCAGGTGATCGCGCGCGAACAGCGCACGCGAGACCGCTTCACCTCGCTGCACCCCGAGGTGGCGGTGGCCGAGGTGGCCGCCCTGCCCGGCGATGTGCACGACCTCGCCGGGCTACGGGCCATCGGAGAGCAGCTCGCGACCGGGGTTCCGGCCGGAGCGTAGGCGTTCGTACGTGCGGCTGGGGGCGGTTTACCCGGCTGCCGCGTACGTCTCGTACGGAACGTCGATCTCCGCGTCGACATCCATGGTGAGGATGCCCGTACTGCGCTCGTACTCCGTGCGGGCGGTTTCGAGCAGCCGTCGCCACGAGGTGACGGTGGGACGCCGGCGCAGCAACGCGCGACGCTCCCGCTCGGTCATTCCGCCCCATACTCCGAACTCGACACGGTTGTCGAGCGCGTCGGCCAGGCACTCGGTCCGCACCGGACATCCGGTGCACACCGCCTTGGCCCTGTTCTGTGCCGCTCCTTGAACGAACAGTTCATCCGGATCGGTAGTGCGGCAGGCTGCCTGCGCACTCCAGTCGGTAACCCAGCCCATCCCGGCGCCGTCCTCTCCCGAATCGAGGCTCCCCCACGGCGGTAGCGGCATATTCACCGCTGCCAGTTGAGGACGTTACGGAAGGCGGGCACAGTGCAACACCCCCGTCGGGCCCAATCTTGAATGGTCCGAACGGACTATGGGTAAGCGGCAGATCACCCGACGGAGTGATCGGACGACATGCCCGACCATTCCGGCGATTCGGGTGAAATCGGGGAATCACCGGTGGGCACCGTCCGAGTGAACGGCGAGATTCGGACATCAGTCCATCCCATTCGGCAAGGGTGAAAATCAAGCCGAGGGGTTGATGTCGCGCCGGGCTGCTGTGACAGTTGGGCCAGCTTAGGCCAAGGCATTCGCGCGTGTCCGGCGAATGAGAACGTAGGCTGCCCTCCATGGGAAAGAAGCGCTCGGGCGGCGGGCTCACGGGGCCGCAACAGGCCGCCAAGTTCCTCGGGGTGTCGGTTCTCTCCGGAGTCGTACTGGCCGGCATCGCGATCCCGGGCGCCGGCGCCCTGGGCCTCGCGGCCAAGGGGACGGTCGAGGGATTCGACGAGATCCCGGCCAATCTCAAGACACCTCCGTTGAGCCAGCGCACCACGATTCTGGACGCGGAGGGTGGCTTGATCGCCACCGTCTATTCACGGGACCGGCAGGTCGTCCCGCTGACGGCCATCTCCCCGTACATGCAGAAGGCGATCGTCGCCATCGAGGACTCGCGTTTCTACGAACACGGCGCGGTCGACCTCAAGGGCATCCTGCGCGCGGTCAACCGCAACGCGCAGGAAGGCGGTGCGGCCCAGGGCGCGTCCACGCTCACGCAGCAGTACGTGAAGAACGTCTTCGTCGAGGAAGCCGGCGACGACGAGTCGAAGGTGCGCGAGGCGCAGGAGAAGAGCCTCGGGCGCAAGATCCGCGAGCTGAAGTACTCGATCCAGGTCGAGGAGGAACTCGGGAAGAAGAAGATCCTCGAGAACTACCTCAACATCACCTACTTCGGCCAGCAGGCGTACGGAATCGAATCGGCGTCCCAGCGCTACTTCAGCAAGCCGGCCAAGGACCTGACGCTGGACGAGTCCGCGCTGCTGGCCGGCGTGGTGCAGTCGCCGACCCGGTACGACCCGGTCAACGACTCCCAGGAGGCGATGAAGCGCCGCAACGTCGTCCTCCAGCGGATGGCCGACATGAAGGACATCTCGCAGGCGGAGGCCGACGAGGCGAAGGAAAAGCCGGTCACGCTCAAGGTGACCCGGCCCAAGAACGGCTGCATCACCGCGGTGAAGGGCGCCGGCTTCTTCTGTGACTACGTGCGCAACACGTTCCTGACCGACCCGGTGTTCGGCAAGACCCGCGAGGAGCGCGCGAAGCTCTGGAACCGCGGCGGCCTGACCGTCCGTACGACCCTCGACCCGCAGTCGCAGGACTCGGTCAACGAGTCCATCAAGGAACACGTCCACCAGGACGACAAGGTCGCGACGGCCGTCACCCTCGTACAGCCCGGCACCGGCCGGGTGCTCGGGATGGGCCAGTCCAAGCCGTACGGCTTCGGCAAGGACGAGACGCAGATCAACTACTCCGTGGACAAGCGGATGGGCGGTTCGAACTTCGGCTTCCCGACCGGCTCCACCTTCAAGCCGTTCGTCGCGGCCGCGGCCATCGAGCAGGGCATGCCGCCGACCAAGATGTACGCCTCCCCGCACGACATGGAGTACCCGAGCGGCGTGCAGACCTGCGGCGACAAGCCCTGGGTCAACGACAGCAAGCCCAAGGACCGGGTGGAGAACGAGTCGGAGTCCGAGGCCGGGCCGTACGGGATGAGGGAGGCGATGGCCAAGTCGGTCAACACCTACTTCGTCGAGATGATCAGCGACATCGGGCTGTGCCCGGTCACCGAGATGACCACCAAGCTCGGCGTCGTCCCGGCCGACGGCGCCAAGCTGCCGGAGGTCCCCGCCATCGCGCTCGGCACCCAGGGCATGTCCCCGCTGACCATGGCCAACGCCTACGCGACCTTCGCCAACCGGGGCGTGCGCTGCACCCCGGTCGCCATCGAGTCGATCACCGATGCGCACGGCAAGGCGCTCTCCGTCCCCAAGTCGCAGTGCGAGCGGGTGATGTCGGAGAAGACGGCCGACACCATCAACACCCTGCTGCTCGGCGTGGTCGACTCCGGTACGGGTGCCCAGGCGGGCCTCACCGACCGGCAGAGCGCGGGCAAGACGGGTACCACCGAGAACCGCTACAACGCCTGGTTCGTCGGGTACACCCCGAACATGGCCGGCGCGACCTGGGTCGGCTCCGCGGGCCTCAAGCAGGTGTCGATGGAGAACATCACCATCGGCGGCGAGTTCTACGACAAGGTCTACGGCGGCGGGCTGCCCGGCCCGATCTGGAAGCAGGCGGTGACGGGCGCGCTGGCGGGCCGGGAGAACCAGAGCTTCTCGACGCTGTTCATCGGGGACACCGCCTCGCCGTCCGGGGGCGCCCGCGGCAACCGGCCGGTCCAGCCGGCCAACCCCACCCCGGCGAAGCCGGGCAAGCCGGGCAAGCCGGGCAAGCCCGGACGGGACGGCAAGCCGGGCGACGGCGATCCGGGCGGGGCGACGATCGCCGGAACCGGGGGCGGCGTTCCCGTCGACCCCTTCCCCGGGCTCCCTATCCCGCCGGGCACGATCGGCGGCGACGTCCAGTAGCCCGTACAGGGCCCCGTACATGAGGGAGGCCCCCGCCGGATGTCCGGCGGGGGCCTCCCTCATATGTACATGTACGCCTAGGACAGCCGCTGCTTGACGGCCGCGGCGACGCGGCCGCCGTCCGCCAGCCCGGCGACCTTCGGGTTCACGATCTTCATGACGGCGCCCATGGCCCGCGGCCCCTCGGCCCCGGCCGCCTTCGCCTCCGCGACGGCCTGTGCCACGATCTCGCCGAGCTCGTCGTCCGTGAGCTGCTTGGGCAGGTACTTGTCGAGGAACTCACCCTCCGCGAGCTCCCGTGCCGCCGACTCGGCGCGACCACCCTGACTGAACGCCTCCGCGGCCTCGCGGCGCTTCTTCGCCTCCTTGGCGATCACCTTGAGGACTTCGTCGTCGGAGAGGACGCGCGCTTCCTTGCCCGCGACCTCCTCCTTGGTGATGGCGGAGAGGGTCAGCCGCAGCGTGGACGAGCTGAGCTCGTCGCGCGCCTTGATGGCAGTGGTGAGGTCTTCCTGGAGCTTGGCCTTGAGCGTGGTCATGCACCGAGTCTGCCAGGTGCGGCGGCGTCGGCGCCCGCCGGTTTTCCGCAGCGGTGACGCGGGGTGCGACGATGGGGTCATGCGTGCGCGTTACGGAGTACCCCTGAAGGTCACCGCCGGGATCGCGGCGGTGGGGGCCGCGGGTGTGGCCTATGCGGCCGGATTCGAGGCGCGGTCGTTCCGGCTGCGCCGGGTGACGGTTCCCGTCCTCCCCGCCGGAATGCGGCCCCTGCGGATACTGCAGGTGTCGGACATCCACATGGTCGGCGGCCAGCGCAAGAAGCGCGCCTGGCTCCAGTCGCTCGCCGGGCTACGGCCGGACTTCGTGGTGAACACGGGCGACAACCTCTCCGACACGGAGGGCGTGCCGGAGGTGCTGGACGCCCTGGGACCGCTGATGTCCTTCCCCGGCGTGTACGTCTTCGGCTCGAACGACTACTACGGGCCGCGGCTGCGCAACCCCGCTCGCTACCTGATCGAGAAGACGCAGGGCCGGCACGGGCTGAACGGCAACAAGCCGGTCGTCGGCGCCGTGCACAACCCGTGGGAGGAGCTGCGCGACGCCTTCGACGCGGCCGGCTGGCTGAACCTGACCAACGCGCGGGCCCGGATGAAGCTGGACGGGCTGGAGATCGCCTTCACCGGCCTGGACGATCCGCACATCAAGCGGGACCGCTACGCGATGGTCGCGGGCGGACCGGAGGCGGACGCCGACTTCTCGATGGCGGTGGTCCACGCCCCGTACCTGCGCGTCCTCGAAGCCTTCACCGCCGACCGCTACCCGCTGATCCTGGCCGGCCACACGCACGGCGGGCAGCTGTGCATCCCCTTCTACGGGGCCCTGGTGACCAACTGCGACCTGGACACCGACCGGGTCAAGGGCCTGTCCACGCACACGGCGAACGGCAACCGGTCGTACCTGCACGTCTCCGCGGGCTGCGGCACCAACCGCTTCACCCCGGTCCGCTTCGCCTGCCCCCCGGAGGCCACCCTCCTGACGCTGACCCCCGCCCAGCCCGGCTGACCGCCCGGCGGGCGCCCCGCGAAAACCGGATTTCGTCTCCGGCCGACGGTCCGCTAAAGTAATCGATGTCGCCAGGACAGCACACGCTGCACAGGTGACGATCGGGGTGTAGCGCAGCTTGGCAGCGCGCTTCGTTCGGGACGAAGAGGTCGTGGGTTCAAATCCCGCCACCCCGACTTCGCAAGACCAGGTCAAGGGCTTGATCCGCATCGCGGGTCAGGCCCTTCCTGCGTTTCCGCGCCTTTCCGTGCGCCCGCCTGCCGGACGGGGTGCCGCCCCCGGTCGGCCGGCGGGTCGCTCCGTCCCGGGTCGTCGCCGCCGACGTGCCGGGGGTGGTGCGCGACGATGAGGGGATGGAGCGGGCGTTCCCGGACGCGTCGCGGCCGTCGGGAGGGGATCGGCCCGGACGAGCCGGCGCTGGCCGCCCGCAACCACGGGCTGCCCCTGGAGGCGCTGCGCTACGAGGCCCCCGCCGGGCTGGTCCACTATGACATCCCCGCCAGCCCTGGACGCTGACCGTCGGCGGCCGGGTCCGTACGCGGCCGGTCCTGGACCCGGCGGCCCTGCGGGCGCTGCCCGCGGTCACGCACCGGGTCACCATGTGCGCGGGCAACGGCCGGGCTCGGCTGTCGTCGCGGCCCGTGAGCCAGCCGTGGCTGGTGGAGGCGGTGGACACCGCCGACTGGACAAGCGTGCCGCTGCGGACGGTCCTCACCGAGGCGGTACTGGAACCGGACGCCCTCGAAGCCGTCTTCACCGGCGCCGACCACGGCGTGGAGCGCGGCGTCGAACAGGACTACCAGCGCAGCCTGCCGCCGGCCGTCGCGACGGGTACGGACCCGGAGGTGCTGATCGCTTGCGCGATGAACGGCCTTGCCGCTGCCCCCGCGGCACGGGTATCCGCTGCGCCTGGTGGTTCTGGCTGGTACGGCATGGCGCACGTGAAGTGGCTGCGGGACATCACCTTGGCCGACGCCCCGTTCACCGGCTTCCAGCAGGCCGTCGCCTACCGCTACCGGCAGGCGCCCGACGAACCCGGCGAACCGGTCAGCCGGATCGCACCGCGCGCGCTGATGGTTCCGCCGGGCTTCCCCGACTTCATGTCACGGGTCCGCGTCGTACGCCCGGGCCCCGTAGCACTGGAGGGGCGCGCCTGGTCGGGATACGGGCCGATCGCGCGGGTGGAGGTGAGCGGCGACGGGGGCCGAAGGGCACACGCAGCCCGTCGAACCGCCGTGGAACCGTGGCGGCTTCGGCAACAACCTCGTGCAGTACGTGCCCGTCCGCTGCCGCTGAACGGCCGCGCGCCCGAGCCGCTCAGGCGGACTCGGCCAGGGCGGCCAGCTCCGTGCGGGCCAGGTCGAGGAGTTCGGGCGAGGGGTGGCCGAGGTCCACGCCGCGTGCGGCGGCGAGTTCGCCGAGGTGGTCGAGGACCGCCGCGACCGAGTCGAAGGGGCCGACCGGTCGCAGGAGCCAGACGCGGCCGTGGGGGCGGGGCGGCAGACCCAGGGCGGCGATGACCTCGGCGGCCTCGGCTTCGAGGAGGTCGACGTCCGGCTCCGGGAGCGGGGCGGCTTCGACCTCCACCACGTGGCCGTGGCCGTCCAGGCGGGATTCCACCGCCCAGCGCGTACCGCGGTCCGGGACCCAGGTGCGGGCGGCCGGCGGCCAGACGTACGGGAGGAAGAGCCAGGCGTGCGTCTCGGGCGCGGGCTCCCAGCCGAGCGCCGCCAGCTCCCGCACCTCGGGCAGCCGGTCGGGCTCCTGCTCGCTGCGGCCCGAGCGGCGCTCCGCGAGGGGGTGCGGCGGACCGCTCTCGTCCCAGGACATGCGGGCACGCTATCGGACGAGGTCGCCGACGCGGGTGAGTTGCGGGGTGGCGGCCAGGCGAATGCCGCGGGCGCTCGCACCGTCGGCACCGGGAGCGGTCGGCCGGAGACCGTGTCGGCCATGACCGCGCCGTCGAGTCCGGCGATGGCGGCGGCCGGGTCCCCGGTCTCGCGGCGGACACCGCGTACGGCGGGGCGTCGCCGCTGCCGCCGCCCGGCCGCGGCGGCGTACGTCACGACCGGCGCCCGCCCGGGGCTCGTAGGCCGTACCGTAAGTGGACGCTGTCCACATCTAGGGAATCGGAGATCCGCATGGCTCCACCGGACAGCGAACCGCCGCAGAAGCGCAGCACCTACCGGCACGGCAACCTGCGCAACGCCCTCCTCGACGCGGCCCCGACGCCGTCTCGCTCCGCGAGGTGACCCGGCGGGCCGGGGTCTCGCCCAACGCCGCCTACCGGCACTTCGCCGACCGCGGGGCCCTGGTTTACGGGGTCTCGCAGGCGGCCATGGCGCGGCTGGCCCTCGCCATGGAGGCCGAGACCGACGGCCTGCCGCCGGCCGGGGACCCCGTCGTACGGGCCCGGGCCCGGTTCCGCGCCGTGGGGACCGGGTACGTCCGCTTCGCCGTCGCCGAGCCGGGCTGGTTCCGTACGGCCTTCCACGTCCCGGCCGACATGGCCTACGCCACCGACGCCACGGCCGCCGGGGCCGCCGGGCTCACCCCCTTCGAGCTGCTCGGGGCCGCCCTGGACGCCCTCGTGGAGACGGGCGCCCTGCCTGCCGAACGCCGGCCCGGAGCGGAGTTCCTCGCCTGGTCGGCAGTCCACGGGCTGGCGGTCCTGGTCATCGACGGGCCGCTGCGCGGGGTGACGCCGGAGCAGGCGCACGAGGCCGGCCAGGACGTGATCGTCATGCTCGAAAGGGGCATCTGAGCCCGCACCGGACTCAGCCGCGGTGGTCCAGCGGGTTCGCCGCGATCCGGGCCTCCGCGCCGCCCGCCACGTAGGCCGCCGCCGCGCAGTCCGGCTTGCGCACCGCCTGGTCCTCGACCAGGGTCAGGAACGCCTTGCCGAAGCCGAGCCGCGGGCGCTCCGCGAGGAGGTCGGTGAGGAAGGACTCGGGGAATTCGCCCACCCGCAGCCCCGAGACGTCCGCGCTCGTCCCCACCTGGAGGAGGTGGCTCTCCACGTCCTGGGCCCCGGTGACGTCGTCCCGCATGTGCAGGACGATCACCTCCTGCGCCCGCGCCCGCCGGGCCGGCGGCCAGCCCAGCCCCGCCGTCAGGACGCGCGCGACATGGCCGCCCGCCTCCTCGAACGGCAGCGTGTGGCTGTCGAACGGGGCGGTCAGGCCCAGGTCGTGGAGCAGCGCGCTGACGTAGAAGAGCTCGGCGTCATGGGTCAGGTCGTGCTGCCGCGCGTACCACGCGCCGAAGGCGTACGAGCGGATGGAGTGGTTCAGCAGGGTCGCGTCCGCGTACTCGGATGCGATCTCCAGCGCGGCGCGCCCGGCATCGGTGTCAAAGGTCCATGTCATGGGCGCAGCGTAGGGCGTTTCCGTCGAACTGCCGTACTACTTCCGAGTGAAGTCCACTTCCGTCGGCCCGTCCTGCCCCGGCCAGGACAGCAGCCGCGTCACCGCGGGCGGGCTCTCGGCGAGGACTCTGCCGCGCGAGACGACGTACCGGGGGCGGACCTGGCGGCGGATCGCCTCCTGCGGCGAACCGGCCGGGAGCAGCAGGAACGAGGCCGGCGCGCCCGCCGCGATGCCGTACTCCGCCTCGGACAGGCCGAGCACCCGCGCCGCACGGTCCGTCACCATCGAGAACGCCACCGCGATCTCGTCCGCGCCGGTCAGCTGGGCCGCGTACAGGCCGACCAGGGCGGTCTGCAGCGGGTTCGCCGTCCCGAGCGCGTTCCAGGGGTCCATCACGTCGTCATGGCCGAAGGCCACGTTCACGCCGGCCGCCAGCATCTCCTTGACCTGGGTGAGGCCGCGCCGCTTGGGGTAGGCGTCGAAGCGGCCCTGGAGGTTGAGGTTGGCGAACGGGTTCGCGACGAGGTTGATCCCGGAACGCGAGAGCAGCCGCTGGAGTTTGAAGCTGTACCCGCCGCCATAGGAACCCATCGCCGTCGTGTGGGAGGCCGTCGCGCGCTCCCGCAGGCCCGAGCGCAGCGCGAGCGTGGCCAGCACCTCGACGAACCGGGACTGCTCGTCGTCGATCTCGTCGCAGTGCGCGTCTACGCGCAGCCCGTGCTCCTCGGCCAGCGCGAAGGCGGTGCCGAGCGAGGCGACGCCGTCCTCCCGGGTGTCCTCGAAGTGCGGGATCGCGCCGACGACGTCCGCGCCGCGCCGGACCGCCTCGCGCAGCAGCGCCGCACCGTCCGGGAAGGAGACGATGCCCTCCTGCGGGAAGGCCACGATCTGGAGCGTCATGACGTCCCGCAGCCGGTCGCGGACCTCCAGCAGCGCGTCGAGCGCGGTGAGCGCGGGATCGGTGATGTCGCAGTGCGTCCGCACGTGCAGCACGCCCTGGGCCGCCTGCCAGCGCAGCACCTCCGTGGCGCGGGCGATGACGTCCTCGCGGGTCAGGGTCTGCTTGCGCTCGCTCCAGCAGGCGATGCCCTCCCAGAGGGTGCCGGACGCGTTGGGGCGCGGCTCACCGGCGGTCAGGGCGGTGTCCAGGTGGATGTGCGGTTCGACGAAGGGGGGCGTGAGCAGCGCGCCGTGCGCCTCGATCAGCACACCGGTCGCCGGTGGTTCCTTCTGATCGTCGTACGGGACGACCCGTGCGATCCGTCCGTCCTCGGCCACCTCCACGTCGGACAGGCCGTGCGCGTTCAGCAGCCGGGCACCCCGGACGATCATCCGCATGAGGTCAGCGTAGGGGCGGCCCGCGGACGCCACCCGCGATGCGCCCGTTCGGCCTACTCGGCATCCCGGCGCCCGGTACGGCAAGGTGGGGGCCATGACCAGCGACACCGATGTGACCTCCGTACCGTCCCCCGAGATGCCCGACTGGGAGAAGCGCTTCCGGGCTCCGCGCGTCGGGCTGCCCGAATGGGCCGAGGACGCCCCGGACCGGTCGCTCTTCGTCTCCAACGCGACCGGCACCTACGAGCTCTACGCGTGGGACCGCGCCACCGGCGTCCAGCGGCAGGCCACGGACCGCCCCAACGGCACCACCGACGGCACCGTCTCCCCCGACGGCGAATGGATCTGGTGGTTCTCCGACACCGACGGCGACGAGTTCGGCACCTGGGTGCGCCAGCCCTTCGCGGGCGGCCCCGACGAGCCGGCGACCCCCGGCCTGGCGCCCTCGTACCCGGCCGGGCTGGCCATCGGCCGCGACGGCACGGCCGTCGTGGGCCGGTCCACCGACGAGGAGGGCACCAGCATCCACGTCGTACGGCCCGGCGGGGGCGAGCCGGCCCTGATCTACCGGCACCGCGAGTCCGCGGGCGTCGGCGACCTGTCCCGGGACGGGACCCTGATCGCGATCGAGCACACCGAGCACGGCGACGCGATGCACTCGGCGCTGCGCGTGGTCACCCTCGACGGCGCCACCGTCGCCGAGCTGGACGACTCCAAGGGCGGTACCGAGGAGCTGGGCCTCGGCGTGCTCGGCTTCGCCCCGGTCGCCGGTGACACCCGGCTGCTCGTCGGGCACCAGCGGCGCGGCCGCTGGGAGCCGATGGTGTGGGACGTGGCGGCCGGCACCGAGGAGGAGCTGGCGATCGACCTGCCGGGAGACGTCGGCGCCGAGTGGTACCCGGACGGGTCGGCGCTGCTGATCCACCACGGCTTCGAGGCGCGCAGCGAGCTGTGGCGGTACGACCTGGCCGCGCGGGAACTCGTACGCGTGGACACGCCGCCGGGGTCGGTGTCCGGTGCGACGGCCCGGCCGGACGGGACGGTGGAGTACCAGTGGTCCTCGGCCGCCGAGCCGTCGGCGATCCGCTCCACGGCGGGCGGGATCGTGCTCGACCCGCCCGGTTTCCGGCCCCCGGGCTCGGTCCCGGTGGAGGACGCCTGGGTGGACGGCCCGGGCGGCCGCATCCACGCGCTGGCGCAGCGGCCCGTCGGCCACGGCGACGGCCCCTTCCCGACGGTCTTCGAGATCCACGGCGGCCCCACCTGGCACGACAGCGACGCCTTCGCCGCCACCCCGGCGGCCTGGCTGGACCACGGCTTCGCGGTCGTACGCGTCAACTACCGCGGTTCGACGGGGTACGGGCGGGAGTGGACCGACGCCCTCAAGCACCGCGTCGGGCTGATCGAGCTGGAGGACATCGCGGCGGTCCGCGAGTGGGCCGTCGGCTGCGGCCTGGCCGACCCGGCGCGGCTCGTGCTGTCGGGCGGGTCCTGGGGCGGGTACCTGACGCTGCTGGGCCTGGGCACGCAGCCGGACGCCTGGGCGGTGGGGCTGGCCGCCGTGCCGGTGGCGGACTACGTGACGGCGTACCACGACGAGATGGAGGCCCTGAAGTCCCTGGACCGCACCCTCTTCGGCGGCACGCCGGAGGAGGTCCCGGAGCGGTTCGAGGCGTCCTCGCCGCTCACCTACGTGGACGCGGTGAAGGCTCCCGTGCACATCGCGGCGGGCGTGAACGACCCGCGCTGCCCGATCCGGCAGATCGACAACTACGTGGAACGGCTCGCGGCGCGCGGGGCGGTGCACGAGGTGTACCGGTACGACGCCGGGCACGGCTCACTCGTCGTGGAGGAGCGGATCAAGCAGGTCCGGATGGATCTGGAGTTCGCCCTCAAGCACCTCCCCGCCTGACCCGGCACCGGTGATCCGGTGCGCCCCCCGTACGGTGGTGGGGTGCACCGGTTTCTCCTGACCCCGCGCTGGTGGGGGATCAACGTCTTCGTCGCGCTCGCCATCCCCTTCTGCCTGTTCATGGGCACCTGGCAGCTCGGCCGCTTCGAGGACCGCGTCGGCGACCACCGGGAGGCCACCGACCGGCGGCCCGACGCGCAGGCCGCCGCGCCGCTGGACTCGCTGCTCCCGGTGGACAAGAAGACCTCCGGACGGCTGGCCTCCGCGGCCGGGGTGTACGGGAAGCAGCTGCTGGTCCCCGAGCGCGACCTCGACGGCAAGAGCGGCTTCTACGTCCTGAACCTGCTCAGGACCGACTCCGGCAAGGCCGTCCCGGTGGTCCGGGGCTGGCTGCCGGGCGACGCGGACGCGGCGAAGGCACCGGCCGCGCCCGGCGGCCGGGTGGAGGTCACCGGGGCGCTCCAGGCCTCCGAGAACTCGGGCACGAAGGGCGTGCACGCGCAGGGCGGCCTGCCCGCCGGGCAGCTCGGGGTGATCGGCGCGGCGACGCTGGTGAACCTGGTCCCGGAGCCGCTGTACGACGCGTGGCTGACCGTGCAGACCCCGTCGGACGGGATGCTCCCGGTGCCCGCGAAGGCACCGGACAACACCGGGCTCGACCTGAAGGCCTTCCAGAACCTCGGCTACACGGGCGAGTGGTTCGTCTTCGCCGCCTTCGTGCTGTTCATGTGGTTCCGGTTCTACCGGCGCGAGGTGGAGAGCCTGCGCGACGCGCAGGCCGGCCTGCTGCCGGAGCAGCCCCGGCCGGCCGCTACGGCCGCGGCGGCGCCAGGGGAATGACCCCGGTCCGGTAGACGGTGCCGCCGCAGGCCGCCGGGATCGTGGCCTGCGTCGTCGGGGCGCCCGCCGACGGGGTGTGGGACACCTCGACCCCGGTCGGGGCCGGATCCGCGGCGGCGCCCAGCGGATCGGCGGCCGTCACGGCCGGGGCGGTGGCGGCCGCCGTACCGGCCGCGCCGCTCCCGCCCTGTACGGGCTTCGCCGACGGCCCGGCGGTCCCCGCGGGACAGGAACGCTCCGAGGGCACCCAGGCGAACCGGACCTCGTACGCCGCGTTCGGCTGGAGCACGACCACCGGTGACTCCGCGGACGGGTCGGGCAGCAGCCCGCTCGCCGGGTCCCCCGCGGTGTGGCCGACCACCGCGACCGCGGGGCTCAGGGCGGGCGGCGGGGGACCGGCCGCCGGGGCGGCGGTCACGGTGTCCGGGCCCGCGGCGACGCAGCCCCGGTCCGAGACGTTGGTGACCTTGAAGCTGCCGTACACCGAGCCGTCGGCCCCGGGCGGGCGGGCGCCGCCCAGTACGCCGAGCTGCCCGGCGGTGCACTCGGGGAGGCCCTGCACCACCCCGAGCGGGGGGAGCCGGGGGTTGTGGGTGCCGGGGGAGGCGGCCGAGGCGCCGCCGGCCGTCGGGCCCGCGACCGCGCCGCCCGGGGACGAGCCGCTCGGGCGGGGGGCGGGGCTGCCGCCGGTGCCGCCCGCCTGCCGGCCGCCGTCGGTGGGTCCGGCCGGCTCGGGGTGTGCCCCGGCGCCGTTCTGGTGCGGATGGGACGAGCCGGCGGCCTTGCCGCCCTGCGGCTCGCCGTGCCCGGCCATGGCGGAGTGTCCGGTGGCGCCGCTGCTCGCGGTGCCGGTCATGCGCAGGGCCGTCGGGATCACGGCCCCGGCCAGCAGCACGGCCGCGGCCGCGCCGACCAGGGCCCGGCGCTTGCGGGTCCGGCGGGCGGGGACCGCGTACCGCAGCCGCTCCAGTGCGTCTTCGGCGGGCTCCAGGCCCTGCACGGCGCCGCTCAGCAGGGCCCGCAGCCGCTGCGGGTCCAGGGGGTCCGGGCCGGCCGGCCGCGGGGTGTGGTCGTCCCTCATGACTGCGCAGCCTCCATCGCCACCCGCAGCGCGGCAATGCCCCGCGAACCGTACGCCTTCACCGAGCCGAGCGATACGCCGAGCGTCTCGGCGACCTGGGCCTCGGTCATGTCCGCGAAGTACCGCAGTACCAGTACCTCGCGCTGCCTTCGCTGGAGTCCCCGCATCGCCTTGATCAGGTCGTCGCGCTCCAGCTGGTCGTACGCGCCCTCCTCCGCGCTCGCCATGTCCGGCATGGGCTTCGAGAGGAGTTTCAGGCCGAGGATGCGGCGGCGCAGCGCGGAGCGCGACAGGTTGACGACGGTCTGGCGGAGGTACGCCAGCGTCTTGTCGCGGTCCCGTACCCGGTTGCGGGCGGAGTGGACGCGGATGAAGGCCTCCTGGACCACGTCCTCGCAGGAGGCGGTGTCGTCGAGGAGCAGCGCGGCCAGCCCGAGGAGGGAGCGGTAGTGGGCCTGGTAGGTCTGGGTGAGGTGGTCGACGGTGGTGCCCGCGACGACGGCGTTCTCCGCGGGCCCCCCGGCGGCCCGGGCCGGCGCGCTCCCGGCGGTTTCCGCGCTGTCGCGGGGCGCGGGGACGCGGCCGCCGCGGGTCGGCCGGGCCGCCGCCGTCGGAACGCCCGTCGGCGGGACGGGAAGGATCATCGGGGGCCCGCCGGGCGCGGGGGGCCGCCAACGCGCCGGAGCGGTGCGCGCCGCAGCGATGGTGAAGTCGAGCAATGCCTCTGCCACGCCCGTTGGACTCGCGTCGGCCCGCCGGGGTTGTACGCGCCGGGCAGAGCGGTCGGCCTCTTTCCCGTCGGCCTCTTCTCCGTCGGGCCCTTCCCCGTCGCCCTCGTCCCCGTCATGCGCACCCGATCTTTCCGTTCGCCCCGTTTGTCCAGGGCGGCAGTCGGGCCATCACCTTGATCAAGGGATCGGCATTGATCCTACAAAGCGAATTGCGCGAATTCACCCGCGATCAGTTCCGAGATCTGCGTCGCGTTCAGGGCCGCGCCCTTGCGCAGATTGTCGGCGCAGACGAAGAACTCCAGGGAACGGCTGTCGTCGAGCGACGCCCGCACCCGGCCCACCCAGGCCGGATCCGTCCCGGCCGCGTCCACCGGCGTCGGGAACTCCCCCGCGGCGGGATCGTCCACGAGGACCACTCCGGGCGCCGTCTCCAGGGTCTTGCGGGCCTGCGCGGCGTCCACTTCGCGCTCGAACCTTGCCCGCACGGTCAGCGAGTGCCCCTCCAGCACGGGAACCTGTACGCAGGTCACCGCGATCGGCAGCTCCGCCAGTTCCAGGATCCGCCGGGTCTGCGAGCGCACGGCCAGCTCGTGCGAGGACCAGCCGCCCTCGCGCAGTTCACCGGACCAGGGCACCACGTTCAGGGCGAGCGGGGCCGCGAAGGGCCCGGTGTCCTCGCCCACGACCCGCCGCACGTCCCCGGGCTGCTCCCCCAGGGAAGTCCCGGCGACCAGCGTCAGCTGGCGGCGCAGCGCCTCCGTACCGGCCCGGCCCGCGGCGCTGGCGGCCTGGTACGAGGACACGGCCAGGTCGGCCAGCCCGTAGTCGGAGTGCAGCGCGCCCAACGCGGCGATCATGGTGGCGGTCACGCAGTCGGGGCCCGCGACGATGCCGCGCGGCCGGACCCGTACGGCATGCCCGTTCACCTCGGGCACCACCACCGGCACCTCGGGATCCTCCCGGAAGGCCGCCGACTGGTCCACGGCCACGGCTCCGCGCGCCGTCACGGCGGGCGCCCAGTGCGCGGAGACCTCGGCCGGGGTCAGGAACAGCACCACGTCGCCCTTGCCGAAGCCGTCGAAGGCGTCCTCGTTGAGGGCGAGCACCTCGGTCTCCCGCCCGCGCACGGCCAGCACGCGGCCGGCCGAGCGCGGCGAGGCGATCAGGCGGATGTCGCCCCAGACGTCAGCGCGCTGGGACAGTATCCGCAGGACGACGGAGCCGACCGCTCCGGTCGCCCCGACCACGGCGAGCGCCGGGGCCGGGGCGGACCGGGTGCCGGTCATCGTCCGGTGCCTCCGTAGACGACGGCCTCGTCAGTGTCGGAGTCGAGGCCGAAGGCCGTGTGCACGGCACGGACGGCCTCGTTCACGTCGTCCTGGCGGGTCACGACCGAGATGCGGATCTCGGAGGTCGAGATCAGCTCGATGTTGACGCCCGCGTCGGACAGCGCCTGGAAGAACGAGGCGGTGACGCCGGGGTTCGTCTTCATCCCTGCGCCGACCAGGGAGATCTTGCCGATCTGGTCGTCGTAGCGCAGCGAGTCGAAACCGATCGCGCCCTTCGCCTTCTCCAGGGCCTCGATGGCCTTGTGGCCCTCGGCCTTGGGGAGGGTGAAGGAGATGTCCGTCAGCCCGGTCGAGGCGGCCGACACGTTCTGCACGATCATGTCGATGTTGATCTCGGCGTCCGCGATCGCGCGGAAGATCGCCGCGGCCTCGCCCGGCTTGTCCGGGACGCCGACGACCGTGATCTTGGCTTCGGAGACGTCGTGCGCGACTCCGGAGATGATGGCGTGCTCCACCGGCTCGTCCCCTTGCGGATTCTCGTTGCTGACCCAGGTGCCCGGCAGTCCGGAGAAGGACGAGCGGACGTGGATCGGGATGTTGTAGCGGCGCGCGTACTCGACGCAGCGGTGCAGCAGCACCTTGGAGCCGGAGGCCGCGAGCTCCAGCATGTCCTCGGAGGAGATCCAGTCGATCTTCCGGGCCTTCTTCACGACGCGGGGGTCCGCGGTGAAGACGCCGTCGACATCGGTGTAGATCTCGCAGACCTCGGCGTCCAGCGCAGCGGCCAGCGCGACGGCGGTGGTGTCCGAGCCGCCGCGGCCGAGGGTGGTGATGTCCTTGCTGTCGGCCGACACACCCTGGAAGCCGGCGACGATGGCGATGTTGCCCTGGTCCAGCGCGGTGCGGATCCGGCCCGGCGTGACATCGATGATGCGCGCTTTGTTGTGGACCGAGTCGGTGATGACTCCTGCCTGGCTGCCGGTGAACGACTGGGCCTCGTGGCCCAGGTTTTTGATCGCCATGGCCAGCAGGGCCATAGAGATCCGCTCTCCCGCCGTCAGCAGCATGTCGAACTCACGACCGGCGGGCATCGGGGATACCTGCTCGGCGAGATCGATCAGCTCGTCCGTCGTGTCGCCCATCGCGGAAACCACGACGACCACCTGGTGGCCGTTCTTCTTGGCATCCACGATCCGCTTGGCGACGCGCTTGATGCCCTCGGCATCGGCTACGGAGGAGCCTCCGTACTTCTGCACGACAAGGCCCACGTGCGCTCCTCGCTCAATCCAGTACTGCGGTCAGTGACGCAGTCTAACGAGCGCCCGGAATCCGACCGCCATGTACCACATCATGAGATTTTGGGTTCATCCCAGGATCGCCGTGTCACCAGCCTCCTGCGGGCAAGCGGCTGGACAGCCTCCTGCGGACGACTCGGCTAGACGCGGCCCATGCCGCCCAGTTCCTGCGCCATGACCTCGCCCGCCTGCTCCGCGAGGTCGTCCTCGGCGAGGTCCTCGTCCGTGTCCAGGCCGTCGAGGGCGTCCAGCGGCTGGTCGAGGCGTACGTGGGCCACCAGCGACTGGAGCGCGCGCAGGGTGGCCGAGGCCGTCGAGCCCCAGTTGGAGAAGTAGGAGAACTGCCACCACCACAGCGCCTCGGTGGTCCGGCCCGCCCGGTAGTGCGCCAGCCCGTGCCGCAGGTCGGCCACGACGTCGGCGAGGTCGTCGGAGATCCGGTGCGCGACCGGAGCCTTGCGCGGCTCGTAGGGGTCGAAGACCTCCGAGTACACGTCGACCGGGTCGAGCATGTACGCGAACCGCTCGCGCAGGTCGTCCACGTCCGGCTCCGGGCCCAGGTCGGGCTCGTAGCGCTCGTCCGGCAGGACGTCCTGGTACGCGCCCAGCCGGCCGCCCGCCAGCAGCAGCTGCGAGACCTCCAGCAGGAGGAAGGGCACCGCGCTGTCCGGGTCCTCGCCCTTGGCCACCTCGGTGACCGCGACGATGAAGGAGTCGATCTGGTCCGCGATCTGGACGGCGAAGTCGTCCGGATCCTGGCCCAAGGCGTGCAGCGTTGCGTCAGACATCGAGAAGTCGCCTTCCTTCAAAGGCCCGCCCCAGCGTGACCTCGTCCGCGTACTCCAGATCTCCCCCGACGGGGAGCCCGCTGGCCAGGCGGGTGACCTTCAGGCCCATGGGCTTGATCATGCGGGCGAGGTAGGTGGCGGTCGCCTCGCCCTCCAGGTTCGGGTCGGTGGCGAGGATCAGCTCGGTGACCGTGCCGTCCGCGAGGCGCGCCAGCAGCTCGCGGATGCGCAGGTCGTCCGGACCGACGCCCTCGATCGGGCTGATCGCGCCGCCGAGGACGTGGTACTTCCCCCGGAACTCACGCGTCCGCTCGATCGCGACCACGTCCTTGGGCTCCTCCACGACACAGATCACCGTCGGGTCGCGGCGCGGATCGCGGCAGATCGCGCACCGCTCCTCCTGCGCCACGTTCCCGCACACCGCGCAGAACCGGACCTTGTCCTTCACTTCGAGCAGCGCGTGCGCGAGGCGGCGGACGTCGGTGGGCTCGGCCTGCAGGATGTGGAAGGCGATCCGCTGCGCGCTCTTGGGCCCGACGCCGGGCAGCCTGCCCAGTTCGTCGATCAGGTCCTGGACCACGCCTTCGTACAACGGACTGCCTTCTTTCGATGTCTGCGCTCATCTGCGCTTGTCAGGGCCGCAACCTGTGCTCACAGGCTCCGGGGAGGGGTCTCGGCGGAGTCAGAACGGGAGGCCGGGGATCCCGCTGCCGCCGCCGAAGCCCTGGGCCAGGGGGCCCAGCTTCTCCTGCTGGAGCGCCTGGGCGTTCTCGTTGGCCGCCTGGACCGCCGCGACCACCAGGTCCGCGAGGGTCTCGGTGTCCTCGGGGTCCACCGCCTTCGGGTCGATCACGAGGGCGCGCAGCTCACCGGAACCGGTGACCGTCGCCTTCACCAGACCGCCGCCGGCCTGTCCCTCGACCTCGGCCTGCGCCAGCGCCTCCTGCGCGGCGGCGAGATCCTGCTGCATCTTCTGGGCCTGCTGGAGCAGCTGCTGCATGTCGGGCTGGCCACCACCGGGAATCACTGGGCACTCACTCCATAGCTGGGGACGCTTCTCAACGCTTGGTCAATCCGAGCCTACGTGCTCCCCGCGCGCAGCGCCCTACGCCGTGAGGACCAACTCTTTCGAGTGAGAGAGCGGGAGTGCGCGCACCTGCTGGAGCCCTCCTTGCGAGCGGAAATCGCGGGATTCGCCGCCCATCGCGCGTCATTCGAAGGTAGGAAGTGCATGCGCACCATTGCGCACACGCGCACCACCACACGTCAGCGCAGGCAGAGGGAGTGCCGGTGAGTCAGCCGGAGATGCAGCCCGAGGGGCCACCCCGGGATCCCGCAGAGGACGGCGACCTGACCGGCCGGCCGTTTCCTCTCGGGGACTGGGGCGAACCCGCCGAGCGCCTCGACGAGCTCTACCGGCGGGTCGAGGCCGACGCCCTGCGCACCGCCGAGTGGTACCTGGCCGACCGGGCGCGGAAGCGGCTCGGCGCGCGCACCCTGCGGGCGGGCGCCGCCGCGGGCGCCGTCGCGGGCGCCTCGATGCCGCTGCTGGAGCTGACGGGCTCCGCCCCGGGGGCGTCCTCGTACGGCTACCTGTGCCTGCTGCTCGGTGCGGCCTGCCTGGCCTGCGACCGGTTCTTCGGGCTGACCTCCGGCTGGATGCGGGACGTGGCCACGGCCCAGGCCGTACAGCGCCGGCTGCAGACCCTCCAGTTCGACTGGGCCTCGGAGAACGTACGGGAGGTACTGGGCCCGACCGAGGGCACGGCGAGCGAGGCGGCGGAGCGCTGCCTGACCGTCCTGCGCCGGTTCTCCGAGGACATCACGGAGCTCGTGCGCTCCGAGACGGCGGACTGGATGGTCGAGTTCCGGGCCGGCCCGGCCCCGCTGGTCATGCAGTCCCTGGGCGCCGCGGCCGCCCGGCCCGATCCCGGCGTCCCCCCGGCCCGCTTCGCCCTCCCCCCGGGCACCCGCCCGAACATGCCGCGCCAGCGGCCCCCGGAACAGCCCCGCTGAGGCCCGTCCGGGGGCGCGCGGCGCGGGCTCAGCTGAAGATGATCATCGAGCCCTGGCCGAGGCTGCGGGTCGCCGCCGCGTGCAGCCCCAGCCACACGTGCCGCTCCCGCGCGAAGGGACTGTCGTCGTACGGGATCGGCCCCGCCGGTTCCTCCAGCGAGGTCGGCCGGCCCGGCGGCGCGGGCGCGGCCGGCGGATTGCCGGGATCTATCCCGATCGCGGGCGCCACGAAGGCCAGCTCCCGCAGCAGCCCCTGCGCGGAGCCCAGCGGTCCGCCCCCCGCCAGCAGCTCCTCGTTGGCCAGCGGAGCGGGGAAGTCCACCGGGACGTAGGCCCCCGCGTGGTCGTAGTGCCAGACGAGGTGCGACTGCTGCGCCGTGGACTCGAACATCTCCAGCAGTTGCTCGTAGTCACCGCCCAGCTCGTCCACCGGGGTCACCGGCAGCCCGCAGATCTGGAGCAGGTACGCCCGGCGCAGGAAGTGCAGGGCGTCGTAGTCGAAGCCGGCCACGGGAGCGACGTCGCCGCTCAGGCCCGGCATGTAGGCGAACACCGGGACGGACGGGAGACCCGCCTCGCCCAGCGCCTTGTCGTACGAAGCGATCTCTTCCGCGAAGGGGTTGTCGGGGCTGTGGCACAGCACGTCGACAAGGGGGACCAGCCACAGGTCACAGGCCACGCGGCCTCCGATCAGTCGTTGCCGCCGATCGGGCCAGCGTAGTGCGCCGGACACGCTCCGCGAAGGGGTCGGCGGCTACCGGCCCGCGACCGGCCCGGTGATCGGCCGCAACCCGGCGGCCCAGTCCAGCCCGTGCTGGTTGTACGCGTGCACGATGCGGCGCACCTCCCCGGCATCGGACCGCGTCACCGCCTCCACCAGCTCGCCGTGGCCGTCCCACAGGGCCCGCCGCATCTCCTGCGCCGTGGCCCGCTGGAGGTGGGGCACCGAGAAGACCCAGCACTGGACCCGGATCCGGTGCAGGAACTCGGAGATGTACGTGTTGCCGACCAGCCCGCTCAGCTCCCGCCAGAACCGCAGGTCGTAGCCGATCAGCACGTCGAGGGAACCGCTCTGCGCGGCCCGCCGGGCCTCCTCGGCGCGACGGCGCACGGAGACCAGCAGCTCGGCCGAACCGACCGCGGTGCCGCGCTCGACGAGCCGGCGGAAGATCCCGTCGACGACGAGGATGCGGGCCTCGACCATGCCCCGGAAGTCCTCGACGCTGTAGGTGCGCACCCGGAACCCGCGGTGCTGCACCGACTCCAGCAGGCCCTGCGCCGAGAGGTCCACCAGCGCCTCGCGCACGGGCGTCGCGGAGACCTCGTACTGCTCGGCGATCTGCTTGACCGTGAACTCGGTGCCGGGAGGCAGGCGCGCCGCGAGCACCTCGTCGCGCAGCGCGTCCGCTATCTGCTGGCGAAGCGTGTTGCGGGTGACAGCTCCGCTGCCTGGCATAGGGGTCCGTCTCCTCGGTAGGACTTCGGACACCTTAGGCCAGCCGATGCGGCCGAAACCGATCGGTAGGCAGGCAAATAACGGACATAGCGCTCGATATCAGGACGGTCGTAGGCCTTGTCGTGTGTGCTGCCGGCTGACCGGGAGCCGATCGGTCGACCGGCCGGTGGTGCGCCGAGCCGCCACCGGCCGGTACCGGCCATCCGCCTCCGGCCGGTGCCGTGGCGGCCGGCTAGCCGGCCGTCGTGTGGCGGTCGGCCACGTCGAGCGCCGCGTCCAGCAGGGCCAGACCCTCCTTGGCCTCGGCCTCCGAGACGGTGCAGGGCGGCACGACGTGGGTCCGGTTCATGTTGACGAAGGGCCACAGGCCGGAGGCCTTGCAGGCCGCCGCGAACTCGGCCATCGGCGCGTTGTCGGCGCCGGCCGCGTTGTACGGGACGAGCGGCTCGCGCGTCTCCTCGTCCCGTACGAGTTCCACGGCCCAGAAGGCACCGAGGCCGCGGACCTCCCCGACCGACGGGTGCCGCTGGGCGATGTCGGCGAGCCCGGGGCCGATCACGTCCTCGCCGATGCGGGCGGCGTTCTCCACGACGCCCTCCTCCTCCATCGCGTTGATCGTCGCGACGGCGGCGGCGCAGGCCAGGGGGTGGCCGGAGTACGTCAGGCCGCCCGGGTAGGGGCGGGTGGCGAAGGTCTCGGCGATCGCACCGGAGATGGCCACGCCGCCGAGCGGTACGTAACCGCTGTTGACACCCTTGGCGAAGGTGATCAGGTCCGGGGTGACGCCCCAGTGGTCGGCGGCGAACCACTTTCCGGTCCGGCCGAATCCGGACATGACCTCGTCCAGGACGAAGACGATGCCGTACCGGTCGCAGAGCTCGCGGACGCCCGCGAGGTAGCCGGGCGGCGGGGTCATGATCCCGGCCGTGCCCGGCACGGTCTCCAGGATGATCGCCGCGATGGTCTGCGGCCCCTCGAAGGCGATCGTGTCGGCCAGGTGCGCGAGGGCGCGGGCGCACTCCTCGGCCTCGGTGGCCGCGTGGAAGGGCGAGCGGTAGAGGTAGGGGCCCCAGAAGTGCACGACTCCGGCCGCGGCCGTGTCGGAGGGCCAGCGGCGCGGGTCACCGGTGAGGTTGATCGCGGCGGCGGTGGCACCGTGGTACGAGCGGTAGGTGGAGAGCACCTTCGGCCGGCCGGTGTGCAGCCGGGCCATCCGTACGGCGTTCTCGACGGCCTCGGCGCCGCCGTTGGTGAAGAAGACCTTGTCGAGGTCGCCGGGGGTGCGCTCGGCGATGAGGCGTGCGGCCTCGGAGCGGACGTCCACGGCGAAGCCGGGGGCCAGGGTGCACAGCCGGGCGGCCTGCTCCTGGACGGCGGCGACGACCTTGGGGTGCTGGTGGCCGATGTTGGTGTTGACCAGCTGGGAGGCGAAGTCGAGGAAGCGGTTCCCGTCGTAGTCCCAGAAGTACGACCCCTCGGCGCCGGCGACGGCCATGGGGTCGATCAGGGCCTGGGCGGACCAGGAGTGGAAGACGTGGGCGCGATCGGCGGCCTTGACCGCCGCGCCGGTGACATGAGGGGTCATACGGTCACGCTAGGAGTTCCCTGGCAGGGCGGGACATCGGCGGACTGTATGGGGGTGGCGGTCCGCCCTCGGCAGTCTGTCTGCGGGCGGGGCGGGCATTGACAGTCCCCTGCCCATACGACAGCCTGCTGTCATATGGGACTTGGACGCTGCCCCTCGAGGAGGCGAGCACCATGAGCGACACGCCGCGGGAAGCCTCCCGCAAGCCGGTCCACCTCGCGGTGTACGACACGTACGCGGACTGGGAGACCGGCCACACCACGGCGCACCTCACCCGGCGCGGCCACCGGGTCCGTACGGTCGGCTTCGCCGCCGAGGCGCCCGTCACCACCATGGGCGGGCTCCGGATCCAGCCCGACCTCGCCCTGGCCGGCCTCCGTCCCGAGGACTCCTCCCTGCTGATCCTCACGGGCGCCGGGCTGTGGGACGCCGGGGACACCCTGGCCCCGTTCGCGGCGAAGGCGCGCGAGTTCCTGGCGGCGGGGGTACCGGTCGCGGCGATCTGCGGCGCGACGGCCGGCCTCGCCCGCGACGGCCTGCTGGACGGGCGCCGGCACACGAGCGCCGCCGCCGCGTACCTCGCGGCGCAGCCCGGCTACGCGGGCGGCCCGGACTACGTCGAGGCCGACGCGGTCACGGACGGCGACCTCATCACGGCGGGGCCGACCGAGCCGGTGGCGTTCGCGCGCGAGGTCTTCGCCCGGCTTGACGTGTACGAGCCGGTCGTGCTGGACGCCTGGTACCGCCTCTTCCACGACTCGGACGCCACCGCTTACCCGGTGCTGACGGCCGCGGCGGAAGCGGAACCCAGCGATGCCTGAGCCGGGGCCCGGGTCCGGGCCGGCCCCGCAGCTCTCCGTACGCGCCCGCCAGGACCTGCTGAGCCGTACGGCCCTCGGCGTCTTCCGGTTGAACGGCCAGTTCCTGGCCGTCTCCGAGGAACTGGCCCGGCCCGCCGGGCTGACGGCGGCGCGCTGGCAGGTGCTGGGCGCGGTGCTCCGCGAACCCCTGCCCGTCGCCGGCATCGCCCGGGCCATGGGCATCACCCGGCAGAGCGTCCAGCGCGTAGCCGATCTGCTGACCGCGCAGGGTCTCGCCGAGTACGTACCGAACCCCGCCCACCGGCGCGCGAAGCTCCTGCGGCCGACGGAGGAAGGGCGCGCGGCGAACGCCCGCATCGCCCCGGGTCACGCGGCGTTGGCCGAGCGGCTGGCCGAGGAACTCGGGGAGGAGGCGTTCGCGGAGACGGTCCGCACCTTGGAACGGCTGTCCGCGGCGCTGGAGGCACTCGACGCGCCCGGGTAGGAGGAGCCGCGCCGATTGTGTCGAAGTCAATAAGGCTGCAGGCAAAGCTTGTTGCGTGTCACAGGAGCGTCGCAGACTGCCGCACATGGAGCCGTTGGACGTAGTGGCACGACTGTGGGAGCGGATAGGGGCGCGCGACTGGGACGGCGTCGCCAAGCTGGTCGCCGAGGACGCCGTGATCGAGTGGCCGGTCAGCGGCGAGCGCATCGTGGGCCGGTCCAACTTCATCGCCGTCCTCGCGGAGGACGGCGACGTGGGCGGTGACACCTACGAGGACGCGGGCGGGGCGTCCGTGGAAGTCCTGCGCGTCCTCGCCGATGGGGAACTCGTCGTCACCGAGGTGGAGATACCCGAGGACCACGTGGTCTACCGGGCCGTCTCGCTGTGGACGGTGCGGGACGGGGAGATCGTCGGGGCCAGGGAGTACTGGACCAGCCCCGGCCAGGATCCGGCGCCGCGCTGGCGGGCGGGGTACGTCGAGCCGCTGGTCGCGGGGGACTGAGCCGCGGGGCGGGTCGCGAGCCGAGCCGCGATCGGGGCGGAGGTGCCAGAGTGGGGCGGGTGTATACCCAACTCCTCACCGCCACCGGTGTCCTGGCCCTGCTGACGCTCGTTCCCGGGCCGGACATGGCGATCGTGACGAAGCAGGCCGTCTCGCGCGGGCGCGCCGACGGGCTGCGCACGGTCGGCGGGATCGCCGCCGGGCTGCTGCTCTGGGGTGCCCTCACGGTCGCCGGGCTCGCCGCGCTGCTCGCCGCCTCCGCCGAGGTGTACCTGGTGGTCAAGCTGGCCGGCGCGGGCTACCTCTGCTTCCTCGGCGTGCAGTCGCTGCGCCACCCGGGCGCCGAGCCGGCCGTGGCGGCCGTACCGGGCGGGCGCGGCGGGAGCGCCTGGCGCACCGGCCTGGTCGGCAACGCGCTGAACCCGAAGATCGCCGTCTTCTACACGGGTCTGCTGCCCACCCTCGCCCCGGTGGGTGTGCGCCCGGCGGCGGGCATGGTGCTGCTCGTAGGGGTCCACGTCCTGCTGACGCTGCTCTGGCTGGGCACGTACGTGTACGTCCTCTCCCGCGCCCGGCACTTCTTCGCGCGCCCGCGCGTTCGCCGGACCCTGGACCGGGTGACGGGCGCGGTACTGATCGCCTTCGGCGTGCGGGTGGCGACGGCGGCCTCGTAGCCCGCCGGCCCCTACCTGCGGGTGAGCCGGTCGAGTTCCTCACCGATGGCGGCCCGCAGCCCGTCGTGGCGGGGCGCCAGTGCGTACCGCCCGCCGCGCCAGAACTGCGCGTCCTGGTAACGCCAGACGGGCTTTCGAAGGAGGTCGGCGGGCTCCCAGTCGTAGCGGGGCCAGATGTGGGCGTGGAGGTACGGGTCGGTGTTGCCGAGGATCTCGATGTTGACGCGGCGGAACGCCGGATCGAGTCGCGCGCAGGCGCGTTCGACGGCTTCGGCGAGCCGTTCCAGGTCGGTGAGGTACGCGATCCGGCGGGGCCGGGGCAGGTCGGAGAGCCGGGTCGCGGCGGCGTCGTCCGTCAGCAGGACGGAGTAGCCGGGGAGGAACTGCCGGTCTCCGATCACCGCGAACCCGGCGTCGAGGCGGCGTACGACGGTGGGATTCCGGCCCCGGTGCGCGCTGCCGATGCGGTCTTCCCGCCAGTCGCCGTCACCCATGTCCGTGCTCCTTCCGGTGCTCTGCTCACGCTCACGGTCCCTGATCGGCGGCAGGCCGGCCGCCGGGCCGGGCCGGCCCACGACGACGCGTGCCACCGCGGGCGGCGGGGCAGGGGCACCCGCCCACATCATGACGACGTACGCCACCGCCGTCGGCATGCGCGGTGTGCCGGGCCTGCCGCGACGGCGGGGGCGGCACTGGTGACGCCCGGCCTCGACATGGGCTCGGGGCGCGCCCGCCCGCGGATGCATCGGACGGCGCGGCCCGGCGACGTGGGTCGCCCCCCGACCGCGACGGCCGCGCCACGTTCGGGGCGCCCGCCCCCGGCGCACCGCGCAGTGGCCCGGCGTCCTGCGGCGAACGCGACCACGCCCCGGCGACCGGCGCCACCGGCCGACCGGGCCGGACGCGCCCACCCGCGGATGCATCGGACGGCGCGGCCCCATCCCCACGAGCACGGCCCCCGCACAGCCGGGCCGGCCGCACCGGCGGCACCCGGTGTACCGCGCCGGACGCGCCCGCCCGCGCCCCCACCGGCCGGCCGGCACGACCCCCACCGCCACGAGCACGGCCCCCGCCCCCGGCGCCACCGGCTCGCCGGCCGGGTCCGCCGCAGAGCCTGCTTCCCGCCGGGCGGCATCGGTGGCCCGGTCCGTGGCCGGGCACCGGGGCGCGCCATAACACCCCGTCAATGCGCCTGCCCGAAGGCGCCCCTGGCTCTGGAGTAGCCCGCGTCATACCTGAGAGCTACCCGCGAAGGCCGCTCCCCAGCGGGACGCCGACGAGAGGGGCTGATTCCTAACTTCGATACCAGAGAAGAACGCCACGCTCGCCCACCGAAGGACGCCTCATGAACGCCACTGGCAGCCGCCTGAACCCCACCGGCAGCCGTCTGCGCCGCACCCTGCTGGCCGGGCTCATCGCGGCGGCCGTGGTGCTTCCCGTCTCCGCCGCGGCCTCCCCGGACGTACCGGCACCGGAGCCCATCGCGTTGGCCGCGACGGCCGCCCCGCACAGCCGGTACGCCGCGAACCTCGGAAACATCGCCGACGCGGCCCGGATGGCGCAGGAGGCGGGTCGTAGCGGCCGGGCCGCGAAGTTGCGGGCGATGGCGCAGGGTTCGGGCGGGGACGGATTCGCCGCCCGGTTCCTCGCCTTCGACGGCCGGGGGCAGGGCCGGGCCGTCGAGGTGTTCGGCGACCTGGGGAGCGCCGACCGGGTCACCGTCCTGGTGCCCGGTTCCGACACCACGCTGGACACCTACCAGAGATTCCGTGCCGGGGCGGTCACCCTCGCGCAGCGCCTCCGGGCGGAGCACCCGAACTCCGCCGTGGTCGCCTGGCTCGGCTACGACACCCCCGGCACGGTCAGCACCACGGTCCTGACGGCCGGCCGCGCCGACGCGGCCGCCGCCGAACTGGCCGCTTTCCTCCCCGGCTTGGAGGCCCTCAGCCGCCCCGGGACCCGGATCTCGCTGCTCTGCCACTCCTACGGCTCCGTGGTCTGCGCCCGTACCCGTACCGGCCCCGGGGTCACCGACCTCGTGCTGTACGGCAGTCCGGGCACGGGCGCCGACTCCGTGGCCGCACTGCACACCCCGGCTCAGGTGTGGGCGGGGCGCGGCAGCCGCGACTGGATCGGCAACGTCCCGCATGTCCGGCTGGGCGGCGTCGGGTTCGGTACCGACCCCGTCGACCGCGCCTTCGGAGCCCGCGCGTTCGCCGCCGGAAGCGCCGGACACAGCGACTACCTCAAACCCGGCACCGCGTCCCTCGCCAGCCTGGTCCGCATCGTCATCGGGCCCGCCGCCACATCGCCGGAGGTCTCCCGTGCGTAGCGCACACGTCCGCTGGTCCCGGCTCGCGGACCGCGTTCACGCCGGGACTCCGGCTTCCCGAGACCGCAGTGTGGACGCGCTGCGCGCCCTCGCCATCCTCGGCGTGGTGCTGGGCCACTGGCTCGTCACCGCGCTGACCGCGGGCGACGGCGCCCTGAGCAGCACCAGCCCGCTGGCGCACATGCCGTGGCTGGCGCCCGTCTCGTGGGTGTTCCAGACACTGGCCGTGTTCTTCCTGGTCGGCGGCCATGTCGCGGCCCAGGGGTACGCCTCGGCCCGGGCGCGGGGAGTTCCGTACCGCACCTGGGTGCGGCAGCGGCTGGGCCGGCTGTTCCGTCCGGTGGCCGCGGTGCTCGCGCTGTGGGGCGTCGCCTCCGCCGGGATGCTGCTCGGCGGGGTGGCACCTGGCACCCTCCACACCTTGCTTCGGCTCGTCCTTTCCCCGCTGTGGTTCCTGTTGGTCTTCGCGGCGCTCACCGCCGCGACGCCGCTGGTGTCCCGGCTCCAGCCGGTGTGGCCGCTGGCCGTGGTCGCGGGCGTGGATGTCTGGCGGTTCGGCCTCGGGGGCCCCGAGTGGGTCGGCTGGGTCAATGTCGCCGCCGGCTGGCTCGTCCCCTTCACGCTGGGCGCCGCCTGGTCCCGCGGCGCGTTCGGCCGCCGCGCCCCGGCGGTGGCCCTGCTGGCGGCGGGCGCCGTCGCTGCCGCCGGGCTCGTCCTGTGGGGCGGCTATCCCGCGTCGATGGTGGGGGTCCCGGGCGCCCCGGTGTCCAACCTCAACCCGCCCACCCTCGCCGCCGTGAGCTTCGGTCTGGCCCAGTGCGGGCTGGCCCTGCTGCTCCGGGAACCGCTCGCCCGGGCCATGCGGCGGCCCCGGACGTGGGCGAAGGTGGCACTGCTGAACCTGTCCGCGATGACGGTATTCCTCTGGCACCAGACCGCGATGATGGCCGTCACCGCCCTCGGGCTCCTCGTCTCAGCGGATCTGCCCGGGCTGCACACCGTGCCCGGCTCTCCGGAATGGATAGCGAGCCGACTGCTGTGGCTCCCCCTGTTCACCGCCGCGCTGGCCGCCTGCTGGGCCGCGTTCCACGCGTACGAGCAGGGCACACCCCCGCGCCGCGGTCCCGTCACCCGGACCTCTCCGGCTCCCCGCGACGGCCGAGGGGCTCCGATCAGCGAGGTCACCCGTGCCTAGGCTGACCGGTGTGAATGTACAGAGCGAATCCCCGTTCCCGGCCCCCCTGACACCTGGCCGTGACCGGCGCGGTCTGGCAGGGGAGTTGTTCACGTTGCGGAAGGATCCGCTGCCACCGATGGCGCGGCCCCGCTGGCTGGCCCGGCTGCCCCACGCCCTGGTCGTCTACGCGGCGGTGTTCTTCGGCTTCCTCACCTTGGTGCAGCTCCAGGACCACTACGACGCCCACGGCCCCGGCAGCGTCCTGCTGTCGATCTTCACCGGCTTCTCCCTGGTGATCGCGATGTTCCGTCCGGTCGCGGCCTGGTGGCTGGGCCTGCTGACCGCCGCCTTCATCGCCTGGACGATCCGCGGCCAGGTCGGGCCGGGCCAGCTCTGGCCGTGGACGGCCATCGGACCGTTCTCCTTCGCCCCACTGATCCTGCTGGTGGCCCTGCGCGTACCGCCCCGGGTGACCATCGCGGTCATCGGCGTCTCGCTCGCCGCCACCGCCGTGGCCGAGGGGTTCTTCAGGCCGGAGAAGGCCCAGACCAGCTTCGTCGTGGCCCTCCTCCTCTTCGGTTTCGCCGGGCTCCTCGGCTACGCGCTGCGGGCGATGCGCCTTGCCCGCGGCCAGCTCGTCGCACAGGAGAGCCTGACCGAGGAGGAGCGGGCGCGGCGGACCCTGCTGGAAGAGCGCAGCCGCATCGCCCGCGAGCTGCACGACGTCGTCGCGCACCACATGTCGGTGATCTCCATCCAGGCTCAGGTCGCCCCGCACCTGGTGGAGAACCCGTCCGAGGAACTCAAGGAGAACCTGGCGGGCATCCGGGAGAACGCGCTGGAGGCCCTCACCGAACTGCGCCGCGTCCTCGGTGTGCTGCGCTCCGAGCATCCCGACGATCCGGCGAACCCGCACCATCCGCAGCCCACCCTCGCCGAACTCGACGCCCTCGCTGACAACGTGCGGGCGGCCGGGCTGGAGGTCACCACGGAAACAGCGGGTATCCGGCGGCCCCTGACCCCGGGCACCGAGCTCACCGCGTACCGGATCGTGCAGGAGGCGCTGAGCAACTGCCTGCGTCACGCGCCGGGCTCCCGGGTCGAGGTCGGAATCGCGTACGGGCCGCGCGAGTTGCACCTGTGCGTCGCCAACAGCGCTCCGACCCGGGCGGCCGCGCCGTCCCCCGGCGCCGGGCACGGGCTGCTGGGGATGCGCGAGCGGGCGGGCATGCTGGGCGGCGAGCTGGCCGCCGGTCCCCGCCCCGGCGGTGGGTACGAGGTGAGCGCCGTGCTGCCCATGGATCTGCCCGGGGGCGCCGCGCCCAGGACCGACGAGACGGAGAAGGCCTCATGAGTGCCCCGATCAAGGTGATGATCGCCGACGACCAGATGATGGTCCGGCAGGGGTTCACCGTGCTGTTGAACGCACAGCCCGACATAGAGGTCGTCGGCCAGGCCGTGGACGGCGCCGAGGCGGTGGCGAAGGTCGCCGAACTCCGTCCCGACGTGGTGCTGATGGACATCCGCATGCCCGGTATGGGCGGCATCGAGGCGACGTCCGTCATCACCGCCGACCACGCCGCCGCCGTGAAGGTGCTCGTCCTGACCACCTTCGACCTGGACGAGTACGTCTACGAGGCCCTGCGCGCCGGTGCCTCCGGCTTCCTCCTCAAGGACGCCTCGGCGGACCAGCTCGCCGAAGCCGTGCGCGTGGTGGCGGCCGGTGAGGCACTGCTGTCGCCGAACATCACCAAGCGGCTGATCACCGAGTTTTCCCGGCTCGGGGCACCCCGGGCGCCGTCCCGGGCGCGGATCGACGAGCTGACGGAGCGGGAGACGGAGGTGCTGTCGCTGATCGCGCAGGGCCTGTCCAACGCGGAGATCGCCCAGCACCTGGTCCTGGCCGAACAGACCATCAAGACGCATGTGAGCCGCGTCCTGGTGAAGCTGGGTCTGCGCGACCGGACGCAGGCGGCGGTGTTCGCGTACGAGACGGGCCTGGTCCGTCCGACGGGCTACTGACGCACCGCCGTAGTACTTGAGGGGGAGCCGCGGATATCCCCATCAGCGGCGACGCGGATGAGGGGGGCGCGGACCTACGGTTCATGTATGACCGAGACGACCGCCGGGGGGACAGCCCGGACACCGGAACTGACAATGGCTTCGGGACTCCTGAAGATCCTGCGCCAGGACCTGATCAGCGACGCGTTCGCCTACCGGCCCCTGCAACCGGTGCGGGTGCGCGGCCCGCTGCTGCGGCTGCTGCCCGCGGGCATACGCGCGAGGGCCGGCTACCTTCCGCACGCGCTGGTGGGGCTGATCGTGGTGATCATCCTGCTGACCAGCAGCGTCAACTCCTACGGTGTGCCGCATTCGCTGCGCCTGTTCACGGGCCTGATAGCGGTGGTTCCGGTCGTGATGACCCTGGTGCGTCCCATGGGGGCGTTCTGGGTGGCGCTGGGTACGACGGCAGTCCTCTCGCTCGTCGAGGACCGCAACGTCGCCTGGCCGTGGTCGCCGACGAGTTTCGTCGCCTACCTCGCGGTGCTGACCATCGTCGCCATGCGGAGCCGGCCCCGGGCGGCCGTCTGGCTGTGGGTGATCACCGTGGTGTTCGGGACGGCGATGCCCGTGCTGACGAGCACCTACGAGTCGGTCAATGCGGCGCCCATGGCGTTCGTCTCCGCCCTCACCCTGCTGACGGTCACGGTCCGCAACACCCGCCGCCAGGCCGAGCGGGAGGTCACCGCGCAGCAGCAGGTGACGGCCGTCGAGCGGGACCGGCGCACGCTCCTGGAGGAGCGGACGACCATCGCGCGCGAGCTGCACGACGTGGTCGCGCACCACATGTCGGTGGTGGCGATCCAGGCGGAGGCGGCGCCGTACCGGGTGAAGAATCCGCCGGCGGAACTGGAGGCGGCGTTCGTCACCATCAGGGAGAACGCGGTGGCGGCGCTGACGGAGCTGCGGCGGGTGCTGGGGGTGGTGCGCTCCGCGGACTACGAGGCGCCGGACGCGCCGCAGCCCACGCTGGCCTCGCTGGACGGGCTGCTGGCCAATGTGCGGGAGGCCGGGCTGAGTGTGGAGAAGACGGTCACCGGGGCGGTCCGGGAGCTGCCGCAGGGCGTGGAGCTGTCGGCGTACCGGATCATCCAGGAGGCGCTGAGCAACTCGTTGCGGCACGCGCCGGGCGCGGCGGCCGGGGTGGAGGTGTCGTACGTGCTCGGCGGTCTGGGGGTACGGGTCGTCAACGGCCCGCCGACGGAGCAGGTACCGCCTTCGCCGGGCGCGGGGCACGGGATCACCGGGATGCGGGAGCGGGTGACCATGCTGGACGGAGAGATGACGGCCGGGGAGACGACGGCGGGCGGGTACGAGGTGGCCGTGTTCATACCGGTGCGCCGGGCTGCGGAGTCGTCGTCATCGGCGGGCGGGTCCTCGGCCTCGCTCCCACCGTCACCGCAGGGGCACTCGGCATGACGATCAAGGTGCTGATCGTCGATGACCAGATGATGGTCCGCGAGGGCTTCTCCGTCCTGCTGAACGCGATGGAAGGAATCGAGGTGGTCGGCGAAGCGGTCGACGGCCGCCAGGCCATCGCGCAGGTGAGCGCCCTGCGGCCGGATGTGGTGCTCATGGACATCCGGATGCCGGAGATGAACGGGCTGGAGGCGACGCGGCGGATCGTGGCCGCCGACACGAGCGCGAAGGTGCTGGTCCTGACGACCTTCGACCTCGACGAGTACGTGTACCAGGCCCTGCGGGCGGGCGCGTCGGGGTTCCTGCTCAAGGACGCGTCCGCGCGGCAGCTGGCCGAGGGGGTGCGGGTGGTGGCGGGCGGTGAGGCGCTGCTGGCCCCCTCGGTGACCAAGCGGCTCATCTCCGAGTTCTCGAAGCTCGCGGAGGCGCCGAAGCTCGCCGACCCGGGCGGGGTCGCGCAGTTGACGGAGCGGGAGACGGAGGTGCTGGTCCTGATCGCCCAGGGCCTGGCGAACGTGGAGATAGCCGACCGGCTGGTCGTGGCGGAGTCCACGATCAAGACCCATGTGAGCCGGATCCTGGTGAAGTTGGGCCTGCGCGACCGCACCCAGGCCGCGGTGTTCGCTTACGAGACCCGTTTGGTGACCCCGGGCTGAGGGGGGATCAGGCCGGTCGGCCGACAGGTGACGGCGGAAAGGGGGTTGTCGATCTAGGCTGCGGGGATGCGCTTTGATCCGTGGGATGCCGCGTTCGTAGCCGACCCGTATCCCGCCTACCGGGAGCTGCGCGGGCAGGGGCGGGCGGTGTGGTCGGAGGCGACCGGCCAGTGGCTGGTGCCGCACTACGCCGATGTGAGCGCGTTGCTGCGGGACCGGCGGCTGGGGCGCACCTACCTGCACCGCTTCACGCACGAGGAGTTCGGGCAGCAGGCTCCGCCGCCGGAGCACGAGCCGTTCCACGTCCTCAACGGCAACGGGCTGTTGGACCTGGAGGACCCCGCGCACGCGCGGGTGCGGCGGCTGGTGGCGAAGGCCTTCACCCCGCGCACGGTGGAGCGCCTCGCGCCCGCCGTCGAGCGGCTGGCCGGGGAACTGGCGGGTGCCCTGCTGGCCGACGGGGGCGGCGACCTGCTGACCGCCGTGGCGGAGCCGCTCCCGGTCGCGGTGATCGCGGAGCTGCTCGGAATCCCGGAGTCCGACCGCGCCCTGCTGCGGCCCTGGTCGGCGGACATCTGCGGGATGTTCGAGCTCCGGCCCGACGAGGAGACGGCGCGGCGGGCCGTCCGGGCGAGCGTTGAATTCAGCGATTACCTACGCGGTGTGATCGCCGAGCGGCGGGGGCGCCCCGGGGCGGATCTGGTCTCCGGCCTGATCGCCGCCCACGACGAGGAGGGCCGGCTCAGCGAGCAGGAAATGATCTCCACCTGTGTGCTGCTGCTCAACGCGGGCCACGAGGCGACGGTCAACACCACCGTCAACGGCTGGTGGGCTCTGTTCCGCAATCCCGCACAGCTGGCGGACCTCCGGTGTCATCCCGAAAAGTTGTCCACAGCTGTGGACGAACTCATGCGGTACGACACACCCCTACAAATGTTCGAACGTTGGGTGCTGGACGAGATCCGGATCGGCGACACCGTCATCCCGCGCGGCGCCGAGGTCGCACTGCTCTTCGGCTCCGCCAACCGGGACCCGGCGCGCTTCGAGGACCCCGACGCGCTGGACCTCGTCCGCACCGACAACCCCCACCTGAGCTTCGGGGCGGGGATCCACTACTGCCTGGGCGCTCCGCTGGCCCGGCTGGAGCTCACGGCCTCGTTCGGCGCCCTGCTGGCCGCCGGGGCGCCGCCGCTGCGGCTCGTGGCGGAGCCGCAGTGGCGGGACGGGTACGTCATCCGGGGGCTGCGGGAGCTGCTGGTCACCTTCTAGCGGCGCCCGGCCCCGACGGCGTCAGCGCGGCACCGTGAGGGACCAGGCACCCGGGCGCAGGGTCCACGTGCGCCGGCGCAGCGGGCCGGTCACGGCGGCGTGGTCGGCGCGGTAGCGGAAGTCCGCGCCCGACACCGTCACCGTCGCGGCCCGCCGCCTCAGGGCCGCGCACCCCGCGAGCCGGACCACCACCTCCGCCGGGCCGCCCGGCTCGCGGGTGACCACCGCGACGTCCTGCACGGGATGGTCCACGTCCGCCAGCACCACCCCGTCCGCCTCCACCCTCAGCCGGTGCACCGGCCCCGCCTCCGGCTGCCCGGCCCCCGGGGGGCTCGGCAGCAGCATCCGGAGCAACGACCGGTAGCTCCGTACGGGTGGAACCTGCTTCCGCGCCGGCGGCGGGATCCGCAGACCGCCCAGCACCACCCCGTCGCTGTCGTCCACCAGCAGGTCACGCGCCTGGACCGCCCCGTCCAGCGCCGCCCGCGCCGCCATCACCGCCGACAGCGGCACGCCCAGCGACACCGCCAGGGCGAGGGAGCCCACCGGTCCCACCGGGATCAGCGACAGGGGCTCCCCCGACAGGTCACGCGAGCGGTGCAAGAGGGTGACAGCCCGTAGCAGAGCCCCGTCGTCGCCCACGATCACCAGCCGCCGATGACCTCGGCGGGCGAGCGCCCGCGCGAACTCCTCCGGCGAGTCGGGGAGAGAAATTTTCGCCGCGGCGCCGGCGCACAACACATCTTTCGCGATCCGCACGGACTCGCCGTCAAGACGGCGGGCGACCGGGTCGACGAGCACGAGCAGGCCGCCTACCGGCGCGCCCGCATGGCTCATGGTGGGCTCTGGAGCCGACACCTCGGTCCTTCCTCGGGTAGCATCTTTGTGCAAGAGGCCCTTGCGCTATTGCGCCAGGGCCTTCGTCTATTCCGGGGTACCGGTCCGACGGCTCAGCCTGCGGTGTACATCGTCGTACGCCCCCTGACCTTGGACATGCCCCATCCGGAAGAGGTGTACGCCTGTGCCCGCTCTTGTGCTGCTCGGAGCTCAGTGGGGTGACGAGGGCAAGGGAAAGGCCACCGACCTGCTCGGTGGATCCGTTGATTATGTGGTGCGCTACCAGGGTGGCAACAACGCCGGCCACACGGTCGTCGTAGGCGACCAGAAGTACGCGCTGCACCTTCTCCCTTCCGGCATCCTCTCCCCCGGATGCACCCCGGTCATCGGCAACGGCGTCGTCGTCGACCCGGCCGTCCTGCTCTCCGAGCTGCGCGGCCTGAACGAGCGCGGCATCGACACTTCCAAGCTGCTCATCAGCGGCAACGCGCACCTGATCACGCCGTACAACGTCACCCTCGACAAGGTCGGCGAGCGTTTCCTCGGCAAGCGCAAGATCGGGACGACCGGCCGCGGCATCGGCCCGACGTACGCCGACAAGATCAACCGCATCGGCATCCGCGTCCAGGACCTCTACGACGAGTCGATCCTCCAGCAGAAGGTCGAAGCGGCGCTGGAGGGCAAGAACCAGCTCCTCGCGAAGCTCTACAACCGCCGCGCGATCGACGCCGCCGCGATCGTGGAGGAGATGCTCCAGTACGCGGAGCAGATCAAGCCGTACGTCGCCGACACCACCCTGATCCTCAACAACGCGCTGGACGAGGACAAGGTCGTGCTGTTCGAGGGCGGCCAGGGCACCCTGCTCGACGTCGACCACGGCACGTACCCCTTCGTGACCTCGTCGAACCCCACCGCGGGCGGCGCCTGCACCGGTACCGGTGTCGGCCCGACGAAGATCAGCCGCGTCATCGGCATCCTCAAGGCCTACACGACGCGCGTCGGCGCGGGCCCGTTCCCGACCGAACTGTTCGACCAGGACGGCGAGGACCTGCGCCGCATCGGCGGCGAGCGCGGTGTGACCACCGGCCGTGACCGCCGCTGCGGCTGGTTCGACGCCCCGATCGCCCGCTACGCCACCCGCGTGAACGGCCTGACGGACTTCTTCCTCACCAAGCTGGACGTGCTGACCGGCTGGGAGCAGATCCCGGTCTGCGTCGCGTACGAGATCGACGGCAAGCGCGTCGAGGAACTCCCGTACTCGCAGTCGGACTTCCACCACGCGAAGCCGATCTACGAGAACCTCCCCGGCTGGTCCGAGGACATCACCAAGGCCAAGACGTTCGCGGACCTCCCGAAGAACGCCCAGGCGTACGTGAAGGCACTGGAGGAGATGTCGGGCGCCCCGATCTCGGCGATCGGCGTCGGCCCGGGCCGGACCGAGACCATCGAGATCAACTCGTTCCTGTAGGACCCCCTGTTCCCGTAGGAACACTGGTCGGTCCGCCCGCCGAAGGGGCCGGATGCCGCAGCGCACCCGGCCCCTTCGGCGCGTGTCAGGCGGAGCGGTGCACCAGCAGCAGGGTGTACGTGCCCGTGACCGTGTCGTGGACCGGGGCCAGCGCCGGGGTGTTGCGGCTGTCGTGCTCGTCGAGGTCCGTGCCCTCGTCCCAGGTCCTGCCGTCGAAGACCGCGTGCCGGAGCCGGTCCGCGCGGGACGACGGGTACACGGCGTGCAGCCTGCCGTCGTACGAGGCCACGGCCGCGCCGCGGCGGCTGGTGTGGCCCTCGCCCAAGGGGACGGGCTTGTGCCAGGCGGTGCCGTCGTAGACCGCGTGCATCAGGCGGGCGTCGTCCGTACCGAAGCGGTAGACGAGGTGGATGCTGCCCTCGTGGACGGTGGCGGACAGGTTCGCCGGGCAGCTGCCGTTCCTGTTCCAGACGCGCAGCATCCCGTACGCGCCGTCGCCCCCGGCCGGCTTTTCCCACGGTCCGCGCGCCGTCCGCGCCACCCGGTGGATGATCTTTCCGTGCAGCGGTGCGACGGCGAGCAGGTGCAGCGCGTCCCCGTACGAGACCAGCGCCGGGGCGATCCCGTCCTCCAGGGCCCGGGCCGGCGCCTCCGGTCCGTCCCCGGTGAGCGGGGTGACGGCGATGCACCGGCGGCCCGACGGGTCGTCAAAGGTGTGCGCGCAGTGGAGTTCGCCGTCGTGGGCGGTCAGGGCCGGCGTATCGACCGCCTCGCCGAGCAGCCGTTCCCGCGTGACCTCGCCCCGCAGTACGTCCAGCAGCTCCGGCGCGTACGTGGTCACCCGCAGCGGCAGGTACCGGCCGTCCTGCTGCCGCGCGCCCCGGTGAGCGCAGTACAGCTTGCCCTCGTGGACGGCGATCGCGGGCGCTGCCGCGCTCGTCCGGTCCGCGAAGACCTGGTCGGCCTGCCAGCCGCCCGCCGTGCTGTAGACGGAAAGCCAGAGCTTCCGCTCGTCCTCGGCCATGCATGCTCCCCTTCGCTCGACCGGACGGGAAACCGGCGACCGTCCAGAGGGCAACGGCGGGATGTCCCACGCCCCGAACGACCGTAGCCAGGTGGGCATCATCAGCCAACCCACCTGTCGGATACCGGACACGCCGGAAGATCAACAAGGCCAGAACCAGGCCCCTTGGGGCGCTTTTGTCCCGTCACCAGGCCAGCTGGGAGATCTCCTCGGCGACCACCGCGCAGGCGTCGGCGGCCGGGTCGATGAGCGGGAAGTGGCCGACCCCGTCGAGCAGGGTCAGCCCGACCAGCTCGCCCGCCTTGGCCGCCGCGGCGACGTACGCCTCCGCCACCTCTTCCGGGACCACGATGTCGTCCCGGCCCTGCACCACGGCCGTCGCGATGCCCGTCGGCAGGAGGGCGGCCGGGTCCGCGTGCGGCAGCCGCTCCTCCCAGTACCGGGCACCCCCCAGCAGTTGCGCCGACGCGCCGCCGCAGACGCCCATCCGCTCCGCCACCGCGAAGTCCGCGATGGGCGCCAGCGCCACCACCCCGCGCAGCTGCGGCGGGGACGGCAGCCGCCAGGGGCTGCCCTCCGGCAGGACGTGCCGGGCCGCGGCCCACAGGGCGAGGTGCCCGCCGGCGGAGTGGCCCGTCACCACGGTCCGGCGCACATCGGCCTGCGGCAGCGCCCGGGCCGCGAGCCCCGGCAGCGCGTCCATGGCGGCGGCGACGTCGTCGAAGGTCTCCGGCCAGCGCCCCGCGACGGGCGCCTCGGCGCCCTGGTGCGGCAGCGAACTCCCGCGCCGGTACTCGACGTTGGCGACGGCGAAGCCCCGGCGGGCCAAGAAGTCCGCCAGCGGGGTCACGTGGTGCCGGTCGTACGGGGCCCGCCAGGCGCCCCCGTGCAGGACCACGACCAGCGGGGCCGGGCCCGGGGCGGCGCCGCGCGGGGCGTAGAAGTCGACGACCTGGTCCGGGTGTTCCCCGTACGCGGCGCTCACGTCCGGCTCGACCGGCGGATGGGAGAAGGCCGAAGCGGACTCGGCGGCGTCCCGTTCGACTGCGGGGTCCGTCATCGGCTCAACCTCTCGGTAACGCATGGGGCAAAGGTGAACAGGAGCAGCAGGAGTTACGGCGGGGACACGTGTTCCGGTGTTCCGGTGTTCCGGCAGAGCGGGACCGTATCAGGCCTGAACACGCCGTTACGTGGCGGGCCGAGGCAATGTGGACGCGGGCGGAGCCGAAGCTCCGCCCGCGCTGTGATGTGCCTCGTGATGTGACGTTTCTCCGCTACATCACCCGAAAATGTGACCCAGCGTCCGGGCCGCGCGCTCCACATCGGCGAATCCGACGTACAGCGGGGTGAACCCGAAACGCAGGACGTCGGGTGCCCGGAAGTCCCCGATCACGCCCCGGGCGACGAGTTCGGCCATGACCGCGCGGGCGTTCTCGGAACGCAGCGAGACCTGGCTGCCGCGCCGGGCGTGCTCGTGGGGGGTCACCGATTCCACGGCGCCCGCCGGGACGTACGCGGCCACGCACTCCAGGAAGAAGTCCGTCAGGGCGAGGGACTTGGCCCGCACCGCCTCGACCGTTACCCCGTCCCAGGCGTCGAGGGCCGACTCGAGCGCCAGCATCGACAGGATGTCCGGGGTCCCCACCCGGGCGCGCGCCGCGCCCGCCGCCGGGACGTAGTCCGGTGTCATCGCGAACGGTTCCGCATGCCCGTTCCAACCGGGCAGCGGGGAGTCGAAGGCGGCCTGGTGCCGTTCGGCGATGTACAAGTAGGCGGGCGAACCGGGGCCGCCGTTGAGGTACTTGTACGTACAGCCCACCGCGAGGTCGACCGCGTTCTCGTCCAGGCCCACGGGCAGCGCCCCGGCCGAGTGGCACAGGTCCCAGACCGTCACGGCCCCGGCGGTCCGGGCCGCGCGGGTGAGGGCCGGCAGGTCGTGCAGCCGTCCGGTGCGGTAGTCGACGTGGTTGAGCAGGACGACGGCGGTGTCCGCCCCCATCGCGGCCGCGGCCTGCGAGGGGTCGACCGGGACGACCGTCAGGCCGGTCATCCGGGCGGCCGACGCGGCGATGTAGCCGTCGGTGGGGAAGGTGGAGGCGTCGACCAGCAGCCGGGTGCGGGCCGGGTCCGCCAGCCGGGCCGCGCCGACCAGCGCCTTGAACAGGTTGACGCTGGTGGAGTCGCCGACGGTCACCTGGCCGGGCGCCGCGCCGATCAGCGGGGCGATCTTGTTCCCGACGCGCTCGGGCGCGGTCCACCACCCGGACTCGTCCCACGAGCGGATGAGCAGCTCGCCCCACTGGCGGTTCACCACATCGGCAGTGGCGGCGGCGACGCCGGCCGGCAGGGCGCCCAGCGAGTTGCCGTCCAGGTAGACGACGCCCTCCGGCAGGGTGAAGCGCTCGCGCAGCTCGCCGAGTCCGTCGGCGGCGTCCAGCGCCGCGGCGCGACCGGCGAGATCCCCCGGGACGGGCCGGGTCCCGGTCGTCGTCGGCTCAGACATGGCTGCGCGCCGTCCACAGCTCGGGGAACACGTTCTTCTGCGCGCGCTTCTCCAGCCAGGTCACGCCCGCGGAGCCGCCCGTGCCCGTCTTCGCGCCCATCGCACGACGGGTGGCCACCAGGTGGTCGTTGCGCCAGCGCCACACCAGCTCCGCCACGTCCGTCAGCACCTCGCCGAGCCGGTGCAGGTCGGGCTGCCCGTCCGGGTCGGCGTACAGCTCCGTCCAGACGGCCTCGACCTGCGGCGACGGCTCGTAGCGCTGCGAGAGGTCCCGGTCCAGGACCGAGGCGGGCACCGGCAGGCCGCGGCGCGCGAGCAGCCGCAGCACCTCGTCGTAGAGGCTCGGCTCCTGGAGGGCCTTCTCCAGCTCCGCGTGGACGCGCGGGGCGCCCCGGTGCGGCACCAGCATCGACGCGGACTTGTCGCCGAGCAGGAACTCCATCCGGCGGTACATCGCCGACTGGAAGCCGGAGCCCTCGCCGAGCGCGGAGCGGTACGAGTTGAACTGGGCGGGGGTCAGCTGGGCCAGCGGGCGCCATGAGGCGTTGAGCGCCTCCAGCTCACGGAGGGAACGTTTCAGCGCGTCCATCGCGGCCGGGATCCGGTCCTCGCGGAGGGCCTTCGCGGCCGTCTCCCACTCGTGGACGATCACCGTGAACCACAGCTCCATGACCTGGGTCGTCACCAGGAAGACCATCTCGCCGGGGTCGTCCGAGCGGAGGTGCTGGAGGTGGGTGAGGACGTCCGCCTGGACGTAGTCCTCGTAGGGGGTGGTGCCGGCGAAGTCGAGGTTCGGGGTGTCCGAACCGGCTCCGGAGGCATCAAGGGCGTGCGACATCTCTGTCTCCTCGACACGTGCTTCCGGGTAGCGGTCCGCTCCTTCCGGTGAGGTAAGTGGAGCCCCGGTCCCCTGCTCGCATCATAAACAGGAGTTCCGGGGCCCCTCTAGGCCAGCAGGCCAGGGCGTTACGCGAGCGTGTCCGCCGCCGTCTGCGAGGAGTCGCGCAGGAAGGCCGAGCAGCGCTCGTACTCGTCCTTCTCGCCGATGGCCTCGGCGGCGCGCGCCAGGGCGTGCAGGGCGCGCAGGAAGCCGCGGTTCGGCTCGTGCTCCCACGGCACCGGGCCGTGGCCCTTCCAGCCGGCGCGGCGCAGGGCGTCCAGGCCGCGGTGGTAGCCCGTACGGGCGTACGCGTACGACTCGACGGTGCGGCCGGCGGCGAAGGCGTCGTCGGCCAGGGTGGCCCAGGCGAGCGAGGACGTCGGGTGGGCGGCGGCCACCTCGGCGGCGGGGGTCCCGGCCGCGAGGGCTTCGCGGCCGGGCTCGTCGGGCAGGTGGGTGGGGGCGGGGCCCCCGAGCAGGTTCTGGTGAATCGACATGCGCCCAGTCTGGGGTATCGGACCCGCTCCGCGCCGCCCGGTGGTGGGCGCCCCACCACCGCGGGCGGCAGGGGTGTGCCCGGCGCACCTCCCCGCGGGGCGGCCCGGGGGCGGACGGTGGGGGTAGTCGACGGAGGGGGCAGCGCGTGAACACCGGCACCGGCACGGGGACCGGCCGGCCCGACCACATGGACGGGGTCGTCGAGGAGTTGTGCGCCGCGGTGTTCGCGCCGTTGCGGCGCCGGGACCAGCGCGACCGGGGACGTCAGTACGTACGGGGGCTGCTCGCCGCCGAGGGGCGCAAGTCGATCCGCAACATGGCGCTGCAGACCGGCTCCGGCGGCGCCGCCGAGGAGCAGGCGCTGCACCATTTCATCGCCGGCTCGACCTGGGACTGGCAGCCGATCCGCACCGCGCTGGCGCACTACCTCGCCCGGTCGGCGCCGCTCGGCGCCTGGGTGGTGCAGCCGGTGGCGATCCCGCGCGGCGGGGAGCACTCGGTGGGCGTCGGGAACCGCTTCGACCCGTACCAGGGGCAGATGTTCCGCGGGCAGCAGGCCTTCGCCACGTGGTTCACCTCGGGCGGGGTGGCGACGCCGGTGGCGTGGCGGCTGTTCCTCGGCGGCGCGGGGCCGGCGCAGTCCGCGGAGTCGGCGGACTCCTACGGAGCCTGCGCGGTCGAGGGGGTGCCGGAGCTCGCCCGGGGGTCCGCCGCGGGTGTCCGGCCCGTCGTGCTCGACGTCCCCGGCATCGCGACCCGGGCCGTGCTGGGCCGCTTCGCGCAGGCCCGGGTGCCGGTGGTGGCGCGGGTCAGCCCCGGTGCGCGGCTCGGGGTGGCGGACCAGCGGCTGCCGAACTACGGGGCGTTGCCGATGGCGGCGCGGGACATCCTGCAGAACGTACGGGGGATGCGGATGCCGGTGGAGTGGGCGGACCCGGACCGGCCCGGGACGCGGCGCAGCTCGCTCGTGGCGGCGGTACGGGTGCTGCTCGCGGGGCGGGAGATGCTGCTGTTCGGGGAGTGGTCCGATGCGCGGCGGCTGCCGGGGCGGATGTGGGTCACGGACATGACGCGGGTGGCGCCGGGGGCCTTGGTGCGGCTGACGAAGGAGGCCGGGACCGTGTCCCGGGCGGCGGGGGCGAGCATGGACCGGGTGGGGCTGCGGGACTTCGCGGGGCGGTCCCTGTCGGGGTGGCACCGGCACGTCACGCTGGCGTCGGTGGCGCACGCGGGGCTGTGGCTGGGCGGCCGGCTGCCGGTGGCCTCGCCGGACCCGGACCCCGGTGTGCGCGCGCACCGGCCCCGGGCCGCGCTGGCGCGCTGCTGACCCGGTCGAGAGGGAGCCGCGGTACCGCCCGCTGCGCCCCGACCGCCCGCGCGGCGGCCCGTGCCGGGGCTCGCGCGCATCAGGGGGCGTGCGCGTCGCGGGGCTCCGTCGAGCGGCGGGCGTGCAGGACCGCGCGGGTCTTGCGCAACCGGAGCGCCATCTGGATCTCCAGGGCCTGACCCGGCTTCTGCCAGCCCTCGCCCAGCAGTTCCGTGATCCGCTCCAGCCTGCGGGACACCGTGTTCGGGTGGACGTGCAGGGCCTCCGCCGCGTGCGTGGGGCTGCCGCCCGAGGCGAAGTACGCGTCCAGCGTCCGCGTCAGGTCCGTCAGCCGGTCCGCGTCGTACTCCAGCACCGGGCCGATCGTCGACGCGATGTACGCCTCCACGTCGTGATCGGCGGACAGCAGCAGCCCCACGAATCCCAGTTCGCGCAGCGAAGCCGTGCCGCCCGCCCCGTCGAGCGCGGTCAGCGCGTCCAGGCAGCGCACCGCCTCCGCGTACACCCGGGCCACCTCCCCCGGGCCCCCGGCCGGCCCGGCGGCGCCCGTCGACACCGGGTGGCCCAGCAGCGGCGACAGCTCCCCCGAGGCCCGGTGGGCGGCGGCCGAGGCGTCCGTACCCGGCAGGAGCAGCACGATGCAGCCCCGCCGGACGCCCTTGAGGCCGCCCATCCGGTAGGCGTACGAGGACGCCCAGGCCACCGCCCGGCCCAGCTCGCCGCCCTCCGGCCGGGCCACGACCACCACGTGCGGCCGGTCGAGGTCGACGCCGAGCCGCCGGGTGCGCTCCGCGAGGCGCAGTTCGAACGAGTGCGGCCGCTCCAGCAGATCGGCCAGCAGTTCGTCGTGCACGGGCCCTGCCGCGGCCGCCGTGCCCCGCTGGATCAGCATCAGCGAGGCCACCGACTGCGCCGCCAGCCGGAGCAGCCGTACGTCCTCCTCCGCGAGCGGCGCGGACGCGCTCAGCAGCAGCACCCCGAGGTCCTCGGCGCCCGCCAGCACCGGCGCCAGCCACACCTCCCCGGGCAGCTTCACGGGACGCCGCCCGGTCAGCGCCTGGAGCGCGGCCCGGGTCACCGCCTCCGGCTCCAGGGAGGGGAGTTCACCGGTGACGGCCAGCACCCGCCCGCCCGGGTCCCGGACCTGGAGCACGCCGTCCAGCGCGTCGGCGGTGGCCCGGGCCAAGGTCACCAGCCCGGCTCCGTCCAGGACCAGTCCGGCCAGCCGGGCGTGGCACTCCCACAGGTAGCGGACGCGGGTGAGGGCGGTGTTGGTCCGCGTGCCGAAGGCCGCCAGCTCGGTGACCTCGTCGCGGGTCTGCTCCAGCAGCCGGGCCTTCTCCAGGGCGACGGCCGCCAGGTCGGCGAGGGAGAGCAGCAGCCCGATCTCGTCGGGGGTGAACCGGCGCACGCAGCGGTCGGCACCGTAGAGCGCGCCGAGGGTGGAGTCCCCGCGCCGCAGCGGTACCGCGATGATCGCGTGCAGCCCCTCCGCCCGGACGACGGCGTCGATGCCGGGCGCGTGCGCGATGGAGTCGTCGTTCAGGTAGTCGGCGGTCCAGACGGGGGACCGGCGCTGCTGGGCGATGCTGCCCAGGCCGGTGCCGCTGCCGAGTTCGAGCCCGATGTTGAGGGCGGTGGTCTCGCCTTCGGAGGTCCGTACGTAGGCGGAGCCGTCCGGGCGGCTCAGGGACAGCCACGCCATGTCGAAGCCGAGGAGGCGCCGGGCCCGCCGGGTGATCAGGCGCAGCAGACCGTCGATGTCGTAGGGGGAGGTCAGGTCGTGCGCGGTGTCGACGAGGGCGGTCAGCGCCGCCTCGCGTTGCTTGCTGCGGCTCGCGCTCGCCCGGACCGACCGGGCCAGCGCCACCGCACGCGTGAGGTCGCCGAGTCGGGCGGGGTCCGCCCGCCCGCGACGGGCTCCGTCCAGCAGGGCGTCGTAGGCGCTCTGCGGCGCTTCCTCCGCGAGCAGTTCCAGCACGGCGAGCACGCCTGCGCCGGCGTCCCCGTCCCGTATCCCACTGTCCCCCATACGGCACTTCCCCCGTCCGACCTGCTGTTTTCAGCCCGGATCTTGAACCTAGGTTCCGCGCGGCGGAGGGTCAAGCACCACACGCCACGGGCGTACCGGTGAGGGAGCGGGCGGAGCCGAGGGCCTCGACGCGTTCCTCGGCCCGGCGCACACCTGCCAGGAAGGCGCCGTCGGCCCGTTCCCCGCCGGCCCCGCGCAGGCCGGCCAGTTCCAGGCGCAGTTCACGGCTGCGGCCCAGCGCCAGTTCGGCCTCGACCCACTGCTCCAGCACCGAGCGCCGGTCGGCGTCGAGCACCGCGACGCGGGCGCCGAGCCAAGGGCCGACGTCGATGCCGTCCAGCGCGGGGCCGGTCCACAAGGCGAGGGCGCGGCGCAGCCGGCGGGCGGCCTGCTCGAAGTCGCCCCGGCCCATGGCCCGGTATCCGGCGCCCGCCTCGCGCTCGAACTCCCGGACGTCGGACCGGCCGCCGCCGGTGTCGAGAACATACCCGCCGGCCCTGACGGACAGCACGGCCTCGGGAGTCCGTACCGACCCGGCCCGCAGCGCCTCCGCCAGCCGTTCGCGCAGCCGGCGTACGGCGGTGTGCAGGACGGCGTGGTGGTAGGGGGACGAGGTGCGGTGGGCCAGTTCGTCCGCGAGGACGGTCTCCGGCACGACGCGGTCGGGAGAGGCGGCCAGCGCCGCCAGCAGGTGCCGCGCCTCAGGCGTGGGCGCCGTGATGGGTACGCCGTTCTCGGTGACGCGCGGCACTCCGAGCACCTGAATGTCCACAGTCTTCTCCCCCTGACCCAGGAGGCATCGCCCCCAAAAAATAATACCCGGAAGCATCTTCTTGGGAAGGGGGGAAGCGAAAACCAAGGGGCTCGTGGGGAAGGAGGGGCCGTCAGGCGCCCAGCGTCCCCGGCGCGTTGACAGCCGGTCCGGCCGCCGCGCCGTTCTCGCGCGGTGCCACGCCCACCGGGCAGCCCTCCCGGCACTCGTGCGCGCCCTGCCCGCCGAAGAGCGCCCGCGCACCCCGCCCGGGGGCGGTGTCCAGCCGGATCGCCACGGCCGGGACGACCACGCTCGGCATGACGTGCGCGTACAGCTCCGAGACCTGCCGGTCCATGTCCAGACCGAGCGTGTGGGACATCGTGTTGAGACCGGCGTACGCGCCCACGATCAACTGCGAGGGGACCGCGGGATCGACGCCCGGCAGCAGCTCCCCGCGCCGCTTCGCCTCCGCCAGCACCTCGGTGTGCAGGGCGATCCAGGCCTCGTACGGGGCCGCCTTGTCGAGGGCTTGACCGGCGCGGTCCAGGGTGAGCCGGGCACTGGCCCGCATGAGCACGTCGTGCCGCAACTGGTGGCAGAAGACCATGCCCATGTCCAGGAACTCCTGCGCCTTGTACTCCTGCGGCAGGGCCTGCGGCTGCCCCTGGTTCTGGGCGTCTATGACGGCCTGCGCCAGTGCTTCCTTCGAGCCGAAGTGGAAGTACAGGGCGCCCTTGGTGACCTTGGCGATGTTGACGATGTCGGAGAGCTTGGCGGTCTCGTACCCGTACTCCTCGAACACCGTCGCCGCCGCCACCAATATGGCCTGCCGGGTGCGTACCGCCCGGTCCTGTTTCACCGGCGGGCGCTCTGTTCTCATGGGTGGGCCTCTCCTGACCCCCGGATTTACATCCCCGGGAGTACGTTCTTGTGAGGTGATTTCACACCATCGCGGGGCCGCAGTCCACCGCCGTCCGTCACCTCCGGCCATCCCGTCGGGATTCGGACGTGCGACAGGGGCCCGCCCGTCCCTGGTGGACGGGCGGGCCCCTGTCGTGGGCCCGGTCACGGACGCCGCCGTGACGGACGGGCTACTTCAGCTTGGTGCCCGCGGAGCGCAGGTTCGCGCAGGCCTCGGCGACCCGCGCGGCCATGCCGGCCTCGGCGGCCTTGCCCCACGTGCGGGGGTCGTACTTGGACTTCGTGCCGACCTCGCCGTCGACCTTCAGGACGCCGTCGTAGTTGCGGAACATGTGGTCCACGACCGGGCGGGTGAAGGCGTACTGGGTGTCGGTGTCCAGGTTCATCTTCACGACGCCGTTCTCCAGCGCGGTGGCGATCTCCTGCGCCGTGGAACCCGAGCCGCCGTGGAAGACGAAGTCGAACGGAGAGGCCTTGCCGTACTTCTCGCCGACACCGGCCTGGAGGTCCTTCAGGAGCTCGGGGCGCAGGACGACGTTGCCCGGCTTGTAGACGCCGTGCACGTTGCCGAAGGAGGCGGCCAGCAGGTAGCGGCCCTTCTCACCGAGGCCGAGGGCCTCGGCGGTGCGGATCGCGTCGTCGACGGTGGTGTACAGCTCGTCGTTGATCTCGTGGCTGACGCCGTCCTCCTCGCCACCGGTCGGGGTGATCTCGACCTCAAGGATGATCTTGGCGGCGGCGGCCTTGGCGAGCAGCTCCTGGGCGATGGCCAGGTTGTCCGCCAGGGTCTCGGCGGAGCCGTCCCACATGTGCGACTGGAAGAGCGGGTTCAGGCCACGGCTCACGCGCTCGGCCGAGATGTCCAGGAGCGGACGCACGTAGCCGTCCAGCTTGTCCTTCGGGCAGTGGTCCGTGTGCAGCGCGACCGTGATGTCGTACTTGGCGGCGACGATGTGCGCGAACTCCGCCAGGGCGACGGCGCCGGTGACCATGTCCTTGTTGTACTGGCCACCCAGGAACTCGGCACCACCGGTGGAGATCTGGATGATGCCGTCGCTCTCGGCCTCCGCGAAGCCGCGAAGCGCAGCGTGCAGGGTCTGGGACGAGGTCACGTTGATGGCGGGATAGGCGAACTTGCCTGCCTTCGCCCGGTCCAGCATCTCGTTGTAGACCTCGGGGGTTGCGATGGGCATCTGTCCGCTCCTTGGATGTGCGGGGAGTGTGCGATTGCTGGCCCTGACCTGGGGGCGACGTTGCCGTCGCGCCTATCTTTCCAGACTCGGTACCCGCCTCCACCCGGGCCCAGTGGACGTTTCACGTGAAACATTCGGCCGGGCCCGGGGGCCGGGAGAAAACAGCAGGTCAGCGGCTGCGGCCGGCTGACGGCCGGGTTCCGCGGGCATCTCGGCCCGTGGACGCCCGGCCTCCGGAAGACCCGGGGACCCCCTAGGAGAGACCCAGGTCCGAGAGCTGGTAGCCGGTGAGGTAGGGCAGGCCCGCCCCGGCGATCGCGTCGGCCGCGCCGCGGTCCACGATCGTCGCCACGGCCACGACCTCGCCGCCGGCCTCCCGGACCGCCTCGACGGCGGTCAGCGGGGATCCGCCGGTCGTCGAGGTGTCCTCGACCACCAGGCAGCGCTTGCCCTTCACGTCGGTGCCCTCGATCCGGCGCTGCATGCCGTGCGCCTTCTGCGCCTTGCGGACGACGAAGGCGTCCAGGCGGCCGCCGCGCGCGGCGGAGGCGTGCAGCATCGAGGTCGCCACCGGGTCGGCGCCCAGGGTCAGACCGCCGACGCAGTCGTAGTCGAGGTCGGCGGTCAGGTCGAGCATGACCTGACCGACCAGGGGGGCGGCCTCGCCGTCCAGGGTGATCCGCCGGAGGTCGATGTAGTAGTCGGCCTCCCGCCCGGAGGACAGGGTCACCTTGCCGTGCACGACGGCCTTGTCCTTGATCTGCTGCAGAAGCTCATCGCGTACGTCACTCATGGCTCCGAGCTTAAAGGGAGGCCGGGCCCCGCCTCGACGACAGCGCCTACGGCAGGCGTCGCCAGGTCCAGGTGGTGGAGATCTCCAGCGGGTCCACCGGGGTGACCAGCCGCGGCAGGGTGTTCAGACCGTTGGGCGGGCCGGACTGGGGCTCGACGCAGATGGCCTCCGGCTCCTCGTCGTAGACGACCACCCACTCGGCCCGGCTGGTGATCTCCAGTTCCAGGGCGCCCGGCCAGGTGAGGGTGACGTCCACCCCGTCGGGCATCCCGAAGCAGTCGTCCCACGGCCCCGGCTTCGGGTCGATGCGGTGGCCGGTGGGGAGGTGGTCGGAGCCGCGTTCCTCCTGCCAGGCGGGGGCGAAGCCGATTTCGGCCTCCGCGCCGCCCGGCACGAGGCTGCGGTTGAACCAGGGATGCCAGCCCGCCTGGGCCGGGAAGGAGTCCCCGTACGTCTCCACGCCCATCGTGAGCGTCAGCGCGTCCTCGCCCAGCCGGAAGACCTGGGTCACGCGGCCCGGGTACGGCCACGGGTCGGCGAGGTCGTACGTGAACACCGCCTCGGTGCCGGTGCTGTGGGCCGGGCGCCAGGCCGCGTCCCGGCCGAAGCCGTGGATGGCGTGCGGGGGGTGGTTGAGCGGCAGCTGGTGGACGGTCGCCCCGTCGCGGAACCGCCCGTCCGCGGTGCGCCCGCACCACGGGACCATCGGGAAGGCCCCGTACTTGTGGCCCTGCCGCAGGAGCTCGGTCCCGTCGACGCGCAGACTGCTGATCCGGCAGCCGTTCTCCTGGTCGATCGTCAGCTCGGCGCCGCCGGCGCTCAGTCGCGTACTCATACGGCGACCCTAAACGGCACGGGCGCCCGGCGCGTTCAAGCTCCGCAGGCCCAGGGGTGTCCGGCGGATCAGGGTCGGGCGCTCCTAGCGGCGGCGGCGCAGGACGCGGCCCACCACCACGGCCGAGGCTACGGCCAGGGCCGCCGCCGGGGCGATCCAGCGGAGGCCGACTCCGGCGGCGGCGGAGGACGGGGCCGGGACGGGGGCGTAGCGGCCGCGCGGGGGTGCGTGGTCGACCTCCTCGGCGCTGCGGCCGATCATCGTGCGGCGGGCGTGGGCGGCTTCGGCCGGGGGCCGCGCGGGTCCGTCGAGCGTGCCCGGTTCGCCGAGGTCCTCGAAGCCGCTTTCGACGAAGGGATCGAGGGACGGGGGCGGGACCTCGGCGTCCGACACCGACTCGGTGATCTCGGTGACGCCGTCCTCGTCCCCCTCGTCATCACCGTCCGCCGGGTCGAGCACCGCGTCCTCGGCGTCCGCGACGGGGTCCTGGACGGGCTCGGCCTCCGGCTCCGCCGCCGCGGCGAGGTTCGCGGCGGTGCGGTCCAGCAGCCGCTGCACGGCCGCGGCGGTGGCCTCCGGCGCGAATCCCGCGGCGCGCCCGGCGGCGGAGCCCTCTCCGGAGATCTCCAGCCTGGTGCCGTCCCCCTGCGGGGTGAGCCGCAGCGTCAGCGCGAGCTTGACCGTCCCGCTGCCCCGCACCTCGGTGCCCTCCCCCTCCACGGAGAAGTGCTCCGGGTTCCGCTCGGTGACGGACAGCGCCCCCCGGTAGGTCACGGTGTGCCCGCCCACCCGCACCCTGAACCGGCCCGCCAGCGGACCGGACGCGGTGTCGGCGTCCTGCTGGAGCCCGGGTACGCAACGGGCCACCCGGGCGGGATCGCGCAGCACTGCGCGGAGGTCGTCTGCCGGTACCGGAACGAACACCTGATGCTCCATGCGGACGAGCCTACCGACGAGACCGCTTCCTGTACCCGGTCCGGGGCCGACCCGGGCCCTACGTGTACCTCGGGTGCGGGAGCGTCGACGGCGGCAGGCCGGGCAGCCGGGTGCGTTCGGCCTCCCGGGCCGCGTCCTGGAGGGCCGGGGTGGACACCGAGCGCAGCCCCGGCGTGTCGCGCTCCACCCGCAGCTGCGGTACGGCGTCCCGGCCGGCGAGTACGAAGCCCCAGTCCTGCGGCCGGGTCCCGGTGCCGCCCTGGCCGCGGTCGGGCCCGGCGGCGGAGCCGGAGAGACGGCCCCCCGCGCTGTAGGGGACGGTCCGCAGGCCGGCCGCCCGGAGGGTGGCCTCGACCGTCCAGTACGTGCGCGGCCGGGTGGCCAGCGGCCCCGCGTGCACCGCGATCCGGCCGCCGGGCAGCAGGGCGCGCGCGGCCAGCCCGTAGAACTCCTGCGAGTACAGCTTCGTGCTGGGCGTGATGCCGGGATCGGGCAGGTCGGAGACGATGACGTCGAAGCGGTCCCGGGAGCCCGGGCCCCGCAGCCAGTTGAAGGCGTCCTGCGTGACGACGCCGAGGCGGCGGTCCGCGTACGCCGCGCCGTTCAGCTCGGACAGCATCGGGTCGGTGCGCGCGAGCCGGACCACTCCCGGGTCGAGCTCGACGACGGTGACGGAGGCGACGTCGGGATAGCGCAGCACCTCGCGGGCGGCGAGCCCGTCACCGCCGCCGAGGACCAGGACCCGGGCGTGCGGGCCGGCCATCGCGGGGTGGACGAGGGCTTCGTGGTAGCGGTACTCGTCGTAGCCGCTGACCCGCAGCCGCCCGTCGAGGTAGAGGTCGAGCGAGCGCGGCGAGCCGTCGGCCGGCCCGGTCAGCACCAGTTCCTGCACGTCGGTCTGTACGGCCACCCGCACGTCCCCGCCGTAGACGGCGCTGCGGGCGGTCCGCTCGAAGTCGCCGGCCAGGAGGGTCGCGGAGCCGAGCACGGCGAGGACGGTCACGTTCGCGGCGATCAGCAGCCAGCGGCAGCGGCGGCTGAGGTCGTGACGGAACAGCCACAGCACGAGCCCGCCGCCGACGGCGGCGTTGACGGTGCCGGTGAGCATCGCGCCGGTCAACTGACCGAGCACCGGCAGGAGCAGGAACGGGAAGGCGAGCCCGCCGACGAGGGCGCCGACGTAGTCGGCGGCGAACAGGTCCGCGACGGCGCCGCCCGCGTCCTGCCGGTGGATCCGCTGGATCAGCACCATCAGCAGCGGGATCTCGGCGCCGATGAGCACGCCGATGGAGAACGAGAAGGCGACGAGAGCGGGCCGCGACTCCCCCAGCCAGGCGAAACTCGCGTACAGGGCCATGGCGGAGAGCCCGCCGAGCAGGGCGAGGGCCGCTTCGACGGCGCCGAAGCCGAACGCGGGCCGGCTGCGCAGCCGCTTGGCGAGCAGGGAGCCGACGCCCATGGCGAAGACCATGACGGACAGCACCACCGAGGCCTGGGTGACGGAGTCACCGATGAGGTACGAGCCGAGGGCGAGCAGCTCCAGTTCGTAGACGAGGCCGCAGGCGGCGCAGACGAAGACGGTGGCCAGTACGAGGAGCCGGCCGGTCCGGGGCCGTACGGGCAGGGCGGCCGGGACGGTCGCCACGCCCCGCGGCCCCGGAGCCGGCAGCGCCCGGCGCGGTACGGAACGGTCGATCATGAGGCGAACGGTACGTCACCACCCACTCGCACTCCGTCACTCACATGGGTGCAAGTGGTGCACCGGTTCAGCCAGTTGGAGTAACCACTGGGCCGCCCCGCACCGCCCTCACAGCGACGCCACGGCCACCGTCTCCGGCGTTCCCGCACCCGTGCCCATCCGTACGCCCACCCGCGTACGGGTGGCGACCAACTGGCCCTCCTGCGGGTACGCGTGCCAGGTCCGCCACCGCACCTGGCCCTCGTGGCGCTGCGCCAGCAGGGCGGTGAAGGCGTGCGGGCTGCCCGGGAAGGTTCCGGCGAGCCCGTTCGGGTGATCCGCGACCAGTGCGAGCAGTTCCTGGGCGCGCCCGGCGAACGAGCCGCGCGAGAGGGTCTCGACGCGCGCGGCGAACTCGTACTCCCAGTCGCCCAGCCGCTCGGCCACCCCCAGCGGCAGCGGCGTGCTGCTGCCGGGCATGCAGGCGACGGTCTCCGAACAGAGCACCTCCCCTTCCTCCAGGAGCACCTGGTGGGAGGCGCCGAGCAGGCGCAACTCCACCTTCGCGCCCGCGAGCTGGAGGTTCAGTACGGCGAGGGCGGGCAGCCGGTCCCGTCCCAGGGCCCAGGCGAGGTCGGCGGCACGCGTGTCGGTGTAGGTGGTCTGGAGGGTCGTGAGCATGAGTCGGCTCCGCAAACGCGCGAGGGAGGTGGGCCGGGGACCGCCAGCGGTTGGTCAACGGGTGGGGGGACACCGGCACGGGTCCACAGGAAGTCCAGGGAGGTCCGAGGACTGGTCTACTCAACCGAGGGAATCATGAAAGGCACGGCACTCACAGCGTTTTTACCCAACTTGACGGGGTTTACATCCCCCCGGGGGCTACCCGGTTCACGTGTTCAACCGCATGCCGCCCGTACGTCGTAACGCGCAGGCGGACACGGGTGCCGACAAGGTGCTGCCGGGGTGCGAACGAGGAGACGTCCAAGGGTAGTTGTCCCCGCTGGGCGTCCCGTTTACGCGGTACCGGCCGTACCGATCCTCAACTGGATCCGCAGCCGCCGCCACCGCAGGAGGAACCGCACGAGGAAGAGGACCCGCAGGAGGAGCCGCCGGAGCAGCCGCCCGACGACCCGTCGGAGCCGCTTCCGGCCCACCAGCTGCTGCCACTGCCACTGCCACTGCCACTGCCGCTCCCGCCGCCCGCGGCCTTGACGGCCACGATGACGATCCCGACGACGACGGCACCCAAGAGCACTACGGCAAGAACCATCTCCTCGCCCCTCTCTGAACCCCCGGATCCCCGGGGTGCGGGACCCCCGTGTCCCGTGTGCGGGGGAGATGCCCGCAGGCCACTCGCGCCAAAGCACACTTGAGCAACTCCAGAGGTTGCCCGCAGGATGGCCGCCATGAGCGCACCCGCGGGCGACAGCCGCCCCTTCCTGAACCGCCGTCTGGCGGCCTTCGGCACGACGATCTTCGCGGAGATGTCGGCCCTGGCCACCGCCACCGGATCGATCAACCTGGGCCAGGGGTTCCCCGACACCGACGGTCCGGCCGAGATCGCCGAGGCGGCCGTACGCGCGATCCGGGACGGCAGGGGCAACCAGTACCCGCCGGGCCCGGGCGTCCCGGAACTGCGGCTCGCGATCAGCGAGCACCAGCGGCGCTTCTACGGGCTGACGTACGACCCCGACACCGAGGTACTGGTCACGGCGGGCGCCACGGAGGCCATCGCGGCCGCCCTGCTCGCCCTGCTGGAACCGGGCGACGAGGTCATCGCCCTGGAGCCGTACTACGACTCCTACGCCGCCTGCATCGCCATGGCCGGCGCAGTCCGCGTACCGCTCACCCTGCGCGCCCCCGGCTTCCGCCTCGACGTGGACGCCCTGCGCGCCGCCGTGACCCCCCGCACCCGGCTGCTCCTGCTGAACACCCCGCACAACCCCACGGGCACGGTCCTGACCCCGGCGGAGCTGGCGGCCGTCGCCGAACTGGCGGTCGAGCGGGACCTGCTGGTCGTCACCGACGAGGTCTACGAGCACCTGGTCTTCGAGGGCGCGCACACCCCGCTCGCCTCCTTGCCCGGCATGCGCGAGCGCACGGTCGCCATCTCCTCGGCCGGCAAGACGTTCTCCTTCACCGGCTGGAAGGTCGGCTGGGTCACCGCCCCGCCCGCCCTGATCGCGGCCGTCCGCTCGGTGAAGCAGTTCCTCACGTACGTCTCCTCGGGCCCCTTCCAGCACGCGATCGCCGAGGCCCTGGCCCTGCCCGACGCGTTCTACGAGACCTTCCGCACCGACCACCTCGCCAAGCGCGACCTGCTCGCCGACGGGCTCGCGGCGGCGGGCTTCGAGGTGTTCCGTCCGCAGGGCACGTACTTCGTCACCACCGACATCACCCCGCTCGGCGAGAAGGACGGTCTCGCCTTCTGCCGCGCCCTGCCCGCCCGCTGCGGCGTGGTCGCCATCCCGAACCAGGTCTTCTACGACGACCGGCCGGCCGGCGCCACCCAGGTCCGCTGGGCGTTCTGCAAGCGCACCGAGGTCCTCCAGGAGGCTGTCGCCCGGCTCGCCCGGCTGTAGCGCGAAGATCCCGCAGACACCCGAACGGGCGCGTCCGGGTCCCCCGAAAGACTTCGTCGCGCGAGCGCCGTGCGCGCCCGTCACCTGGGCGAACGGTGGTGTGGCGGGGTGTCGGCGGGGAACCGGCTCGGGGGTCGGCCTCGTAGGGTTTGCCCAACGTGGGGAGGCCGGCCGGGAGCCGCTTCCCCCGCGGGCTCCGGGGTGACCGGCGCCGGAGCGAGGCTGACGAACGCGAACGCGCCGGAAGCGCCGGCGGGAAGACCGGGAGACATGGCTGCGGTTTCGACGGGTCCGACGGTCTCGCTGCGACCGCCGCGGACGCATACGGACGGCCCGTCGCCGGCCCTCCTCGCGCTCGGCGTGTTCGCCGCCGTCCGCGGGGCCGGGGTGCTGGTCATCGCCGTCGGCGCGTGGTGGGCCGGCCGGGACCCGGTCAGGGTGCTGGGCGGATCCTGGGACTCCATCTGGTACCTCGGCATCGCCGCCCACGGGTACGGGCGGACCCAGATGTGGGCGAACGGCTCCGTGCAGAGCGACTGCGCCTTCTTCCCCCTCTACCCGGTACTGGTGCGCCTCGCGGGCGGCGGCGCGCTCGCCGCGCTGGGAGTGGCGTGGGCCGCCGCGGCCGGGGCCGCCGTCGGGGTCCTGCGGGTCGGCGAGCGGCTGCTGGGGGCCCGGGGCGGGGTGCTGCTGGTCGCACTGTGGGCCGTGCTGCCGCACGCCGTGGTGCTGAGCGCCGGCTACACCGAGGCGCTGCTGGCCGCGCTCGCCGCCTGGGCCCTGTACGCGCTGCTCCGGGAGCGCTGGCTGTGGGCCACCGCCCTGGCGGTGCTCGCCGGGCTGACCCGGCCCACGGGGATCGCCGTCGCCGCCGCGGTGTCGCTGACGGCCCTGCACGCGCTGGCGGTACGGGGCCGCCGCGCGCCCGAGGTGTGGGCGGCCGCGCTGCTGGCCCCGGCGGGCTGGGCCGCGTACGTCCTGGCGGTGGGGGTGCGCACGGGGCACCCCGTCGGCGGGTACTTCACCGTCCAGCGGCGCTGGGGGTCCCGCTTCGACTTCGGCGCGGGCACGCTGCGCGACGCCGAGAAGGTGCTGACCGGCGGCCCCGTGCCGTTCGCCACCACCGTCACCGTGGCGGTGCTCGTCGTGGCGGCGCTGCTCGCGGTTCCGCTGGTGCTGGACCGGGCCCCGCTGGCGCTGCTCGCGTACACCGGGGTGCTGATGCTGATCACCTACGGCGGGGGCGGCTTCTTCGAGTCGAAGCCGCGCTTCCTGCTGCCCGCGTTCCCGCTGCTGCTCGCGCCCGCCGCGGTAATGGCCAGAGCCCGGCCCCGCACCGCGGTCGTGGTGACCGCGGTGCTGGCCGGGCTCTCGTACGGCTACGGGGTGTACCTGCTCCTGGTGGCGCGGGTACCGCTGTGACGGGTTACTGCTCCTCGTCGCCCTTGTCGTCCCCGCCGTCGGCGGAGTCGGCGTCCTGTTCCAGGCCGAGCTGCTCGATGAGCCACTTGTCGAACTCGATCGAGGCCCGGACCCAGCTGACGGTGGAGGACACGAAGTGCTCCAGGCTGACGCCGGTGCCGACCAGCATCTGCGCTTCGCCGATCAGGCGGACGGAGCCGTCGTCGTGCGTGTGGCTGTAGACCTTCGGCCACAGGGTGCGGCGGTTCCAGTCGTCGATCGTCTCCAGTAGCTGCGGCTTGTCTTCGATGCCGTGCGGACGGTCGTAGAAGGTCCGCACCGAGAAGACCTGCTGCTCGCCGTCGCCGCGGAACATGAAGTACGTACGGAACTCCTCCCACGGCGCCGCGAGGTCACCCTCGTCGTCGACGACGTACTTGAGCTCCATCTGCTCCAGCAGCTGCTTGACCAGATCCTGGTCGGGGACGACGGGGCCCGCCGGTCCTGTGGCCTGCGGATCGGGCTGCTGCCCTCCGAAGTTCGGAATCGAGGCCGGGTCGATGCTCACCGTGTACTTCCCTTCGTGCGGATGGTGTCATCCTCCCCCATCGGTCCTACCCCGTGTCCAGCCCCGCACGTCCGATCCGCTCCGGGCGGACACGAGTAGGGCTCCGGTGGGGCCGGCCGCGGGCCGGGGCCCCGGAACCGGGGCCCCGGCCCGGCCTCACAGCGCCTTGCCGACCAGCAGGTCCTCCCCCGCCACGTCCACGCGCACGGTGTCGCCCTCGCGGATCTCGCCCGCCAGGATCTCCTTGGCGAGGCGGTCCCCGACGGCCGTCTGGATCAGGCGGCGCAGGGGCCGGGCGCCGTACGCCGGGTCGTTGCCCTTGTCCGCCAGCCAGGCCAGGGCCTCCGGCGTGATGTCCAGGGTCAGCCGGCGGTCGGCCAGCCGCTTGGCGAGGCGGCCGATCTGGAGCTCGGCGATGTGGGCCAGCTCGTCGCGGCTCAGCGCCGAGAAGACCACCAGGTCGTCCAGGCGGTTGAGGAACTCCGGCTTGAAGGAGGCCCGCACGAGGTCGAGGACCTTGGCCTTCTTGTCCTCCGGCGAGGCCAGCTGGTCCATCAGGAACTGGGACCCCAGGTTCGAGGTCAGGATCAGGATGGTGTTGCGGAAGTCCACCGTGCGGCCCTGGCCGTCCGTGAGACGGCCGTCGTCCAGGACCTGGAGCAGGATGTCGAAGACCTCGGGGTGGGCCTTCTCCACCTCGTCCAGCAGGACGACCGAGTAGGGGCGCCGGCGCACGGCCTCGGTGAGCTGGCCGCCCTCCTCGTAGCCGACGTAGCCGGGTGGCGCGCCGACCAGCCGGGCCACCGAGTGCTTCTCGCCGTACTCCGACATGTCGATGCGGACCATGGCCCGCTCGTCGTCGAAGAGGAAGTCCGCGAGGGCCTTGGCCAGCTCGGTCTTGCCGACGCCCGTCGGGCCCAGGAAGAGGAACGAGCCCGTGGGCCGGTCCGGGTCCGCGATGCCCGCCCGGGTGCGGCGCACCGCGTCGGAAACGGCCCGTACGGCCTCCTCCTGGCCGATCAGCCGGCGGCCCAGCTCGGCTTCCATGCGCAGCAGCTTCTGCGTCTCGCCTTCGAGGAGGCGGCCCGAGGGGATGCCCGTCCAGGCGCCGACCACGTCCGCGATGTCGTCCGGGCCGACCTCGTCCTTAACCATGGCGTCCTTGGCCGGGCCGGCCTGCGAGGCCTCGGCCTCGGCTTCGGTGGCCTCGGCCAGCTCGCGCTCCAGGGCCGGGATCTCCCCGTAGAGCAGCTTGGACGCCGCGTCGAAGTCGCCGTCGCGCTGGGCGCGCTCGGCCTGCCCCCGCAGGTCGTCCAGGCGCTCCTTGAGCTCACCGACCCGGTTGAGGGACTGCTTCTCCTTCTCCCAGCGCGCGGTCAGGCCGCGCAGCTCCTCCTCCTTGTCCGCCAGGTCCTTGCGGATCTTCTCCAGGCGCTCGACGGAGGCCGGATCGGACTCGTTCTTCAGCGCCAGCTCCTCCATGCGCAGCCGGTCGACGGAGCGCTGGAGCTCGTCGATCTCGACGGGGGAGGAGTCGATCTCCATCCGGAGCCGGGACGCGGCCTCGTCCACCAGGTCGATGGCTTTGTCCGGGAGGAACCGGGAGGTGATGTAGCGGTCCGAGAGGGTGGCCGCGGCGACGAGCGCGCTGTCGTTGATGACGACCTTGTGGTGGGCCTCGTAGCGGCCCTTGAGGCCGCGCAGGATCGCGATGGTGTCCTCGACCGTCGGTTCCGCCACCAGCACCTGCTGGAAGCGGCGCTCCAGCGCCGGGTCCTTCTCGATCCGCTCCCGGTACTCGTCGAGCGTGGTCGCGCCGACCATGCGCAGTTCGCCCCGGGCGAGCATGGGCTTGAGCATGTTGCCCGCGTCCATGGCCGAATCGCCGCCGGCGCCCGCGCCGACGACCGTGTGCAGCTCGTCGATGAACGTGATGATCTGGCCGTCGCTGGACTTGATCTCGGCGAGGACGGTCTTGAGCCGTTCCTCGAACTCGCCGCGGTACTTCGCGCCGGCGACCATCGCGCCGAGGTCGAGGGCGACGAGCCGCTTGTTCTTCAGGGACTCGGGGACGTCGCCCTTGACGATGCGCTGCGCCAGGCCCTCGACCACGGCCGTCTTGCCGACGCCGGGTTCGCCGATGAGGACCGGGTTGTTCTTCGTACGGCGGGAGAGCACCTGCACGACGCGCCGGATCTCCTGGTCGCGGCCGATGACGGGGTCGAGCTTGCCCTCGCGGGCCGCCGCCGTGAAGTCGGTGCCGAACTTCTCCAGGGCCTTGTACTGGCCCTCGGGGTCGGGAGTGGTCACCCGCCGCCCTCCTCGTGAGTTCTCGAAGGCGTCCAGCAGCTTCCGCGCCGTCGCCCCCTGGGCGGTAAGGACCTCGCCGGCCGCGCCGCCCTTGGCGGCGAGGGCGATGAGCAGGTGTTCGGTGGAGAGGTACTCGTCGCCGAGCCTGCCCGCCTGGTCGTCGGCCTCGGCGAGCACGGCGAGCAGCTCGCGCGTGGGCTGCGGCGGCGCCACCGTGGACCCGGTGACGCTGGGCAGGGCGGCCAGCAGCCGCTCGGCGCCCGTGCGCACGGCGGCCTGGTCCGCCTCGGTCGCGGCGAGCAGGTCGACGAGGTTCTCGTTCTCCTCGCCGGTGAGCAGGGCCAGCAGCAGATGCGCGGGGGTCAGGTCCGGGTGGCCGTCCTTCACGGCCCTGCTGGTGGCCGCGTTCAGGGCGTCCCGGCTCTTGTTCGTCAGCTCGGCTTCCACCGCCGCTCTCCTCTCCGTGGCAGGTTCAGGTCGTCACGTACGGCATGACACCCGATGTGACAGATACAGCGTGCACAAAGTTGAGTCTATTCCACTCAAGGCGCATTTCAAGGCTCGACCGGCCCCGGACGTACGCTTCGCCCCATGGCCCACGACGTACTCCACCCGACGCCCGAATACCTCGCCTTCTGGCAGGAGCGGCACGTCTGCACCCTCACCACCCACCGCCCGGACGGCAGCCCGCACGTGGTGCCGGTGGGCGTGACGTACGACCCCGCGGCCGGACTGGCCCGCGTGATCAGCAACAAGCACAGCAAGAAGGTCCGCAACGTCCTGGCGGCGCCGGACGGCGTCGCGAGGGTGGCGGTGTGCCAGATGGAGGGCCGGCGCTGGGCCACCCTGGAGGGGCGCGCCACGGTCCGCACGGACGAGGCTTCGGTGGCCGACGCGGTTGAGCGCTACGCGCGGCGGTACGGGCGCACGCCCTCGCCGAACCCGGACCGGGTCGTCCTGGAGATCGCCCTGGACCGCGCGATGGGCCGCGCCTGAGGCGCACGGCGGGCCTCAGAGGGATCCGCGGCCGCCCGCGGACATCACAACGGCGCCACCGTGGTCAGGTCCACGATGGCGCCGTTGTGTGGGGGTAGCGCCTGAGCGATGTGCAACGAGGGGGAATCGCTTCAGGCACTTCGGGGGGTGGCGGCGGTGATATCGGGCTCGAACAGCTGGTGGTCCCGCTGGTCGAGGTTGACGAAGACCATTCCGTACCGCACCTCACAGCGGACGGGCTGCGGTGCGCCCCGGGGGCGGCGCAGACAGCGGTAGGCCCGGACGTCTTCGTCCTCTTCTCGTACTACGACGATCGGCTGGCCGAACAAGGTGACCATCAACGAATCGCCGGCGTGGGGGATCGCCGTGGCGAGGTCGATGAACTGCCATCCGGACCGGTACGCCGAAGCCATCTCGCGTCGGAAGTCCCGGTCGTCGGGGGTCACTGGGAGACCTGCGCAGGGGCAGTGTCCCAGCCGAGGTCTAGGGGAGCCGTGTTCCAGCCGAGATCGTGCTTGCCTGCCGACTCGACGGGCGTACCGGCAGCACTGGCCTGAACGCTTCCCGCGCCCCCGTTGACGGCGACGACTGCCCCGAAGACCGCAACGGCGGAGAAAACAACGGCAAGCGCCGAGCGAAGCATTCTCTTATACATGGTCGGCTTCGTCCTCACTTGATGGAATCCTCTCCCCCGCAGTGACAGACGATGGCTTATTCAGGCACGTCAGTGCCACAGGGACGATGCATCATGTTCTTACATGTTCAGGACCCTGGGGGGTGGAGATTTGACAAGAAGTGAGACAAACCCGACACATCCCCACCCCGTCACGGCGATGTGCGCGGAGGGAGCACGGCTTTACGCGGCCGCGCTGAGCACCGGCCGCGTCGCCCGCGGTGAGGTCAGGAACGCCCCCTGCCTGCTCGAATTCGCTCTGCTACGACCCGATCCGGATGACGCGAACCAACTCCGCGCGGTTCCCCCCTCCGTCGCACTCGCCCAACGGCTCCACCCCATCGAACGTGAGATCCAGGACCGCAGACGCACCGCTGTAGATCTCACCGATGCATTCGAGCCGTTCCTCGCCATCAGCGCCCAGAGTCCCGCCAACACCCACGCCATCACGGTGCTGGAGGGAATCGACCAGATCAACGCCGCGCTCGACCTGGCCACCGCCGAGTGCCACACCGAGGCCCTGACCGTCCAGCCGGGCGGCGCCCGGCCCACGTTCATCCTCAGCGAGGCCCTGGAGCGCGCCGCGCCGCTGATCGACCGCGGGGTGAGCATCCGTACGCTCTACCAGCACACCGTGCGGCACAGCCAGGGCACGCTCGCCTACGTGGACCGCATCTCCACGGGAAAGGTGGAGATCCGCACGCTGGAGGAGCTCATCGAGCGCCTCATGATCTTCGACCGTACGGTGGCGTTCATCCCCGCGAGCGACGACCGCCGGGTGGCGCTGGAACTGCGGCACCCGGGGCTGGTCGACTACCTCATCAAGGTCTTCGAGCAACTGTGGCGCCGGGCCGTGCCGCTGGGCGACGAGGTGACGTACACGCACACGCCGGATGGTATCTCCGGCGTACAGCGCTCCATCGCCCAACTCCTCATCGAGGGGCACGTGGACGAGGCGATCGCGCGCCGGCTGGGGATGAACGTACGCACCTGCCGCGCGCACATCGCGAAGCTGGCGACCGCCCTGGGCAGCGGCAGCCGCGCCCAGCTCGGCTTCCTCATCGCGCAGTCGGGGATCCTGCACAGCGCCGCCCCGCCGCTGCCGCCTGGGCACGTCTGACGCCTGGGCCGGTCTGACGCGGGCCCGTCTGACGCCCGGGGCGGGCGTGACGCCCGGGGCCCCTCTGGCGCCCGGAAAACGGGGGACCCCGCCCGGTTCCCCGGGCGGGGTCCACATGTCCTGCGGAGCGGGCCGACGGGCCTCTTCGCCCCGGTCAGCCCTGCGGGCGCTTGGGGCGCCACACGACCAGCGCACTGCCTGCCTGCGGCGGCTGGTACGGGACCAGGTCGCGCCGGTACGAGGCGTGCACCTGCGCTTCCCTCGCCTGGAGGGCGGCGGCCGCGCCGTCCACAGCTGTGGACAGTTCGGCCACGCGCTGCTGCAGGGCCGCGACCTGGTTCTCCAGCTCGATGATCCGCTTGATCCCCGCGAGGTTGATGCCCTCGTCCTGGGACAGCGCCTGCACCGTACGGAGCAGCTCGATGTCCCTGGCCGAATACCGCCGTCCGCGCCCGGCCGTCCGGCCCGGTGAGACCAGCCCGAGACGGTCGTACTGGCGCAGGGTCTGCGGGTGCAGGCCCGAGAGCTGGGCGGCCACCGAGATCACATAGACCGGTGTCTCATCGGTCAGTTGGTACGGGTTCTTGCGGCGGCCGTCCATCTCATGCTCCCTTCGCGGACTCGAACAGCGCGGCGCGCGGGTCCTCGGACCCGGTCGCGTCGCGGTACATCTCCAGCGCCTCGCGGGCCTTGTCCGACAGCTCCGCCGGGACGGACACCTCGACCGTCACCAGCAGGTCGCCGCGGGTGCCGTCCTTGCGGACCGCGCCCTTGCCCCGGGCGCGCATCGTACGGCCGCCCGGCGTGCCCGGCGGCAGTTTGAGCGTGACCGAAGGTCCGTTCAGCGTCGGCACCTTGATCTCGGCGCCGAGGGCGGCCTCCGCGAACGTCACCGGGACGGTCACCGTCAGGTTGTCGTCCTTGCGCCCGAACACGGGGTGGCTGCCGACGTGGACCACCACGTACAGGTCGCCGGCGGGACCGCCCCGCTCGCCCGGAGCGCCCTTGCCGCGCAGCCGGATCCGCTGGCCGTCGGAGACGCCCGCCGGGATCCGGACCTGCATGGTGCGGGAACTGCGCGCGCGGCCACTGCCCTTGCAGACGTCACAGGGGGTCTCGGCGATCAGGCCGCGGCCCTTGCAGTCCGCGCAGGGGTCGGTCAGCGAGAAGCCGCCGCCGCTGCCCCGCGACACCTGGCCGGTACCGACACAGGTCGGGCACACCCTGGGGGTGCCGTTCTTGTCGCCGGTGCCCGAACAGGCCTTGCAGGGGGCCTGCGAGGACATCCGGAGCGGGACCGTGGCCCCGTCCACCGCCTCCGTGAAGGAGAGGGTGACCTCCGACTCGATGTCCTGGCCGCGGCGGGGCTGGGTACGGGTTCCCGCACCCGGGCCCGCGCCGCCGCGGTTGAACAGGCCGCCGAAGACGTCCCCGAGGCCGCCGCCGAAGCCGCCGCCCGCGCCGCCCGGCTGGGTACCGCCGAAGAGGTCGCCGAGGTCGAAGTTGAACGAGCCGCCGGCCCCGCCCGGACCGGGGCGGAAGCCACCGTTTCCGAACAGCGCGCGGGCCTCGTCGTACTCCTTGCGCTTCTTGGCGTCCCCGAGGACGTCGTTCGCCTCGGAGATCTCCTTGAAGCGCTCCTCGGCCGAGGCGTCACCCTTGTTGGCGTCCGGGTGGAACTCGCGGGCGAGCTTCCGGTACGCCTTCTTGATCTCGGCCTCGGTGGCGTCCTTGGGGACACCGAGGACCTTGTAGTAGTCCTTCTCGACGAAGTCCTTCGTGCTCATCCCCGGTGGCCCTCCTCTCGTACACCTACATGTTCGACGTCAGCCCTCGTCCGGGGCATCCGTGTCCTTGTCAGACGGCGTATCGCCGTCCGCGGACTCGGACTTCGCGGCGGGAGCCGCGCCCGGCTGGGGCTCGGCCACCGCGACCCGGGCGGGACGGATGGTGCGCTCGCCGATCCGGTAGCCCGGCTGCAGGATCGCCACGCAGGTCGTCTCGGTGACGTCCGGCGCGTACGAGTGCATCAGGGCCTCGTGGACCGTCGGGTCGAAGGGCTCGCCCTCCTTGCCGAACTGCTGCAGCCCCATCTTGGCGGCGGCGGTCTCCAGCGATTCGGCCACCGACTTGAAGCCGCCGACCAGCTCGCCATGCTCCCGCGCCCGGCCGATGTCGTCCAGGGTCGGGAGCAGTTCCGTCAGGAGGGACGCGACCGCGATCTCCTTGACGGCGATCCGGTCCCGCTCCACCCGCCGGCGGTAGTTCTGGTACTCCGCCTGGAGCCGCTGGAGGTCCGCGGTGCGCTCGCCGAGCGCGGTGCGGGCCTGGTCCAGCTGCGCCACGAGGGCCGTCTCCTTGCCGAGGGCCTCGGCTGCTGCGTCCCCGGTCCGGGCCGCCTCGTCCTCCTTGGAGGAGTCGGCGGCCTTCGGCTCGGCTGCCGCGTCGTCCGCGCCGGCGCCGGTGGGGACATCAGGCTTCTCGTCGAAACCCGGGGTCTCCTCCGACATCAGGCAGCGCCGCCCTTCGGCTTCTCGTCGTCCACGATCTCGGCGTCGACCACGTCGTCGTCGGCCTTGGCCTGGCCGGCGTCGCCCGCGCCACCGGCGGCCTGGGCCGCCTGCGCGTCGGCGTAGATCGCCTGGCCGAGCTTCTGGCTGACCGCCGCGACCTTCTCCGTGGCGGTACGGATCTCGGTGGTGTCCTCGCCCTTGAGCTTCTCCTTCAGCTCGGCGACGGCCGCCTCGACCTCGGTCTTGACGTCACCAGGGACCTTGTCCTCGTTGTCCTTGACGAACTTCTCCGTCTGGTACACGAGCTGCTCGGCCTGGTTGCGGGTCTCCGCGGCCTCCTTGCGGCGCAGGTCCTCGTCCGCGTACTGCTCCGCCTCCTGGCGCATGCGGTCGACCTCGTCCTTGCCGAGCGAAGAGCCGCCGGTGACGGTCATCTTCTGCTCCTTGCCCGTGCCGAGGTCCTTGGCCGTGACGTGCATGATGCCGTTGGCGTCGATGTCGAAGGAGACCTCGATCTGCGGGACCCCGCGCGGGGCCGGCGGCAGACCGGTCAGCTCGAACATGCCGAGCTTCTTGTTGTACGCCGCGATCTCGCGCTCGCCCTGGTAGACCTGGATCTGCACCGACGGCTGGTTGTCCTCGGCCGTCGTGAAGATCTCCGACCGCTTGGTCGGGATGGTCGTGTTGCGCTCGATCAGCTTGGTCATGATGCCGCCCTTGGTCTCGATGCCGAGGGACAGCGGGGTCACGTCGAGCAGCAGGACGTCCTTGACCTCACCCTTGAGCACACCGGCCTGGAGGGTGGCGCCGATGGCGACGACCTCGTCCGGGTTGACGCCCTTGTTGGCGTCCTGACCGCCGGTGAGCTCCTTGACGAGCTCGGCGACGGCCGGCATGCGGGTGGAGCCGCCGACCAGGACCACGTGGTCGATCTCGGACAGCTGGATGCCGGCGTCCTTGATGACGTTGTGGAACGGGGTCTTGCAGCGGTCGAGCAGGTCCGCGGTCAGCTGCTGGAACTGGGCGCGGGTGAGCTTCTCGTCCAGGTGCAGCGGGCCCTCGGCGGAAGCCGTGATGTAGGGCAGGTTGATCGAGGTCTCCGTGGAGGAGGACAGCTCGATCTTCGCCTTCTCGGCGGCCTCGCGCAGCCGCTGGAGCGCCATCTTGTCCTTGGACAGGTCGACGCCGTGGCCGTTGGCGAACTGCTTCACGAGGTAGTCGACGACGCGCTGGTCCCAGTCGTCGCCACCGAGGTGGTTGTCGCCGTTGGTGGCCTTCACCTCGACGACGCCGTCGCCGATCTCCAGCAGGGACACGTCGAACGTGCCGCCACCGAGGTCGAAGACGAGGATGGTCTGGTCGTCCTTGTCGAGGCCGTAGGCCAGGGCGGCGGCCGTCGGCTCGTTGACGATGCGCAGGACGTTCAGGCCCGCGATCTCGCCGGCCTCCTTCGTCGCCTGACGCTCGGAGTCGTTGAAGTAGGCCGGAACGGTGATGACCGCGTCCGTGACCTTCTCACCCAGGTACGCCTCGGCGTCGCGCTTCAGCTTCTGCAGGATGAAGGCGCTCATCTGCTGCGGGTTGAAGTCCTTGCCGTCCAGGTTGATCTTCCAGTCAGTGCCCATGTGGCGCTTGACCGAGCGGATCGTACGGTCCACGTTCGTGACCGCCTGGCGCTTGGCGACCTCGCCGACGAGGACCTCGCCGTTCTTGGCGAAGGCGACGACGGACGGCGTGGTCCTGGCGCCCTCGGCGTTGGTGATGACGGTGGGCTCGCCGCCTTCCAGAACGCTGACGACGGAGTTAGTGGTGCCCAGGTCGATGCCGACCGCACGTGCCATTTTGATTCCTCCAGCTGACTTGAGTGGAACAGACTCAAGGATGCAGGAACCCTCCGCCTGCGTCAACAGAGGTGAGCCGAGTCGACTCAACTCTTACGCCACCCTTACGCTCAACCAGCGCCTTCCAGCCCTGCCCTGCGGGGCCGAGCGGGCGACGCCCGCCGCGCGCCGACCCGGGCCCGGCGCGGCCGTACGGCACGGTGCCTGCATGCCGCTGCCGCCCCTCACGCTCCCCGCGATCCGGCGCCCCGCCTGGACGCCCCCGCGGCCGGACCTGTCGGCGAAGCGGGTGCTCGACCTCCTCGGGGCGCTGCTGCTGGCCGTCGCGTTCGCCGTCCCGCTGCTCGCGGCCGGCGCACTGCTGTACGCGGCCGGGGCCGGGCGGCGCGGGACGCCGGGCGCGCGTGTCCTCGTACGGGAGCCGGCGGCCGGGGCGGGCGGGCGCACGTTCCGGACCTGGCGGCTGCGCACGGAGGGCGCGGGCCGGGCGGGCGGGCTCGTCGAACGGTGCGCCCTGGACGCGATGCCGCAGCTGCTCAATGTGCTGCGCGGCGAGATGTCACTGGTCGGCCCGCGGCCCGAGGCGTGCGCGGACAGGGCCGATAGGCTGCTCGTACGGCCCGGTATGACCGGATTGTGGCAAGTGAGCGCCCGCTCCGACCTGCCCTGGGAAGAGATGGCCCTGCTGGACCGGCACTATGTGGAGAGTCACTGGCTGGGGATGGATCTGGCGATCCTCGCGCAGACCCCCCGGGCCGCCTACCGACAGAGGCATGCCTGAGCGACACAGATCACCGCACGCCCACCTACATTGCGGCGCGGGAACTGGGTAACCTCAAGCCTTGACTCAATAAGTTACCGCTTAGTAAGTCCCGCCCGAGGAGCCCTCCCATGCAACTCGCCGCGATCATCGTGTCGCTGGTCCTGACCGTGGTCGGCGTCGCGCTGCTCGCCCGAGCCGTGGCGCAGATCTACCGGTTCGTGAAACTCGGTCAACCCGTGCCGGCGGGCAGCCGCACGGACCGTCCGAAGGAACGAACGCTCACCCTGGTCAGGGAGTTCCTCGGCCACAGCCGGATGAACCGCTGGGGCATCGTCGGCTTCGCGCACTGGTTCGTCGCCATCGGCTTCCTGACGCTGCCGCCGACGCTGCTGCAGGCGTACGGCCAGCTCTTCCGGGCCGACTGGACGCTCCCGGTCGTCGGCGACTTCCTGCCCTTCGAGCTCTACATCGAGTTCATCGGCGTCATGACGATCCTCGGCATCGTCGTCCTGATGGCGATCCGGCTGCTCTCGCTGCCCTCGCGGGCCGGCCGCAAGTCGCGCTTCGCCGGCTCCAAGGCCTGGCAGGCGTACTTCGTCGAGTACGTGATCCTCACCATCGGCCTCGCGATCCTCACCCTGCGCGGCCTCGAAGGCGCGACCCACCACGTGGACTCGTACGAGCCGGCGTACTTCGCCTCGTACCCGCTGGTGCTGGCCTTCAAGGGCCTCTCGCTCGGGGCCCTCCAGAACGCCATCTACTTCACCGCGATGGTCAAGATCGGCGTCTCGCTGATCTGGATGATCGTGGTCTCGCTCAACACCAACATGGGTGTCGCCTGGCACCGCTTCCTCGGCTTCCCGAACATCTGGTTCAAGCGCAACGCGGACGGCTCCACCGCCCTGGGCGCGCTCCAGCCGATGACCAGCGGCGGCAAGGAGATCGACTTCGAGGAGCCGGGCGAGGACGACGTCTTCGGCGTCTCCCAGGTCGAGCAGTTCTCCTGGAAGGGCATCCTCGACTTCTCCACCTGCACCGAGTGCGGCCGCTGCCAGTCGCAGTGCCCCGCCTGGAACACGGGCAAGCCGCTCTCCCCGAAGCTCCTGATCATGTCGCTGCGCGACCACGCGCACGCCAAGGCGCCGTACCTGCTCGCGGGCGGCGGCAAGGACATGGAGGGCAACGAGAAGGCGACCGCCGAGCAGCTGAAGGACGTTCCCGCCGCCGCCCTGGCCGAGGCGGAGCGCCCGCTGATCGGCACGGTCGAGGAGAACGGTGTCATCGACCCCGACGTGCTGTGGTCCTGCACCACCTGCGGCGCGTGCGTCGAGCAGTGCCCGGTCGACATCGAGCACATCGACCACATCGTCGACATGCGGCGCTACCAGGTGATGATCGAGAGCGCGTTCCCGTCGGAGGCGGGCACGATGCTCAAGAACCTGGAGAAGAAAGGCAACCCCTGGGGCCTGGCCAAGAAGCAGCGGGTGGAGTGGACCAAGGAGGTCGACTTCGAGGTCCCGATCGTCGGCAAGGACGCGGAGGACCTCTCCGAGTTCGACTACCTCTACTGGGTCGGCTGCGCCGGCGCGCTGGAGGACCGGGCGAAGAAGACCACGAAGGCCTTCGCGGAGCTGCTGAACATCGCGGGCGTCAAGTTCGCGATCATGGGCGGGGACGAGAAGTGCACCGGTGACTCACCGCGCCGCCTGGGCAACGAGCCACTGTTCCAGCAGCTGGCGCAGGAGAACGTGGCCATGCTGAACATGGCCTTCGGTGAGGACGACGAGGACCCCGCGACGCGCAAGCCGAAGTCGGCGAAGCGGATCGTCTCGACCTGCCCGCACTGCTTCAACACCATCGCGAACGAGTACCCGCAGCTGGGCGGCGAGTACGAGGTCATCCACCACACGCAGCTGCTCCAGCACCTGATCGACGAGGGCCGGCTGACGCCGGTGACGCCGGTCGACGGGCTGATCACGTACCACGACCCCTGCTACCTGGGCCGGCACAACAAGGTCTACACGCCGCCGCGCGAGATCATGTCGGCGGTGCCGGGGCTGCGGCAGCAGGAGATGCACCGCCACAAGGAGCGGGGCTTCTGCTGCGGCGCGGGCGGCGCGCGGATGTGGATGGAGGAGCGGATCGGCAAGCGCATCAACAACGAGCGCGTGGACGAGGCCCTGTCCCTGAACCCGGACATCGTGTCGACGGCGTGCCCGTTCTGCCTGGTGATGCTGACCGACTCGGTGAACGGCAAGAAGAACGAGGGCCAGGCCAAGGAGTCCATCCAGGTGGTGGACGTGGCGCAGCTGCTGCTGGAGTCGGTGAAGACCCCGGGCCCGGACGCGGAGGCGCTGGCGCTGGCCGAGGCGGAGGCCGCGGCGGCCGCGGAGGCTGCGGCGGCCAAGGCGAAGGCCGAAGCCAAGGCAAAGGCCGAGGCCGAAGCCAAGGCAAAGGCCGAGGCCAAGGCAGAGGCCGAGGCGGAAGCCGCCACCAAGGCGGAGGCCGCTGCCAAGGCGGAGGCCGCTGCCAAGGCGGAGGCCGCCACCAAGGCGGAGGCCGCTGCCAAGGCGGAGGCCGCCACCAAGGCGGAGGCCGGGCCGGAGGCCGAGGCCACCGCGGCCGACGCGGAGCCGGAATCCCAGGCCCCCGAGGCCGAGGCGCCCGCGCCGAAGGCCGACACCGAGCCGAAGGCCGAGGAGTCCGAGCCGAAGGCCGACATCGAGCCGAAGGCCGAGGAGCCCGCGCCGAAGGCCGAGGCAGAGCCGGAAGCCACCGCGGCCAAGGCCGAGCCGAAGGCAGAGGCCACCGCGGCCAAGGCCGAGCCGAAGGCAGAGGCCACCGCGGCCAAGGCCGAGCCGAAGGCAGAGGCCACCGCGGCCGACGCGGAGCCGGAGTCCCAGGCTCCCGAGGCCGGGGCGAAGGCTGACGCGCCCGAGGGCGCCAAGTAGGCCCACCACGCCGCACGTCCACGCCGCGGCAACGGCATCGGAACGGCCGGTCCCCGACCAGGGGGCCGGCCGTTCCGGCTTCCCGCCCCACCGGCCGTGACGAACACCCCCGGGAGTTCCCCTAGGGGATGTCACAGCTCAGCCGCAAAGGACGCCGGTTCCGGCCGCCCGCCCACCCGCGCCCTCCGGACCAGGTACTTTCGATCACGTGGCTGGATTCAGGATCGGACGCGGCCGGGACAACAACCGCACCCCGCAACAACCCCCGCAACCCCCGCGGCAGCAGCCGTACGGTCAGCAGCAGGCGCCAGGCGCGCCGCAGGCGCCGTACGGCCGTCAGCCCTACCCTCCCGCCGGTCCCCCTCCCCAGCAGCAGTGGCCCCAGCAGGCCACCGGCGGCGCCCGGGACCACGGCGAGCCCGAGTACTTCGACCCCTACGGTCAACCGCACCCCCAGGCGTACCAGCAGCCCGCGCACGAGGCCTCGTACGCCGACAACCCCGGCTACACGCAGGCCTTCTCCATCGGCGAGGACCCGTACGGCCAGGCCGCGCCCTACCAGGGCGCGACGTACCACGCCGGTTCGGCGCCGGCCGCCCCGGCCGGTCCGCGGCTGCCCTGGAAGGAGCTGCTGCGCGGCATCGTGATGCGGCCGGGCCCGACGTTCTTCCGGATGCGCGACTACCCCGTCTGGGGTCCGGCGCTGATCGTGACCTTCCTCTACGGCATGCTCGCGGTCTTCGGCTTCGACAAGGCCCGTGAGGACGCCATCAAGGCCACCCTCGCCCAGGCCGTCCCCATCGTCCTCAGCACCGGCGTCGCCTTCGTCATCTGCGGCCTCATCCTGGGCGGCGTCACCCACACCCTGGCCCGCCAGCTGGGCGGCGACGGTGCGTGGCAGCCGACCGTCGGCCTGTCGATGCTGGTCATGTCGATCACCGACGCGCCGCGCCTGCTGTTCGCGGTCTTCCTCGGCGGCGACAACATGGTCGTCCAGGTCCTGGGCTGGGCCACCTGGCTGGCGGCCGGCGCGCTCTTCACCTCACTGGTGAGCAAGTCGCACGACCTGCCCTGGCCGAAGGCGCTCGGCGCGTCCGCGATCCAGCTGATCGCGCTGCTGTCGATCATCAAGCTCGGCACGATCTGAGCGCTGCGGCCGCACACGAAGGGGACCGGCCCACGGATGTGGCGCCGGTCCCTTCGCTATGCCCCTCGTACGTCCCTCGCCGTCAGGCGTCGAGGACCTGGCCCTCGCGCTTGACGACGGGCGGCTCGACCGACCACGGGAAGTTGATCCACTCGTCGGTCTTCTTCCACACGTACTCGCACTTCACGAGCGAGTGCGACTTCTCGTAGATGACGGCCGACCGGACCTCCGCCACCGTGCCCAGGCAGAAGTCGTGCACCAGCTTGAGCGTCTTGCCGGTGTCGGCGACGTCGTCGGCGATCAGCACCTTCTTGTCGGTGAAGTCGATGGCCTCGGGCACCGGCGCCAGCATGACCGGCATCTCCAGCGTGGTGCCCACTCCCGTATAAAATTCAACATTCACGAGGTGAATGTTTTTGCAGTCGAGCGCGTACGCCAGGCCGCCCGCCACGAACACGCCGCCGCGGGCGATGCTCAGGATGATGTCGGGCTCGTAGCCGTCGTCGGCGATGGTCTGCGCCAGCTCGCGCACGGCGCGCCCGAACCCGTCGTAGGTCAGGTTCTCGCGTACGTCGCTCATGCCTCGTGCCTCACCTGGGTGCGGTGGAAGTTCTGGAAGGATCGCGACGCCGTCGGGCCGCGCTGGCCCTGGTAGCGCGACCCGTACCGCTCGCTGCCGTACGGGAACTCCGCGGGCGAGCTGAGCCGGAACAGGCAGAGCTGGCCGATCTTCATGCCCGGCCAGAGCTTGATCGGCAGCGTGGCCAGGTTCGACAGCTCCAAGGTCACGTGGCCCGAGAAGCCCGGGTCGATGAAGCCGGCGGTCGAATGCGTGACCAGCCCCAGGCGGCCCAGGCTGGACTTCCCCTCCAACCTGGAGGCGATGTCCTCGGGCAGCGAGATGACCTCGTAGGTCGAGGCGAGGACGAATTCGCCCGGGTGCAGGATGAACGCCTCGTCCCCCTCCGGCTCGACCATCCGGGTCAGGTCCGGCTGCTCGGTGGCGGGGTCGATGTGGGCGTACCGGTGGTTCTCGAAGACCCGGAAGAACCGGTCGAGACGCACATCGATGCTGGAGGGCTGCACCATCGACTCGTCGAACGGGTCGATGCGAACCCGTCCGCTGTCGATCTCGGCCCGGATGTCTTTGTCAGAGAGAAGCACGTGCCGAGGATACGCAGAGCGCGCGGGCCACCCCCAATCGAGAGCGGCGCCCGCGCGCCCTGATCACTACGCCCCGACGGCTACCGCTTCGCGCCGCCCACGGGCACGGCGTGCCTCAGCCGCGCGCACCGCGGACACCGCAGCAACCGCCCCGGTCCGATCCGGGCGGCACCGAGCTGCCGCAACGGGAACGAAGCGGTGCTGAAAACGTGCCCTTCGGCACAACGGACGACGGTGTGCTCCATCGAGTCCCTTTCCCCAACGAGCCGTACTGCGACGAATCGCCACATTAGGGGATGACTCAGACCCGCTCCAGCCGCCGCTCCGAACCTTAAGCCACGCCCCAACTCCCGCCCCCACGACCCCTCCTGCACGCCCGGAACGACAACGACCCCGCGGCGGATTCACCGGGGGTCGATCATGAGGTAGAGTGGGCGAAGCTGAGGATCCAGACAACTGGAAACCTATGCGGATGTAGTTTAATGGTAGAACATGAGCTTCCCAAGCTTATAGCGCGGGTTCGATTCCCGTCATCCGCTCTTGCAAGAAGGCCCAGGTCACCGACCTGGGCCTTCTTCATTGTCTAGACCTCTCAGCCCTCGCCGTGCCCTCCGCGTGCCCCAACTCGCAGCAAGGGCCTGCCCAGCGTCTGGGCCGGCCGCGCAGTGCGGACACACGACGGTTTCGAACTTCAACTCGGTCATCACCTGCGCTCCCCTTCCCCGCCCGCAGGGCTCACATTCCGCCTGACGGCGCACGTCGCAGCTCGTGAACGCCCTTGCTGCCGAAACGCTGCAGTCGGGGTGAATCAGTATCTGTGCCCGCGGTCTGAGAGTTCATCGGGCCCCACCGGGAGAGTTTTTGCCGCGCCGCATAAGGCGGAGATATTTAACGCACACAAGCCACTGAGGCGTGCTACTGTCGATCTCGGTTGCAGTTTTGGTACCCAAAAAAACTTCAAGCGTCTCCAGTCGGCCTCCGCGCCGCATTCGAGCGCTTTATATTTCCGGGCTATTTTCCGGGCGGGGCATCATCGCGGCGACACGGCATCCGCATGGTGCGGATGCCGGTGTACTGCCCCAAAGGAGATATGACATGGCTGCTGGCACCGTGAAGTGGTTCAACGCGGCAAAGGGTTTCGGCTTCATCGAGCAGGACGGAGGCGGCGCTGACGTGTTCGCCCACTTCTCGAACATTGCCGCCCAGGGCTTCCGCGAGCTGCTGGAGGGCCAGAAGGTCACCTTCGACATCGCGCAGGGCCAGAAGGGCCCGACGGCCGAGAACATCGTTCCCGCCTGACGCTGACGCGCATTTCGTAGCTGGGGCCCGCATCCCTCGGGGTGCGGGCCCCAGCTGCAAGCATTTCCCGCAGTGGAGTCACCTGCGGGACGTACCGTTCAGGGTCGCAGGCTCCTCAGAGCTGCACCCACGTTGGTTCTCTGGATTGCGTCCGCAGGACGCCAACCCATTTCAGCGACTGCGCCCGTGCAGATTTCCTCAGGCCAGAATCGCTTTCGCATTCCATTCGGCCCGTTCTTGTGATTCCCTGCGCCGCGTTTTCGCTGCGGGAATTCCTTGATACGTGCCGTATCAAGGAAGGTTCTGAATGAACCCCACACGTACGAACGGCCGTTCCTCCCGCACCCGCAGCCGCACCAGTGGCCCCGCTTTCGGCACTGACGCTGGTTCGGGTCGGGGAAGCCGCTTCGGCTCGTCCACCCCGAGCCGTTCCGGAGGCCCGAACCGCTCGGGCGGCTTCGGCCGCCGACCCGCGACGGTCCAGGGCGAGTTCGCCCTGCCGAAGACCATCACTCCCGCGCTGCCCGCCGTCGAAGCCTTCGCCGATCTCGACATGCCGGCCGAGCTGCTGGCCGCCCTCGGCGCGCAGGGCGTGACCGTGCCCTTCCCGATCCAGGGCGCCACCTTGCCCAACACCCTCGCGGGCCGTGACGTCCTGGGACGGGGGCGCACCGGCTCCGGCAAGACCCTGGCCTTCGGCCTCGCGCTGCTGGCCCGCACCGCCGGTCAGCGCGCCGAGCCCCGCCAGCCCCTCGCCCTGATCCTGGTCCCGACGCGTGAGCTGGCGCAGCAGGTGACCGACGCCCTCACCCCGTACGCCCGCGCCGTGAAGCTGCGCCTGACCACGGTCGTCGGCGGCATGTCGATCGGCAAGCAGGCCGGAGCGCTGCGCGGAGGCGCGGAGGTCGTCGTGGCCACGCCCGGCCGGTTGAAGGACCTCATCGACCGGGGCGACTGCCGGCTGAACCACATCGCGATCACCGTCCTCGACGAAGCCGACCAGATGGCCGACATGGGCTTCATGCCCCAGGTCACCGCCCTCCTGGACCAGGTGCGCCCCGAAGGCCAGCGGATGCTGTTCTCCGCCACCCTGGACCGCAACGTCGACCTGCTGGTGCGCCGCTACCTGACCGACCCGGTCGTGCACTCGGTGGACCCCTCGGCCGGTGCGGTGACGACCATGGAGCACCACATCCTGCACGTCCACGGCGCCGACAAGCAGCGGATGACGACGGAGATCGCGGCGCGCGAGGGCCGGGTGATGATGTTCCTGGACACCAAGCACGCCGTGGACCGCCTCACCCAGGGCCTCCTCGACAGCGGCGTCCGTGCCGCCGCCCTCCACGGAGGTAAGTCCCAGCCCCAGCGCACCCGCACCCTGGCCCAGTTCAAGACGGGACACGTCACCGTCCTGGTCGCCACCAACGTCGCCGCCCGCGGCATCCACGTCGACAACCTCGACCTCGTCGTCAACGTGGACCCGCCCACCGACCACAAGGACTACCTCCACCGCGGCGGCCGCACCGCCCGCGCCGGCGAGTCCGGCACCGTCGTCACCCTGGTCACCCCCAATCAGCGCCGCGAGATGGCCCGCTTGATGCAGGCCGCGGGCATCACCCCGCAGACCACCCAGGTCCGCTCCGGCGAGGAAGCACTGAACCGGATCACCGGAGCCCAGGCCCCTTCCGGCATCCCCGTCACCATCACGGCGCCGGTGTCCGAGCGGCCCAAGCGCGGCACAGCCTCCCGCGGTCGACGCAGCCCCGCTTCGGCTGCCCGGCGCGTCAGCGTGCGGCAGTCCGCCTTCGATGCGGCGGCCTGACAACCACGTGATCAGAAGACTGACCCATCTCTCCAGGAGGCACGTTTTGACGCTGGTCCAGATGCAGCCCCGCCCGGTGATTTCCAACCCTGTGGCCCAGACCGTGGGCAACGCCATGGAGGCGGCCGGGCCACAGGTCTGTGACGACATGACGGTCGAGGTGGCCTTGTCCGTCATGGCCAGTGCCCGCGCCGGACATCTGCTCGTCTGCGACGAGGACGGCCTGTGCACGGGACTGGTCACCCAGGCCCGGCTCGCCACCGTCCGCGACAGTGACGCGTACACGGACCGGGTCAGGCTGCGTGACGTTCTCGGCGACCGCGGGCCGGTCACCTCGCCCATGACCACGATGGCCGAGGCCGAGCACGCGATGCGCTACCGCCGGCTCGACGCCCTGCCCGTCGTCGATGAGCAAGGCAGCGCTCTGGGCGTCCTCGCCCTTGCCCGCTGAACGACCTCACCGCGCGGTCGGACCATTCACCTCTTCTCCCTGTGAGGCATCATGCGCTGCGTCATCGCCCGCTTCCCGTTCGACCTGACCAAGAGCGGCGTCCTGGAATCGATGAAGGGCATCAAGCCCGAGCAGGCCGTCGGCGAGTCCGTGATCATCGGGCGCCGTACCTACCCCGTCAAGCAGGTCGGCCAGGTCATCACCCGCCAGGACCGCCGTGACTTCAGCGCCGGTGAAGTCCTCCGGGCCATGACCCAGCTCGGGTTCACCTGCCGCGGGCTTCCCCAGGCCGCAGCCCCCACTCGCGTCCTCAGCCCGCTCCAGAAGGCAGCCGCAATGCTCGGGCACCCCGTTACCGTCTGACCGACGGGACCGGCGCGAGCCGACACGGACTTGGCGACGAGGGCCCGACCGGCACGTGCCGGTCGGGCCCTCCTGCGTACCGACGGCTTTCTCTACGCGGCGCAGGGTCAGTGGTCGGAGTAGCTGAAGTCGCCCACGGTCCAGGCACTGACATCCGCGATCGAGACTCGATACATCCCGCCCGTCTCCGGGATCCCCACCGTGCCCTGCAGGATCCGGGCCACATGGAAGTGCAGATGGGTTGGCGGCCCGTCCCGGCGGGTCGTGGCGGTGAAGACGGCGGAGAACTCGGCCAGGCGGGCCGAGTCCGTCAGGACCTCCGACACCCGCTGCCTCCAGACGGCTTCGGGGGCCAGCCGACCGGTGATGACAGCACCGCTGGTGACCACGGTCAGGGACATCTGATTGCTCTGCCCGGACTCCACCAGGGTGGCGACTTCAACGAGCAGCTGGTCAGGCTTCGACATGAGAGCCGATTCTATTCACCGGCCTGTCCGCCCGCTCCAGCGGTAGCGCCACCAGGCGAGAAGGGCACTCATCCGTCTTCCCGCCGGTGGCCCGACGGGTGACCGCGGTCGCTCGGGCGAGCCTGCTGACCAGGGGCCGGCCGAAGCCCCGGTGCCGCCGTCGACGTCAGGGGGCGCATGCGCGGCGCGTGCGGGCCGGGGCCTGGACGGCCACCTCAATGCCCTCCTCGGCGCGCCGGAAAATCTATCTCGGCTGGAGTAGACATTGGGCTGCGGCGTGGTTATGGTTTCTCTCGTAGCCCAGAGGGACAGCAGGGCCCGGCAGAGACGAACTGCCGGGCGGCAGTACCCGCAGTACAAGCAGGATCCGCAGTTGCAGTTCGCAGGACGGTGCGGTGGTGGAGTTCCGAAGCCAGAGCGGTTGCAGGACGGCGACGGGACTGACCACCGGACCGGGTGGCCCGCAGTGATCAGGGGCCGCCACAAGCAGTACCGCAGTTACCGCAGTGGCAGTACTCGCAGTAAGTGCAGTTGGCAGTACCAGCAGTGAAGTCAGTGAGCAGCACCTCGGTGAAGGCGTCGGCTGCGGGCGCGCGTACCGGGAAGTTCGGCAGTGGGGTTCTAAGCCAGAGCAGATGCAGGATGGGCGACGGGGCTGGCTGCCGAAGAGTGGCGCTGGGCGAGGCCACCAGAAGTACAAGCGGTTCGCAGTATGAGCAGTAACCGGTTCCCGTTTGGTAAGTGATTGATCCAGAGGGACGAACGGAGGACGCAGAGCACCATCAGGATCGCCCGGGCGGAAGTCTGAGCCCGGGTACCGCAGGACATCGATAGTGAGGTGGTCTCCGGTCAAGCAACTGCGATCCCCGCACTCCCGGCAGCATCTTGGCCGGGTCGGCGGAAAC